>CAMRDW010000070.1 GCA_947041315.1 uncultured Enterovibrio sp.
TCGTGACCTCAACCTTGGCAAGGTTGCGCTCTACCAACTGAGCTAGTGTCGCATAGGGTCTTTCTTTACACCGTCTTTCGATAACTCAAAAGATTAAAATTTGGAGCGACACACGAGGCTCGAACTCGTGACCTCAACCTTGGCAAGGTTGCGCTCTACCAACTGAGCTAGTGTCGCATAGGGTCTTTCTTTACACCGTCTTTCGATAACTCAAAAGATTAAAATTTGGAGCGACACACGAGGCTCGAACTCGTGACCTCAACCTTGGCAAGGTTGCGCTCTACCAACTGAGCTAGTGTCGCGTTCTAAAGACTTTATTTCCTTTAGGGGTGCGAATTATACGAAGAAAAACCTTAGATGCAAGTATTAATGTTCATATTTTATGATTTTTTTTCATTTAGTCGGATTAATCATGCCAAATCCATCATATGGTGAAAATTTTGCTGCGATAATAACGAAGTTCTTCAATGGACTCACGAATATCCTCGAGCGCTAAATGAGTTCCTTTCTTTTGGACTCCAGAAAGAAGCTCCGGTTCCCAGCGACGTACTAATTCTTTGATTGTGCTGACATCAAGGTATCTGTAATGGAAAAAGCGTTCGAGTTCCGGCATGTGTTTATATAAAAATCGACGGTCTTGACCGACGCTGTTTCCACAAATCGGTGAGGCGCCGGCGGGAACCCAATTTTGTAAAAATTCGAGGGTTTGTTTAACGGCATTTTCTTCTGTTGTTGTGCTTGCCTTAATGCGCTTTACAAGTCCACTTTTGGTGTGGGTTTGTGTGCACCAGTCGTCCATTTTTGCTAATTCTTCGTCGGGTTGAAAAACAGCAAGAACAGGGCCTTCAGCCAAAATATTCAGTTGTGCATCTGTGACTATTGTTGCGATTTCTATGATTTTATGAATGTCAGGCTCAAGCCCGGTCATTTCAAGATCAATCCAAATTAAATTCTTATCATTTAACGTCATCCAATTTTCCTCTTTTACAGTTAAAGCATGTATCATACTTAGCTTGATTTGAAAACCAACTAAACGAGCGATATTCTCGTGGTAAAAAAGAAAAAGCTCACAAAAGGCCAATTGCGGCAAGTACGAACAAACCAAAATAAACGAATTCATCGTCAGGAAAAGGACGTTCAGTGGGGCGAGTCTCTTCTGGAAGCTGCACGCGAAGGAATGGTGATCACGCGTTTTGGTCAGCATGCCGATGTAGAAGATACCCAAACTGGCGATATTTTCCGTTGTAATTTACGTCGTTCTGTTGAAAGTCTTGTCACGGGTGACAAAGTGATTTGGCGGCCCGGTGTTGAAGCGCTTCAAGGTATTGCAGGCGTCGTCGAGGCGGTTCACCCGCGCACCAGTGTATTAACGCGCCCTGATTATTATGACGGAGTTAAACCCGTTGCGGCAAACATTGAACAAGTGGTGATTGTTTCTTCGATATTGCCCGAATTATCGACCAACATTATCGACCGTTACCTTATTGCAACCGAGCAAGTCGATTTTACCCCTTTTATTCTTATTAATAAAATTGATCTTTTAGATGAGGCCTCATCAGAAAGGGTAAAAGAGATCATTGCGTTGTATTCCGAGATTGGTTATGAAGTTTTGATGGTCAGTCAAAAAACGGGTGAAGGGATGGCAAGCCTAAAAGAGAAGCTTGCTAACGTCACCAGTATTTTTGTGGGGCAATCGGGCGTCGGAAAATCGAGTTTGGTGAATATTTTGTTGCCAGAGGTCAACGCACAAACGAAAGCGGTCTCAGAAAACTCAGGACTAGGTCAACATACCACCACCACTGCCCGACTTTATCATTTTCCTGACGGGGGGGATTTAATTGATAGCCCTGGGGTGCGAGAGTTTGGTCTTTGGCACTTAGATGCGAACCAAGTGACCCGTGGTTTTAAAGAATTTCGGCCATTTTTGGGTGGTTGTAAATTTCGAGATTGCACGCATAATGCTGATCCAGGTTGTTTGATCCGTGATGCTGTTGAAGACGGAAAAATCAATCTTGAGCGCTTTGAAAACTACCATCGGATCATCGAAAGTATGTCTGAGAACAAAACAAATCGTCAGTTCTCTCGCGACAAAAAAAACACAGATTAATCTGTGTTTTTGTCATCATTAAGTGAGTCCTTTGTTATTTTTTAAAACGATGCGCTCTAAATGTTTAGAATTGTGATATTTTCAGAATTAAATAAATTTTTAGGGAAAATCATGTCGAATGATTTAAAAATAGGTTTGCAGTATTGCATGCCTAAACATTTACTCACCCGTTTTGTTGGTAAGTTGGCGGCGGCGAAAGCGGGCTTTTTGACGAAAGCAATGATTAAATATTTTATTCGTCAATATAAAGTTGAAATGAGCGATGCGAAAAACGCAGATCCTGCAAGTTATGCAACATTTAATGATTTTTTTGTGCGTGAACTTAAAGAGGGTGCGCGCCTTATTTACAAAAATCCCCACGTAATAACCTATCCGGCCGATGCTTGCGTAAGCCAAGCAGGTCCCATTGAAAAAGGTCGATTGATCCAAGCAAAAGGACATACGTTTGATGCGTCTGATCTTTTAGGTGGTGATTTAGAATTAACGGAAGAGTTTGCTGAAGGTGATTTTGCCACGCTTTATTTATCTCCGCGCGATTATCACCGCGTCCATATGCCTTGTGATGGAACGCTGCGCCAAATGATTTATGTGCCCGGTGATCTTTTTTCTGTCAATCCTCTGACCGCTGAAAACGTGCCGAATTTATTTGCACGTAATGAGCGTGTTGTTTGTATTTTTGACACAAGTTTTGGGCCATTGGCGCAAGTGCTTGTTGGTGCAACCATTGTTGGAAGTATAGAAACGGTTTGGGCGGGCACAGTGACGCCGCCAACAGGCCAAAGTATTCGCCGTTGGGATTACCCCGCTTCAGGTGAAGATGCCGTTTATTTGGCTAAAGGAGAGGAGATGGGGCGCTTTAAGTTGGGCTCGACGGTGATCAATCTTTTCCCTAAAGGCGCAATGAAGTTTGACGAGAGTGTTTGTGTTGGCAAAAAAACCCGTATGGGAGAAGTCTATGCGCATGAAAATCAGCCTGAGCATGTTGCAGACCCCATGTTCGATTAAACCCACACTGAAGGGGTTGAACGGGATGAAATGAAGGGCAAGATTGCCCTTTTTATTTGGCCTTCTCTTTTGTGTCTTCCCGCTTTTGAGCATAAAAGACAAGGATGATATACCCGTCGCTTTTGAAGCTGCGTGGGTGTTGGTTATGTTGCTGCGCCCAATTACAGAGTCCATCAAGGCTCAGGGGCTTCACTCACTTGCTGCCGGCGCGTAACTTCAATAACGATTGGGTAATAGAGCGGCATTTTGCATTATAAAAAGGCATTAAGCCCGTTCGACCGAAAAGGCAATCACCTCTTCAATGGCTGTTTTTTTAAGTGCAAGCATGATAAGACGATCAATGCCTATTGCGACTCCTGCACAGTTGGGTAAACCGTATTTCAACGCTTCAATTAAATGCAAATCAATCGGTTGCGCTTTTAAACCTGACTTTATACGTTTTTGATTTTCATCTTCAAAGCGCGCACGCTGTTCATCGGGATCATCGAGCTCATGAAAGCCGTTCGCAAGTTCAATTCCTTGAAAATACACTTCAAATCGCGAGGCAACTCGGGGATCCTTTTTGCACACTTTGGCCAGTGCGGCTTGAGATGCTGGGAAATCATAAACAAAAACAGGGTGCTCAAGACCAATGTTTGGTTCTACGCCTTGACTGAACAAGAGTTGAAGTAAGGTGTCTTTGTCATTTTCATTTTCTGCTATCTCTGATAAACCCAAGGTTGCAGCTGTTATTTTGAGTGCTTTTATATCCCCTTCAAGAGGGCAAATGCCAAGAGTGCTTAAAAATGCATTTTGATAAGTTATGCGTGTTGTCTTGCTAACATGAAGAACAATGCACAATAAAGCATTCATTTCATCCATTAAATCATGATGGTTAAATCCGGGGCGATACCATTCAAGTATGGAAAATTCAGGATTATGGTAGCGTCCTGCTTCTTCATTTCGAAATGCTTTGCATATTTGAAAAATGGCCCCACTGCCAGCAGCCAGTAAGCGTTTCATATGGAATTCAGGGCTGGTCATCAAATAAAGTGGCAAGCCTTTCGCAAATCCAGGGCCAACAAAGTGTGTTGTGAAAGCGTGTAAATGCACATCCGTCACAGTGGCTTGACTCATTGCTGGCGTCTCTACTTCTAAGACCCCTCTTTCAAAGAAAAAATGACGGATAGCCGCCATGCATTGCGCTCTTGATTTAAGGGTTTCCATGGAAGCGGTGGGGCGCCATTTTAAAGACATGTGTTTTACTCGTATAAAAGTCAAGCAGAGGCTTTGATGAATTAGGAGATGTATTTTATTGATAAAGGAGAAGGATCGCAATGTCAGGAAAAATAGAGAATAAAGTATAAATAATAAGATCTTAGGTCAATTTCTTTCTTTGATATTTCAAGTAAGGTTGAAGCAATTTTATGTATCTTATTCTTTTATTATCCTTCGGAGGATAGCTGTGAAAACAATCACCACAGATATCGCGGTCATTGGTGCTGGCGGCGCTGGTCTTCGCGCAGCCATTGCTGCGGCTGAAGCAAACCCAGAACTTGAAATATCGCTTATTTCTAAAGTTTATCCTATGCGTTCGCATACCGTGGCAGCCGAAGGTGGCTCTGCGGCTGTCATCAAAGACGAGGACAGTTTAGATAATCATTTTGATGATACTGTCGGTGGTGGTGATTGGCTTTGTGAGCAAGATGTTGTTGAATATTTTGTTAAAAATGCAACGCGTGAAATGATCCAACTAGAGCAATGGGGCTGCCCTTGGACTCGTAAGGAGAATGGCGAAGTCAACGTGCGTCGTTTTGGTGGGATGAAAGTTGAGCGGACCTGGTTTGCTGCGGATAAAACCGGATTCCACATGCTGCATACTTTGTTTCAAACCTCCATTAAATATGAGCAAATCAAACGATTAGATGAATATTTTGTTGTGGATTTACTTGTGGTTAACGGTGAAGCTCAAGGCTTGATTGCGATTCACATGTCTGAAGGTGAATTGATCTGTATTAAAGCGAAATCTGTGATTTTAGCCACGGGTGGTGCTGGGCGCGTTTATAACTGTAACACCAACGGCGGCATTGTGACCGGAGACGGTATGGCAATGGCTTATCGTCACGGTGTGGCCTTACGTGATATGGAATTTGTGCAATATCATCCAACAGGTCTGCCTGGTACTGGGATCCTCATGACTGAAGGGTGTCGTGGAGAGGGGGGGATCATTGTTAATAAGCATGGATATCGTTACCTGCAAGATTACGGCATGGGTCCAGAAACCCCTGTCGGAGAACCTAAAAACAAATACATGGAGCTCGGACCGCGAGACAAAGTCTCACAAGCATTTTGGCACGAGCAACAAAAAGGAAACACCATTAAACATCCATTAGGTGATGTGGTCCTGCTTGATCTTCGTCATTTAGGTGAAGAATATCTGAATGAGCGTTTGCCTTTTATTTGTGAATTAGCCAAAGCCTATGTCAACGTCGATCCTGCGAAAGAGCCTATCCCTATTCGACCTACCGCGCATTACACCATGGGCGGGATTGAAACGAACGGGAAAAATGAAACCGTCATTAAAGGCTTGTTTGCTGTGGGAGAATGTTCTTCTGTTGGCCTTCATGGTGCAAACCGTTTAGGTTCTAATTCATTGGCTGAGCTTGTTGTGTTTGGGCGATTAGCGGGCGAAGGTGCAGTCACGCGAGCCATGGAATTTAAAGGATGGGATGACGCTAAAATTGCCCTTCAACTGAAAGCCGTTGAAGCGAAAATACACACGCTAATGAACCAAGACGGTGATGAGAATTGGGCTGATATTCGAACGGAAATGGGTCATACCATGGAAGCGGGTTGCGGCATTTACCGTCGTGAAGACTTGATACAAGCAAGCATTAAAAAGCTGACAGAGCTAAAAGCGCGTTATAAGCGAATTCACATCAAAGACAAAGGCAAGGTCTTTAATACAGATTTGTTGTATGCCATTGAATTGGGATACAGCCTTGAGGTGGCAGAGTCAATGGCGCATTCAGCTTTAATGCGTCGTGAGTCTCGTGGTGCACATCAGCGTTTAGATGAAGGTTGCACTGAGCGAGACGACGTGAATTACTTGAAACATTCTCTCGCATTTTTTAACCCAGATGCTGCGCCGACCATCAAATACAGTGATGTTACGATTACTAAATCTCAGCCTAAGGCTCGTTTATACGGGGCAGCAGCAGAAGAAGCAGAAAACGCGGTTAAAAAAGGAAGCCAAGCTAATTTGGCTGATTGCGCTCAAAAGGAAGAAGCATAATGTCAGCAAATCGCATTCAGAAAATAAATATCCTTCGCTACGATCCGGCGACGGACAGTGAACCGCATTTGCAGGCTTTTGATGTGCCTTATGATGAAACCATGTCTGTATTGGATGCTTTAGGTTATATCAAAGACACGCTGGACTCGAGCTTGTCTTATCGTTGGTCGTGCCGAATGGCCATTTGTGGCTCTTGTGGTCTCATGGTAAATAAGGTTCCAAAACTGGCATGTAAAGCTTTTTTGAGAGATTACCCTGATGGTTTGACGATTGAGCCTTTGGCTAATTTTGCAATTGAAAAAGATTTGATAGTCGATATGACGCCCTTTATTGAGCGTCTTGAAGCCATCAAACCTTATATTCTTGGAAATGATCGTACCCCTGAAGAGGGACCAAATAATCAAACGCCAGAGCAAATGGCGCGTTACAAGCAATTTGCAGGTTGCATCAATTGTGGCCTTTGTTATTCCGCATGCCCTCAATTTGGATTGAATCCTGAATTTATTGGACCTGCAGCATTGACTTTGGCGCATCGTTATAACCTTGATAGCCGTGATCACGGTGAGAAAGAGCGAATGACTTTGATTAACGGTGAAAACGGCGCATGGGGTTGTACTTTTGTTGGATATTGTTCAGAAGTCTGTCCCAAAAATGTGGACCCTGCAGCAGCGGTAAACCAAGGAAAGATCTCATCGTCTTTAGATTTCGTGATTGCGATGTTAAAGCCGGATGGCAAACCTCAAAAAGTGGAGGCATAGGATGTCTAATCGTAAACCTTACGTTCGTGAAATGACGCGCACTTGGTGGAAAGAGAGTCCTTTCTATCGCATGTACATCTTGCGTGAAGCCACTGTATTACCTTTGATTTTTTTTACTTTTTCTTTGACCTTTGGGCTCGCTTGTTTGGTGATGGGAGAAAGTGCTTGGCAAAATTGGCTGGCTTTTATGGCGAGCCCTTTTGTTATCGCGATTAACCTTGTCGCCTTGCTTGGGAGTTTATTTCATGCCCAAACCTTCTTTAGCATGATGCCTCAAGTGATGCCGATTCGCATTGGTGGAAAATTGCTGAATAAAAAAGCGATCGTTTTTGCGCAATGGATGGCTGTGATCGTGATTTCCGCCATTGTTCTGTTTTTGGTTTAATACCTGCAAGTGAGGAAATAAAACGTGGTCGATTTAAATCCAAAACGTTCTGACGAACCTGTGTGGTGGGGCTTATTTGGTGCGGGTGGGTCTTGGTTTGCCATGATAACGCCTGTGACAATTTTGCTACTTGGGATCATGGTTCCTATGGGGTTATTAGATCCCGAGGCCATGAGTTATGAGCGTGTTACAGCATTTGTAGGAAGTATCATTGGTGGCTTGTTTACCATTGGTACTCTTTCTTTGCCTATGTGGCATGCGATGCACCGTTTACATCATGGAATGCATGATTTTAAATTTCACACGGGAACCGCGGGTAAGGTTGCGTGCTATGGCGTTGCTCTTTTTGTGAGTGTTCTGTCAGTGATTTTTGTTTTTATGGTTGCATAAGGGGCTCTTTTTTGTCCTATAAAAAAACCGCCGTTGGCGGTTTTTTTATTTTTTCGATAAAGGTGACTGGGTTGGTCTTTTGAAGGGCAATCACATATACCCGTCGCCTTTGAAACTACGTGGGTGTTAGCTTCTCTCGCTTAAGATCAATCACATAGTAAATTGATGCTCAGGATCTTCAATCGTTGGCCGCCTAGACGCATCTTCAAGTGTTTTGGGTAATAGATCATCGATATTCTGGTTTTTTTGTTCTTGCCGTTTAGTTGCAACTTCACATATCAGGTGATTTTGCTTTATCAGTTTGAGAGAGCATTTCATCGTCTTCATTTTCGTGTAATTTATGCCCTCCAGAAACGTAGGTATAAATGACAGGTAAAACAAAAAGAGTAAAGAGGGTACCGATAGCGAGACCTGCAACAATCACCAATCCTATGTTGTAGCGTGATGCAGCACCTGCTCCAGAAGCAAAGAGTAAAGGGATCAATCCTGCAATCATGGCGGACGTGGTCATTAAAATTGGACGAAGACGCACTGTTGCACCATTTACAATGGCTTCTTCTTTGGATATACCTTTTGTTATTTGCTCTTCTTTGGCCACTTCACACATTAAAATCCCGTGTTTCGTGATAAGACCAACCAAGGTAATAAGGCCAACTTGAGAGTAAATATTAAGAGACGTCTCTCCAGAGACGTGCGTCCAAGCAAGGGCAACAAGCGCGCCGCTGATGGCCAAAGGCACGGTGAACATAATAACCAGAGGATCACGAAGACTTTCAAATTGGCTTGCAAGAACCAAGAAAATAATCGCAAGCGCAAGGGCGAAAGTTAAATAAAGGGCATTTCCTTCTTCTACAAATTGACGCGACTCTCCCATAAAGGAATAGTTATATCCCAGCGGGAGATCTGTTACTGCCAGAGACTCTAAAAATTGAATGGTATCCCCCATAGCAACATTGGGTGCTGGAACGGCTTCAATGGAAATGGAATTCATTTGATTGAAGTGAGGCAAAGAGTTTGCTTGGCCATTCACGCTGAATTTAACCAAACTCGATAAAGGGATCGCTTTTCCATTTTGGGCCGTAACATAAAGTTGGCTTATTAAATGAGGATTGGCACGATGCTTACGCTCAACTTCAGGAATAACTTCATAAGAACGGCCATCAATATTTACGCGATTAATATACCCTCCGCTCATTAAATTACTCAATGTCGCCCCAATGGCTTGCATTGTAACGCCATAAGCACCCGCCGCATCCCTATCGATGATCAATTGAACCAGCCCTGAGTCGTATTTTAAATTGACATCTGAATAAACAAATAGAGGGCTTTCTTTTACTTTTTTGAGGATTTTTGAGCCGATATTATAAAGGGTTTCAAAGTCAGCAGGGCTTGTGATAACAAATTGGACGGGAAGGCCGCCAGAAGCTCCAGGAAGAGAGGGCATTTGGTAAGCGGTAGCATTGATCCCTGGAATTTTTTTGGCCTCTTTATTAATTACGTTAGAAATTTCTTTTTGACTTTCTTTTCTATCACTCCAGGGAATCAAAGGGCCAATTGCGATACCTTGACTGCTACTTGGGATCCCGATTAACGCAAGTGATGCTTCTGCTTGAGGTTGTTTTTCGATGATTTCAGAAATGAGTTTCATGTTGCCCTGAATGTAGTCGTTGTTCGATGTAGAAGGCGTATTTCCGATAACCACGACCACACCTTGGTCTTCGTTTGGCGCCAATTGTGAAGGGATAAAGTAAAACAATGCAGGCAGTGAAAAAAAGACAATGGCAGAGAAAAGGAGAATGACAGGTTTATGATCCAATACGCCGTGAAGCATAGATTGATAACGAGCAGTGACCTTTCCAAGAACTTTTTCAACTGTTTCTTCAAATTTTGAAGGTTTTGTTTCTGGTTTGAGCATTTTAGAGCACATCATCGGTGAGAGTGTAAGTGCAATAAAACCTGAAATAAAGACGGCGCCAGCAAGGGTGAGTGCGAATTCTTTAAAGAGAGCGCCAGTAACCCCTCCCATTAATGCAATCGGTGCGTAAACGGCAGCCAGGGTGATTGTCATCGAAATAATGGGAACCGAAATTTCACGGGTGGCTTCAATCGCAGCTTTAAAAGGGTTGCTGCCCAATTTGATGTGACGGTCTACATTTTCAACGACCACGATGGCATCATCAACGACCAATCCAATCGCCAGAACCATGGCAAGAAGCGTCATAAGATTAAGCGTGAAGTCAAATGCTTGCATAATGCTCATCACCCCAATAAGAGAAAGAGGGATGGTGACAAGAGGAATGACCACAGCACGAAACGAACCGAGAAAAAGTAAAATAACCCCAATAACAATTACAACAGCTTCTCCAATGGTGATCACGACTTCATTGATGGAGTCGGTGATGGCCAATGTGGAGTCATAAAGAATTTTGGCTTCTATGTTTGAGGGAAGGTTACGTTTTATTGTTTTAAATTTTGCGTTTGCACCCGCGGCGACATCCAAAGGGTTCGCCGTGGGAGTCGCATTTATGCCGATGATAACCGCTTCATTGCCATTAGCTAGAGCGCGTGAGTTATCGCTGTTTTTACTTAAATTGATTGTTGCGACATCACGCAATCGAACAATTTGTCCTTGATAGCTTTTAATTACGAGGTTTTCTAAACCTTCAACTGTCGTCACTTGGCTATCAATGGTGCTGTTTAGGACGGTAAGATAACTTGTAAACTGACCTACAGCGGATTGGTAATTATTTTTTTGTAATATGTCGATGAGCGCAGAGGTTGAAAGATCGTATTGGCCCAGTTTTTCAGGGTCTGGCCAAATCCGAAGTGCGAAAGGCGCGCCTCCCATCATTGAAATATTGGATACGCCATTGATGCTTGATATTTGTGGATTTACGACCCTTTCTAAATAGTCCACGATTTGACTGGAATTAAGTTCTTTACTGAAAAAGGACAGGTACAAAATGGAGGTTGTAGCGCCTGTCGATGAGGTCACTGAGGGATTATAGGCTGCGCTTGGAAGCTGGTTTAAAACTGAATTAATCTGAGATAACACATTGGCTAAAGCGGCTTCTGGAGCTGTATTTAATAGCATGTTTAATACAATGCTTGATTTACCGAGTTGACTTGTCGAGGTCATAAAATCAAGGTTATCAACTTGGGCGAGGGCTTGCTCTAGTGGTTGCGTTAAAAAGCCCTCAACCAAGTCAGCATCCGCTCCAGGATAGGCTGTTGTGACGGTGATTACAGTATTTGTCATTTCAGGGTATTGGCGGACTTGCAGATCTTTTAATGCATTTAAGCCTAAAAGCAATAAAAGAACACTTAAAGAAGCTGCCATGATAGGCCGACGAATGAAAATATCAGTAAAATACATTCCGTGCTCCTTTATAGTTGTGGCATTTTATCGGGCACGGAAATTGGATTTGGCACAATATTTACCTTGGTGTTATTGCTGAGATTTAAAATGCCAGTTGTGACGACCACGTCGTTAAATTTTATATTTCCAGAAACCAATGCATTGTTTCCTCTGCGCTCTATGACCTTGACTGTCACTTGCTCAACACGGGTTTCGTTATTCACTTTTTCGACAATGAAAATAGAATTCCCATAAAGCGCAAACACAATGGCCGTTTGAGGTACAACAAATTGTTTATCGAGATCATTTAATTCTATTTCTACATCAGCAAACATGCCGCCACGCAGGGAGTGATCTTTATTGGGTAATTCGGCCTGAATCATAACCAGCCCTGTTTGACTGTTTACAACAGGCTCAATTGCATTAATTGAGCCTGCGTAAGTTCGTTCAGGGAAGGCTTCAATGCGAAGAGAAATTTTTTGTCCCAAAAAGATTTTACCAAGATCAGCTTGTGGGACACTAAAGCGCACCCGCATCAAGGAAAGATCTTCAAGACGTACAATATTCGTGCCTTGAGAAAGATATTGACCCAGATTGACATTGCGGATCCCGAGCAAACCATCGAATGGTGCTTTGATGGATCGAAGGGCGATGGTGGCTTCAAGGCTTTCTATGTTGGCCTGCATTGCTTCATATTTTGCTTGTGCAGTTTGTGCGCTTTGAGCTGAAACCGACTGCTCACTGTAAAGCTTTGCAAGGCGTTTGTAGTCATCTCTAACAGAAGGCAATTGTACTTTTTGAGCTTTAAGGTTGGCCTTTTGAACCGAGGCGTCGATGTTCAGGAGTACCGTCTCTTTTTTAACGGTTGCGCCATTTTTAAAATGAATGGCGTTGACAATGCCTGTCACTTCATTGGAGATATCCACGCCTTGATTGGGTTCGATGAAGCCAATTGTTTTTATTTTTTTAGGCCAGATTGTCGGGGCGAGAACTTCGGTTGTAACGGGGTAAGTGGGTTCAGGTAAATGAGCGAGCGTGTTTTCAATTTTCTTGTTAATAAAAAGGTTAAAACCGATGACGCTGCCAAACGCAAGCACAGCAATGAGTAACATTCCTAAAATCCACTTGCTGTTCATGAGTGCATCTCCGCATCCAATAGAAGGATGTTATTTTCTGATTTAAATAAAATTTTTTTTAAATGAATGGAAACAAAAGAAGATGCGCTTTGTTTTTTTCTCAAAGGCTGAGGGGGTCGATAAAAACTCAGTTCACGCATTTGGCTCACTCACTTACATCAAAATATGATTTTGAAAAAGTATAAGCACCTCAGGCGTCGGTGATGTGTCTATGTTGGGACGATTCGGGCGTTGTTTTTTTAACGTATTGCGGTGAAGAAAAAGACATGTCTCAAGTCGTATTGCAGATTCTTTATATTGAGAAAACATTCCTGGAAGTAAAAGCCTTAGAGCCGATAGCAAGGTAATTGAAGATACCTGTAGGCGGCAAGTGAGTGAAGCCCAACACCATAGAGAGCCTATGTGATTGACCGCTGCGAACCTAGTCAACACTCATGCAGTTTCAGGGGGGAAGGGTATATCAATATCAACCGCTTGATTTTTTATTCAAGGAAGAGGGGCTCGATAAGAATAATTTAGGAGAAAATGGCTTTAACCACATGCGCTAAAGGGACAAGGTTAAGCTTGTTTCTTTTAGCGGTAAAATTCGCTTTTAAAATGTCTGTATTGGTGCACTCTGGGTAATGAATTTTTTGATAAATTGTCATATCGGCATGATGCAGGAAAAGTGTAAATCACATATATGACCCACTAACGCAAAAGGGATGCCGCTTTTTCAAGCTGGCATCCCTTTATCTTTACATGCGTTTTTAAGTGATTTTTTTCAAATCGCTTAAATCTGCGTGGTTGGCTTACATCATGCCGCCCATGCCACCCATGCCGCCCATTCCACCCATATCAGGCATTGAAGAGCCTGCATCAGATTTAGGTAGGTCGGTGATCATGGCTTCGGTTGTGATCATAAGACCCGCAACAGAGGCTGCAAATTGAAGCGCTGAACGTGTCACTTTGGTTGGATCCAAAATGCCCATCGCGATCATGTCGCCATATTCGCCCGTTGCAGCGTTATAGCCGTAGCTGCCTTCGCCTAATTTTACGTTATTTGCAACAACAGAATCTTCATCGCCTGCGTTGAGCGCGATTTGACGAAGTGGGGCTTCCATTGCGCGAAGTGCAACACGAATACCCACGTTTTGTTCTTCATTGTCGCCAGTCAGAGAAGCCACTTTATGGGCTGCGCGGATAAGAGCAACACCGCCGCCAGCAACCACGCCTTCTTCTACTGCAGCGCGCGTTGCAGCCAATGCATCTTCAACGCGATCTTTTTTCTCTTTCATTTCCATTTCAGTGGCCGCGCCCACTTTAATGACAGCAACACCGCCTGCTAATTTAGCGACGCGCTCTTGCAGTTTTTCTTTGTCGTAATCAGAGCTTGCATCTTCGATTTGTTGACGAATTTGCAGTACGCGTGCTTGAATGTCCGCTTCATTGCCTGAGCCATCAATCACGGTTGTGTTGTCTTTCGTGATAGAAACGCGCTTAGCTTGACCTAGATCTTCTAGTGTCACTTTTTCTAATTCCAGACCAATTTCTTCTGAAATCACAGTGCCTGCAGTCAAAGTCGCAATGTCTTGTAACATCGCTTTACGACGATCACCAAAACCAGGTGCTTTTACTGCTGCCGTTTTCACGATGCCGCGCATGTTGTTCACAACCAAGGTTGCCAACGCTTCGCCTTCAACATCTTCCGCGATGATAAGCAATGGACGTGAAGATTTTGCAACCGCTTCAAGAACAGGAAGCAATTCACGTACATTTGAGATTTTTTTGTCAATCAATAAGATGAAAGGACTGTCTAATTCAACAGATCCTGATTCTTGGTTATTGATGAAATAAGGAGATAAGTAGCCACGGTCAAATTGCATGCCTTCAACAACATCCAACTCATCTTGTAAAGATTGACCTTCTTCAACAGTGATAACGCCGTCACGGCCTACTTTTTCCATTGCTTCTGCAATGATGTTTCCAACGGTTTCGTCAGAGTTAGCAGAAATCGTGGCCACTTGTGCAATGGCTTTGGTGTCAGCGCAAGGGACAGACAGATTTTTTAGTTCTTCAACGGCGGCAATGACAGCTTTATCAATCCCACGCTTAAGATCCATTGGATTCATGCCTGCTGCAACGGCTTTTAGACCTTCACATACAATCGCTTGTGCTAAAACGGTGGCGGTTGTTGTGCCATCGCCTGCAGCATCATTTGCTTTAGATGCCACTTCTTTTACCATTTGTGCGCCCATGTTCTGGAATTTGTCTTCCAGTTCAATTTCACGGGCTACAGAAACGCCGTCTTTTGTGATAACGGGTGCGCCAAATGATTTGTCTAAAACAACGTTACGGCCTTTAGGACCAAGGGTTACTCTCACTGCATTTGCAAGAATATTGACACCTTCTAACATTTTTACTCGCGCATCATTACCAAACTTTACGTCTTTAGCCGCCATTTCTTTCTTCCTATATAAATGTTGTTATTTTAGTGAAATAGTAATTACTCAACGATAGCCATGATGTCGTTTTCAGACAGAATCAAGACTTCTTTCCCGTCAATTTTCTCTGTTTTAGTACCATAACCTTCTGAGAATATGACTGTATTACCCACTTTTACATCCAGTGGTTGTACATTGCCGTTTTCAAGAATACGGCCATTTCCTACAGCAAGGACTGTACCGCGAGTCGATTTCTCAGCAGCTGAGCCTGTTAAAACGATGCCACCTGCAGATTTAGATTCAACTTCTTGGCGCTCAACGATAACGCGATCGTGTAGTGGACGAATATTCATTGGTCGTTTCCTGAATTTAATGTGGTTGTCCAGATAAAATATAATAAAAGAAGCAGCTGTACATAAAAGAAGACGCTTCCTTAGCCTCTTCATGATGTGGGGTTAAGCGGCTCTATTCCCAAGGGCAAAAGCGTATTTATTTTTCTTTTTTTTAGCAAAGGTGTTTTTTTTAAAAGATCTCAAAATGTCTCTGCTTCGTGTATCACGCTTTCCAACGAAAGCTGGCTTGGGTTTCTCGGGTAAATGAGAATATTTTCTAAGGTTAGCCTTCTGAAATTACATTTTTTGTATGTAAAGCGTTTTGCAATGCGCAGTCATTTCCAGTAAAGCCCGAAAGCAATTGGTTTTTTTCAATCAATTTTGCGAGCGACCTTGAGCATTCGATTTCTGGGAGAGGTTGTACCTGACGCCTTTGAAGGTGACTGGGTGTTGGCTAGGTTCATTCAGCCCAATCACAGAGTCCATTTATGCTCAGGGGCCTCACTCGCTTAGCGCTTCGCTTTAATAACCTTGATTGCAAGGGGGTGCATTATTCATTTAAATGGTGAATGTGTTAATGGAGGGGTCTTGTGTGAATTTAGTTGGCTGATGTTTAAATATTTGTTTTTAATGCGAGCTTAAAAAGATTGATTCTGAATCAATTCAAAATATGTTGAAGCGAATTTTTTTTGAATAAGGCGTTTTTGAATAGGGCTTTTTTGAAATGGGCTCTTGTTGGTGTTCTGCTTCTTTAAATGGGTTGGGTATCTTGGAATAAAAAAACGAGAAAGGCTCGTTTTTTTGAGCATGATGAAGTGAAGGTCTGGGCATGTGTATTGTACCCGTGGGCTTTGAAGGTAAAGGGTTGTCGGGGGCGCATGCTAAGGCCCATCAGATACTTTCTCTACACCCGTCGCCTTTGAAGTTGCGTGCTTGTTGGCTGCACTCTCTCAGCCCAATCACA
>CAMRDW010000071.1 GCA_947041315.1 uncultured Enterovibrio sp.
TTTTTGGCAAGCACTTCATCAATGTCTTGTGCGCTATGGCGATTCTCTAAGATTTCCCACACCTCGCCCCAAGCTCGATTAACAATGCGTCCTCGTATTACCGCTTCGCGCATGGAAATGTTTTTTGCCCAACGCTGTAAATTAGGGTATCCAGAAACATTTAAAAAAGTCCCTGCATTATAAAGCTGCCCAAGTACTAAAGCGCCATACCAAGGCCAAATTGCAATATCGGCGATACTGTATTCGTCCCCTGCAATATATGTATTTTTTGCCAGTTGCTTATCAAGAACATCGAGCTGGCGTTTCGCTTCCATCGTAAAACGATTAATAGGGTATTCTAGTTTTTCAGGGGCGTAAGCATAAAAATGTCCAAAGCCGCCACCAAGAGAAGGCGCTGCGCCTTGTAACCAAAAAAGCCAATTCATAACGTCTGTTCGCGCTGTAATTTGAGTTGGTAAGAAATGTTCATACTTTTCAGCTAAATAAAATAAAATAGAACCTGATTCAAAAACTTTAATTGGAACATCACCAGAACAATCAACCAAGGCTGGTATCTTTGAATTCGGATTCACATTCACAAACCCTGAAGAAAACTGCTCACCATCCCCTATCTTAATTAAATGCGCATCATATTGTGCTTCAGACACGCCTAAAGCAAGAAGCTCTTCAAGCATAATGGTGACTTTCTGCCCATTCGGAGTCGCCATTGAATATAGCTGAAGCGGATTATCTCCAACAGGAAGCGCTTTCTCATGTCTTGCGCCTGAATCGGGTTTGTTAATGCCCGCCCAGACGCCTTCATTTTTGCTGTCGTCATTCCAAATTTCAGGAACGGTATATTCTTGAGTCATGATTTTTCCTTATGGTATTGAGGGTTCATTACGGGGTCGCTGCGCTGCAGCTCAAATTGATATAGATATATTTTCATCGCTTTTGAAGATGCTGATTTTTTACTGGAAATGAAAGCCCAATTACAGCGTTTATCTATACTCAGGGGCTCCATTCGCTTGGCGTAGGCGCGCACCTTCAATTACTTTGGGTGTAACGCAAAGGCTTTTCTTTCTTGTCGCCTGCGAGTCTTTTCAAATATCTTGGGTATAGCAGAATAATAGAAAGAGATCTAAAACTTTAATAAAGACGAGACCTGAAAAACGCCCCCTTAAATAATGGATCTTTAATAAAGATATATACCCGTCGCCTTTGACGGCGCGTGGGTGTTGGCGAGGCTCGTTCAACCCAATCACATCGTCTCTCTATGTTCAGGGCCTCACTTTTTTGGCGCAGGTGCATCTTCAAGATGTCTTGTGGATAAAAGTGAAAACAAAAGAAGAAGAGGAAATAAAAGCAGAAATGTTTTTACGCACACTTCATCTGAAAAGAGTCCGCTGTGCGTTCAAATTCATTGTATACCCGTCGCCGTTGAAACTGCGTGAATGTTAAGTGCTCTCGCTCAGGCCAATCACATAATCAATCTATGCTCAGGGCCTTCACTCGCTTGCCGCAGGCGCGCATCTTCAGGGGCCTTGGGTATATAAATCATCCAAAGGCATATTAACAAATTAAATCAAGCATCTCTTTTTTCATTAAATTTATTTTCAAGGCTGGCTATTTTCTCTTCCATTTCTTTCAATTTTTGGCGAGTACGCATGAGAACCTGAGTTTGCACATCGAATTCTTCTCGATTGACCACATCCAACTTTGCCAACTGAGATTGAATCACCTCTTTTATTTTTTGCTCTACGTCATTTCCAAGATCTTTTACAGGTTTTGGCATCGCATCTTGTATTTTTCTTACTACGCTTTCCAATTTTTTAGGGTCAAACATAAAAGGCTCCGTATTACCTGAATTCAACGATGGACTTATTCTATGCACGCACTCAACGTTTGTCGAAGGTCGGCTCTCAAAAGGCTTATACCCGTCGCCTTTAACGCTGCGTGCTGGCCGCTCTTTCAGGCCAATCACTATGCTCAGGGCCTTCACTCGTTCGTCGCAGGCGCGCATCTTCAAGTGTCGAGGGTATAAGATATCCTTTTACCTAAAAAAAATCCCCGAGAAAACTCGGGGATTGAAGATCTAACATAAATCGATTAAATCATAATGTTTTAGTATCAAGGATCTGAACTGCTTCATCAAATTCAGGAAGTGGCTCGTGCTTGCTTGCCAAATAAGTGTATATCACAGGCAATACAAACAAAGTAAAGAGCGTACCAATCGACAAACCAGAAACAATCACGACACCAATACTAAAGCGCTGCGCGGCCCCTGCGCCTGAGGCATAAAGCAAAGGAACAAGACCTGCAATCATGGCCGCTGTGGTCATCAAGATTGGGCGAAGACGTACTTTCGCAGCTTCCATAACCGCGTCCATCTTATTCATTTTGTGAATAAGTTGCGCTTCTTTCGCCACTTCACAAATCAATATTCCGTGTTTCGTAATCAAACCAATTAAGGTAATCAATCCCACTTGAGAATAAATGTTCAGTGTTGAAGCGCCCCACGCCAATGAAATCAAAGCTCCGCAAATGGCTAATGGAACAGAAATCATGATAACAAGTGGGTCACGCAATGATTCAAATTGAATCGCCAGTACCAAGAAAATAACGGTTAATGCCAGACCAAATGTGGCATAAAGTGCATTCCCTTCTGTCACAAATTGACGAGACTCTCCCAAAAAGTCATGACGATAGCCTTTGGGTAAAGAAGAAGAAACTTCTCCATTAAACCAATTAATGGCGTTCCCCATTGAGCTTCCGGGTGCCAACACGGCGCCAATGGTTGCTGAATTTAACTGATTGAAGTGTGCAAGAGAGCGCGGCTCTGCAATCACTTCAATGGTGACAAACTCAGCCAAAGAAACAGAAACACCCTGCATTGTCAGAACATAATAGTTATCAATCTTGTCTGGATTCAGACGTTTTTCTCGAATAACCTGTGGGATCACCTCATAAGAACGACCATCAATATCAACCCGATTCACGTAACCGTCAGCCATCATGGTTCCCAATGTGGCACCGATTGATTGCATGGTAACGCCGTATGCACCGGCCTTGTCTTTATCGATTTTAATGCGCATGGTGGCCGAGCCAAAATTCAAATCAAGCTCAGAATAAACAAACATGCCGTTTTCTTGCACCTTGCCTAACACTTCGGATGCCACTTGAAACAAGCTTTCAAAATTACTGGGCGTGGTAATGACATATTGAACAGGAAGACCAGAAGACGCGCCAGGCAACTCTGGCATTTGGAAAGCAATGACCGACATCGCAGGTACATCTTTAACCAAAGCAGACACACGATTTGCAATTTCAGCTTGGCTTGCAAGACGCTCACTCCAAGGCACTAAGGTTGCAAGACCAAAAGCTTGGTTTGAATTAGGCACACCCGAAAAAACTTGCGCATAATTCACCTCGGGTTGTTCGCTTAACATGCTATTGACTTCATTCATTGTGTTTTGAATGTAATCCAGGTTTGCGTTCGCAGGCGCCGTCCCCATCAACACAACCACACCATTGTCTTCTGCCGGCGCCAATTCACTTGGAATGAATTTAAACAAAATAGGCAAACTTGCGAAAACAATAATGGCAAAAACAATGATCACAGGACGACGCATCATCACCGCTTTTAGCATCTTGCTGTAAACGTTTGTCATGCGCTCTAGCATCCGATGAACGATTTGCTCAAAACGGTTCGGCTCTTCATTGGCCAAAAGCATTTTGGAGCACATCATCGGCGACAAGGTCAAAGCAACAACACCAGAAACAAACACAGCGCCTGCCAGAGTTAAAGCAAACTCTTTAAAAAGAGAACCCGTGATCCCCCCCATCAAGGCAATAGGTGCATACACAGCGGCCAAGGTCAGAGTCATCGAAATCACAGGAATCGCAATTTCACGGCTTCCGATAATGGCTGCACGAAAGGGCGACTCCCCCAGTTTTATGTGCCTGTCAACATTTTCAAGTACAACAATGGCATCATCAACCACAAGGCCTATCGCCAACACAATGGCCAGCAGGGTCATTAAGTTCCACGAAAAGTCAAACATCTGCATGACCATTGCCACACCGACTAAAGACAATGGAATGGTCACGATAGGAATGATAATTGCGCGAAGTGAACCTAAGAATAAAGTGATAACAACCAGTACGATGAGGGCTGCTTCAACAATGGTTTTAATGACCTCTTTAATGGACTCATTGATTGAAACCGTAGAGTCATAAAGAATATTCATCTCAATGGTGCTTGGCATATTGCGTTGAAGTAAAGGCAAAAGCTCCCGTACGTTTTTAGCAATAACAATCGGATTAGCACTGGGCGCTGCGTTAATTGCAGCCACCACGGCTTCTTTCCCATTCGCACTCGCACGGTATACATCGTGACTTTTCCCTAAATCAACCTCCGCGATATCCCCTAAACGGATCACTTGGTTATTGCGGGTTGCAACGACCAAACGAGACAAGGCTTCTGCGTTATTGGCTTGGGTTTCAGCGCTGCCGTTATAAAGTACAAATTCGTTAATCGATTGCCCTATCGCAGATTGATAGTTGTTCGCATTTAAAATATTGAGAACGTCGGTTGCAGACAAACTAAATGCCGCCATTTTTGCAGGATCTAGCCACACTCGAAGCGCGTAAGGAAGCCCGCCATACAAGTCGATTTTTGAAACACCGTTCACGGTAAAAAATTGCGGTTTTATTACGCGCTCAAGATAATCGGTGATTTGACTTGAATTCAACTCGGGGCTTGTAAAACCAATGTACATCACCGCTGTCGTTGAACCTGTCGACATACTCACACTGGGATCTTCTGCTTCTTTTGGAAGCTGTGAACGAACCGAGTTTGTTTTGGCCAAAATATCTGCCAACGCCGAACTGGGATCCGTATTGAGTTTCATGTACACCGAGATGGTGGAGTTTCCCATCACAGATTGAGAGGTCATAAAATCAATGTTGTCCGCCTGAGCAATTGCTTGCTCTAATGGCGTAGTGATAAACCCTTGTATTAAATCAGCGCTCGCACCGTAATACGAGGTGGTCACGGTCACAAGTGTGTTCGTCATTTCTGGATATTGACGAACTTGCATTTTAAATAAAGCCTGAAATCCCAGCAAGGCAATTAAAAAACTGATAGAGATGGCCAGAATGGGCCGCTTGATAAAGACGTCTGTGATACGCATGATGCCTCCGGTTACAGCTTCGGTGTGGTCGCGGGTGAATTTAACGCGGTATTCTCAACCACTTTAATCTTCGCGCCATTGCTGAGACGGATTTGTCCAGATGTCACAATCACTTCATTTGCGCTTAAACCGTCCAGTATATGCACCATGTCTTCTTGTCGATTGCCTGATTTAACGACGCGTTGATAAGCTCGTAAATCACCCTTTTCATCTTTTTTAATCACATAAACCGTGTCGCCATAAAGGGTGTATGTGATGGCAATTTGTGGCACAACGATTTGCGCTTCTTTCGGAGGAAGGATCACACTCGCTCTCGCAAACATACCAGAACGCAGCTGACCGTGGTTATTTGGAATGTCTGCCTGAACTTGAACAAGTCCACTTTGAAAATTAACCGCAGGCTCTATCGCCGTAATGCTTCCACTGAAAGGAGAGTCAGGATAAGAGTCCACTTTTATATCAATTTTCTGGCCTAGTTTTATTTTTGCAATATCACGCTGAGGAACGGTAAAGCGAAGACGCATCGTCGCGACGTCTTCAAGACGTGTGATCTCATCACCGGGTTGAAGATATTGACCAAGAAAGACATTTCGAAGCCCAACAACACCAGCGAATGGAGCATCAATAGAACGGCGCTCAATGCTTGCCTCAAGGCTTGCAACATCCGCAGTCAATGAAAGGAAATTAGCTTCTGCTTCATCAAGAGCTTCTTTTGAAAGAGACCCTTTTTTATACAAATCTTTATAACGTTTAAATTTAGACTTTGCAGCCGGAAGACGCGCTTGTGTCCCCGCAAGGGTAGCGCGCTCTACTTTTGAATCAAGCGTAATGAGCGTATCCCCAAGCTTAACTTCTTGGCCTGACTCAAAAGAAATTTTATCAATCACGCCATTACTTTGTGTTTTTAATGTCACGCCTTGTTTTGGCTCAATGAAACCAATCGCTTCAATGGTTGGAGTCCATTTTTTATTCAAAAGCTCAGTACTTGTCACCGGAAAAACAGGCACAGGTTGATTCGCAAGATATTCTGCGATTTTTTGTTCTTTAAACAAATTAAAACCTATCACTGTCCCAAAAAGGGCAAGCGAAATAAATAACATGACCACAAACCATTTTTTCATTTCAATAACTCCAATTTTTTATTGAGGCAAATTGCATCCCAACAGGCCTCTAATACATCATTACATTCTGAAGCGTTTAGATTTATCAGACCATTAACTTGCTTACGTGCTAAGAAAAAAGCAGGTTCAATACCAATGCTTGACAACACATCACTGCCAAGCGGTTTAAATATTCCCATCGATATCCCTCTTTGGAAAAAACGATGAATCGGTGCAAAAACCTCTCGCTCACTTTGTTTCTGATGACCATTTTTTTTATATGGTAAGCTGTCAAATTGCTCCTTATTTATCGCGCCATCATCTCTGTCTATCGTTAAATTCCAGGTGTTTTTCCACAAGAGAATAAACTGATTTTTTATCGCGATTTCATCACTAAAATCATCCTTAAAATCATGAAACATTTTGGCGGCACACTGCTTAAGAACGTGCTCTCGAAGTTGCGTTAATAAATCATTTTTATCGACGAAATAACGATAAATCGTTCCTGTGGCCACTCCTGCATTTTTCGCAACCATTTGTATTGATATGCGTTCAAAGCCCTGCTCTGCCAGCACGCGCTCTGTCGCTTCTAATATTTTTGTTTTTTTATCCACACGGGAACTTCACCAATGAATGAACGTTCATTCATTTTAGCTATTTTTTAATATTTATCAAAAAATATTGCTTGAAGATCTTGTCCCTTTGCCATGAAGTGATGAACTTCCCCGTCATACGCATTACAATGCGCCAACTAGAAAATTTTACCTACAAAGGACCCCAATGAAACTAAATACTGCTCAAAACGATGCTGTGCGTTATGTGTCGGGGCCATGCTTAGTCTTGGCGGGTGCCGGTTCAGGTAAAACACGGGTTATTATCAATAAAATTGCTTATCTTGTGCAGCAATGTGATTACAAAGCAAGGCAAATAGCCGCCGTCACCTTTACCAATAAAGCAGCGCGTGAAATGAAAGATCGCATCGCGCAAACGCTTGGAAAACAAGAATCTCGCGGACTGATGGTGTCCACTTTTCACACGCTCGGACTGAACATCATCCGCCGGGAACACAAAAACCTTGGCTTAAAAAGCGGTTTTTCTCTTTTTGATGATCAAGACCAAATGGCGCTTTTGAAAGAATTAACAGAAGACGAATTCGACGGTGACAAGGATTTATTGAAAGCTCTGCTGAATAAAATTTCCAATTGGAAAAATGAAATGATGACAGCAGAGCAAGCAGCCGCCGCCGCGATGAATGAACATGAACAGATCTTCGCTCAATTCTACGATTTGTATCAAAAACAAATGAAAGCCTATAACGCATTAGATTTTGACGACTTGATTTTATTGCCTGTTCTTCTTTTAAAAACGAATACAGACGTTCGCGCTTTTTGGCAAAACAAAATCAAATATTTATTGGTTGATGAATACCAAGATACCAATACAAGCCAGTATCAATTTGTAAAATTATTGGTCGGAGAACGCATGCGCTTCACGGTTGTAGGAGATGACGATCAATCCGTTTATAGCTGGCGCGGCGCTCAACCCAAGAATTTATTAACGCTCAGCCAGGATTTTCCAAGCTTAAAAGTCATCAAACTTGAGCAAAATTACCGTTCAAGCGCCCGTATTTTACGAGCGGCGAACATTTTAATCGCTAATAACCCGCATGTATTTGAAAAAACATTATTTTCAACCTTACCTGAAGGTGAAATGCTCAAGGTACTTAAAGCCAATAATGAAACGCATGAAGCGGAAAGAGTGGTAGGTGAACTGATTGCCCATCAGTTTATGAACAGAACGACGCACAAAGACTATGCCATTTTATACAGAGGTAATCACCAATCTCGTCTGTTTGAAAAAGTGCTCGTTCAAAACCGAATTCCTTACAAAATATCCGGTGGGACTTCCTTTTTTGCACGCGCAGAAATAAAAGACATGATGGCGTATCTTCGAATGCTGACCAACCCTGATGACGACAATGCCTTTTTGCGCATCGTGAATACGCCACGTCGTGAAATTGGTCCTAAAATACTCGAAAAGCTCGGAACATACGCAAACATGCGAGGTAAAAGTCTTTTTGCTGCCAGTTTTGAAATGGGTTTAGAACAACATTTATCTGGACGAGGATTGGAAACCTTGCAGCGTTTTACACACTGGCTTGTGGGGCTTTCAGATCAAATAGAACGCGCCGATCCCGTTGAAGCAGTTCGCGCTCTCGTTCGGGAATCTCATTACGAAGACTGGCTCTTTGAAACATCTCCCAGCCCAAAAGCGGCTGAAATGCGAATGAAAAATGTATCTGAACTCTATAAATGGATCGTGAGTGATTTAACAGGGGAGAACCCTGACAAAGAAATCAAATCAGTCAAAGAGGTAGTTCAACGCCTCACCTTACGTGACATGATGGAACGAGGAGAAGGAGAGAACGAGGCCGATCAAGTACAACTTATGACCCTTCATGCATCAAAAGGTCTTGAATTTAAATATGTTTATCTTGTTGGCATGGAAGAAGGAATATTGCCACACCAATCGAGCATTGATGAAGACAATGTAGAAGAGGAACGCCGACTCGCTTATGTCGGACTCACGCGTGCCCAAAGAGAGCTGACCTTCACCTTGTGTACCGAACGTCGCCAATATGGTGAGTTAATAAAACCCACACCCAGCCGTTTTTTGGATGAATTGCCCTTTGATGATCTGCAATGGGAAGAAAAAAAAGCGCCCCCGACACAACAAGAGCGTTTAGAAAAAGGAAGCAACGCCATCGCCAATCTAAGGGCCATGCTTAAAAAGTAAGAGAGCGAACGCCGTCACCTTTAAAGCTTATTTAAGGCTTGGCGGGGATTGACGGCACTTTTGGCAGCCTATCAGATCGCGCCTCTGTGCACAAAAAGCACGCTTATTTTCAAGCGATACGCCCCCGTTAAATATCTTGTGAAGGCATCTCATTCATTTCATTTTCGTGCAATGGCCGAATCTGTTGAGCGGGGGTACCACCAAAAAGAACATCAGCAGGAACATCTCGTGTCACGACAGAGTTGGCTGCAATCACAGAGCGCGCACCAATGGTCACGCCTTGACAGATCACGCAACTTCCACCAATCCAAACATCATCTTCTACAACAATGGGTTTGCAAAAGGTCTCCCAACGACGCCGAGAGCGATAATCGAGAGAATGCCCCGCCGTATAAAATTGGGTATTTGGCCCAACCATCACATTATTCCCTATCGTAATCGATGCGCCATCTAGCATCACCACACCCATATTGATAAAAGTATCGTTTCCAACGTGAATATTCCGTCCAAATTCACATTGAAAAAAAGGCATAATCATGGATTGAGGGCCGATATACCCAAATAATTCAAGGGCTATCGAATGGGCCGTATCTGCAGAGGTTTTATTGAATTTTTGGAGCAATGAAAAAGCATGATGTCGAATCGCCAAAATCTCTTCATCATCGCCATTGAAGAGCAAACCATTACCCATTTTTTCAAATTCAGTCATAAGGGCATTTCCAAAATCATTTCTTATTTTTAGGTCGTATACCCAAGACACTTGAAGGTGCGTGTCGGCAGCAAGTGAGTGACACCTCTGGGCATAGATGGACTCTGTCATTGAGCTGAATGCGCGTACCCAACACCCACACAGCGTCAAAGGCAAGGCGGATATTATACCCAAAAAAAATAAACGAAATCTAAGGAATTTGCATTTAGATCAATATTTTAATCCGTTATAAAGACAAAATATGATCAATGGCGGCAATCATTTCTTCGTTCGTGCAATCCATACAGGTTCCTCGCGCAGGCATCGCATTAAAACCGTTTATTGCATGATCATTTAAAACTTCACGCCCTTGCTCCATGCGTACATTCCAGGCTTTTTTGTCCCCAGCTTTAGGTGCTCCAGCGATGCCCGTTGAATGACAAGCAATACAAAATGTGTTGTATACATTGTCCCCAGAACGCGGCCCAGATGGAATATCAAAAGTCTCAATCTCGGGTATGTCACCTTGCAAATACACAGATCCAACGGGAGCGATACGTTGAGCAATGGCCTCTTCAGACATATTTCCGGCACTTGCCGCGCTCGCAAAAGATAACACGGAGATCACAAACAAGGTCAAACAACGTGAAGATATTTCTTTTTGGCTCACCGTTCCACTCCTACATTGTAAAAATCTTTTAAATGCAAATTCTCGCATCTTGTCAATTAGTTGTATCACAAGTGCAAAGGGTCGTATGGATAACTCAATTGAACATTACTGAATTTGTGATGAAGTTGACGAGGAAGAGATTGCAAGAAGAAATTGCACAGGTATATTATACAAACTCGATTTATAAGGTTTTATCTTCAAAATGACGCACAATGTTGTTTATTTAAGCAAGATAGAACAAAAAAAAAGCACTTAGAAAAAAAAACAAAAAAAACACTAGACGCTGGAAGTGGATATACGTAATATCCCTTCCGCCGACAGGGCAAGCGCCCGTAGCTCAGCTGGATAGAGCGTTGGCCTCCGGAGCCAAAGGTCACAGGTTCGAATCCTGTCGGGCGCGCCAGCCGGATAAAAAGTTGGCAAATATTTGTGGTGGCTATAGCTCAGTTGGTAGAGTCCTGGATTGTGATTCCAGTTGTCGCGGGTTCGAGCCCCGTTAGCCACCCCACTCGGTGAATAGCGCAGTTTGGTAGCGCATCTGGTTTGGGACCAGAGGGTCGGGGGTTCGAATCCCTCTTCACCGACCAAATTCGAAAGCCTCGCAGAAATGCGAGGCTTTTTTGTTGCTACATCCATAGAACTTATCTCGTCACCTGCAAATAAACGCTGTTAACGAAACACAGAAACCCTGCAAAGTCAGCCCTTATCATCAAAAAAATGCGCGACCATCAATCACGACCGCATAGAGTCAAACCCATCCCATTAAATCCTTAAGAAGATATTGCGCAGCATCCCCCCAGAGCAAGACCTGAATTTTCGATAACGCATTATTCTCATTAAAAAATTCATAACAATCTTATACCCAAGACACTTGAAGATGCGCGCCTGCGGCAAAGGACTGAAGGGCCTGAGCATAGATCTACTCTGTGATTTTCCTGAGCGAGAGTGGCTAACACCCACGCAGCTTCAAAGGCGATGGCTATATCGGTAATTTCAACCCGAAAGAATGATCCAAGATTCAAATTGCTCTTATTTAATCCGTAAAAATCATTAATAAAATGAAGGCATAAACCGATGATCTTAATTCGTAGAGAAGAATTTTTAGAGCTACGCTCATAAATAGGAATCCTATCTTTATCATCATGAAATACTCAAGAGATGAAAATATAAAAGAGTTCATTTATGAAAAAAGGTCGTTCTTCCTTTAAGAATGCGTTTAATTATTTAAACATAAAGAAAATAACCATAACAATCAGCAAGTTAGGCTAATTTCTATAAGAAATAAGAATATCTCAATATAGAGAGGCTCTATGTCCACACAATTTAATTCACTCTTTTTTGCTTTAATATTGATACCAATAAGCGCTTTCAGCGCTCAGAGCAAAGATAAAGAATGTTTATCTGAATTTCAGCAAGCATGGGATAACAATCGTGTGTGGCATATGATGAAGGAATCTTGCCCTATAGGTAAAGCCCTTTGGAGCCAAGAGCCTAATAACGATAAAGGGATTTTTTGGATTCAATGTGGCGTATTAGCCCACCTCCCTGAGACTTGGTTTTCCGATTTACTAACGAAAAACCTTCCAAATGAAAAAATTGTTTTAAAACCAGAAGAGGGTCATTTTCGTTGTTTGGCCGGACCTTTTTACTCATTCGAAAAAGCAAAGAAAGTAAAAGAAGAGTTTCAAAAACACGCACAATTAAAAGATGCCTTTATCAGGGACGTCTCTTTTTTTGAGACTCCCCTTTCTCCTATAGAAAACAATAAGAAAATACTTTTAGAACCCACTCCCCCACCGCCCTCGGTCCATGCAACAAACAACGTTGTGACACAAATATATAACCCTGAATATTCAATGTTACCGGTAAAGAAAAAGCATGCTCGTGATTATTTCAACGTGGCCGGTGTACTCAGTCCCAGACCTCACTCCAATGAGCTTCAATATGCTTCAGATGATAAATTATGGTGGCGTGCCACATTAAACGAAGCAAAAAATGCCTGTAAAAATGACGGCATGAGATTAATCTCCACAGCCAAATTAAAAGCCTTAGCTAATACAGAAAACACCAAAGCACAACTCCCTAATCGATTGCCATTTTGGGTACAAGAAGAGCGGGCTTTTGATCTCACAATGAAGCTTCCTCTCGATTTAACGCCAAATTCTGCACTCTATGTTTTATGTGAGTTAAGCGATGAAGAGAATGCCTCAAAAATACCACAAGACAGCAAATGAATGGATTTCATGCCGATGGCGACAAGATGAAACGAAGCTAAAATTGCAATATCGTTAATGAAGAAAAGGACAAAAAAAAGCCCCTTAAAAAGAGGCTTTTTTTGTCACAAAGAAAAATCGTTTTCTATCTTCTGTACCCCAAAGACGGGAACATCAGGTTCAAAAAAAGTCGCGATATAGCATATAAAGATGCGCAGAACTCCATGAGAAATTCGATGCCCCTTGAACCGCTCCCGTTTCAGGATTGTAGTTTTCGCGAATCGCACCATCCCCAACCATACCTTGCGCATTTTGAAATAGCTGATGTGACATTTGAATGGCTTCAGGACCATATCCATAAGCTTTCATCGACTGAACGCCGAAATAAAACTGATCAAGCCATACACGCCCACGCCAATAGATGTCACTTCCGTAAGCTGGATTTGATAAGCTTGCAGTGGGTAAAGAAACCCCCGTCCCTTGGAATCGGTCTGAGGTTGAAAATTCATTTGGACTGAGCATAGTCTGAACGACTCTGTCCGCGTTAGCTTGAGTCGCAGCCCCATTAAATAAAGCCCCCCACCCTTCAGGCCCACGGCCTCGCTCAACCAAAGGAAGACCCGCGCAGGTTATTCCATTCTTTTTGTATTCGCTTTTAACACCATTTTTATCAACCATTCGAATGTCATAATAAAACCCAGTCTTATCATCAAACATGCAGGTATTAATGTATTCTTTTATTTTTTCTGCACCATCACGAAATTCTTGAGCGCGCTCTTTTCCTTCAATACCCTCAGAGATAAGCCTGGCCATTTCTGCTAAATAACGGTTATCGGAATACATATATGAGGCTTGATCAACCGACTCTTGCAACATTGAAAAACCAAGCAGTTCATTCGTTATTGAATCTCTATTTTCATCAAAGCGCACCTGCCAATCTTTTCGAGCCGTCGTTAAATCTCCAGCGTATACCTTGTCTGCATACGCTTTTAATTGATCCTCATAGATAAATCCAAAGCGCGCCGCATTATCCATGCCAGACTCCCAGCCAGCCGCTTCTTGAGCCCCAACATGCAACTTTGAATAAACAACAGAATCTAAAATCGTGTTGTAATTTTCTACACCAATGACTTTATAAGTCTTTTCTGTACCCGTGGTTTCAACCACTGAGGCATCCGTGCCAAATTGAGTGAGAAGATCTTCTGCTGTTGTCACCTTTACATACATACGATTTCCGTCGGCTTTATCCGTATTATGGGCCGAATCAACCGCAGCGCCGTATTCAGGGACCCCATTTTGATTATGATCACGATTGCGTAACCACCAATCATGGTAAGCCACCAGTTTCGGATACATTTCATCAATCCATTTTTGGGCATCTTTTGGACGCTGGTGCTCATGAATAAGTGCGTTGTAAATTTCCATTACAGCCCAAGCGGCCAAAGAAGGCTTCGTATTACGTTCGTTCCAATTCTCAGATCCCGCCCCACCCCGCGCTTCTGATTGGGTGTAACTCACGACATCCAATAAATAGCCTTTATCTTGTGGGCGAACACTGTCATTTTCTTGCACTTGAAATTGGAAAACAGTACGAATATTGTCCATTGCGACATTTGGATTAAAGTGCGCCATGGCATAAGCTTGCTTCCATGTGTCCCAAGGCCAAGTTAAGCTCCCTGAAAAATACCGACCAGTAACAGACGGAGTAACGGTATCAAATTTTATGTCTCCAGCACTCGAACGCCAATTACCATTAAGAGTCATGATCGATTTAACACCCACTCGCGCTTGATCCTCGGAGGCATTTAAATTTGTTAAGCCTTTTTTAAGGTATTCAGCCCAGCGGGTTTTACTGGCATTCATATATTGAGTGGGTTCATTGAGAATATGAACTATTTTGCTTGATTCAGAGCTAACTTCTTTAGCATTGTGCAAATAAGAATAAGCGGTATATAAAAGGGTTTCTTTATTTGCTTTCAAAATAATATTGGTGGCTTGGGTATATTTGAGGCCCTCAATAACATCCTCTGTTTTACTCGAACGATGAATGAGGAATGCAGCGTCAGCATCATTTCTTATCGCCCAATTGTTTTTCATTTCATTGCTATTAAAAGATAAGCCAGAGGGTGTTTTAGTGATGCTGCGTCCATAGCTTGGATATTTATTATCAACGGATTTTTCGGGTTCACTCGAAATCGCCTGAGTCAGCAAGCTACCCTGCCAAGAGGCCTTTAAAGTGCGCTCTTGACCAGTGAGATCTCTGATCCTTGTTTCAAGTAAAGATGTGCGATTGGTAACAAAACGAAGCACCATGGTGATTTTTACTGTTGGCGTAGTGAGCTCTTGTACCAAAGAATCTGGGGTGCTATAAATATTCGCCTCAGCCAAACTCAAGTCAATCAATTCACCCGTAGCCGAGTCAGTAAGCGTTAACTTATCAAAGGTTTGATCTGACATATAATGTGCATATTCTTGGGTGACTTGCATCACGCCACCCACCGCACCGTAACCTTCATTCGTTTCTGGCAGTAAATGACCATGCCAAGCGCCATTATCTGAAAAAGCGTTGTATTTTAAATTTTTGTAGGTGTCATAATCGCGTAAGAATTGAGGGTTACCTTGACGATTAATGACATTTTTATATTGTTCTGAATTTTTGCTCATCGAAGAAGATGGGCTTTCATTTGTGCAGCCCATTAAAGAAAGAGACAAAAGAACACAAGCTGAAATAGAGGTTAATTTTAATTTCATTTTCTACCAACAAGAATAACACTAAATATTCACTTATTTGATGTGGATAATATTCTTATTTGCATCATGAATTTGATAACCAGATCACATAGAAACGCTTCGTTACTCGAAATTACTTAATGATTTTATAATACACATGATTAATTTGAGTAATAAACACACTAAAAAACACGCTTTCCCTCAAAAAACGTGACTCATTGTAAATATATTTACCTTGTTATTTTGTTAAGCATAATAAGTTTATTCATTCTTATTAACATATTCAATTTCATTAATAAACCACTCTTTATCTCCTTCGGGAGTTATGACTGTCACATCATCACCCACTTCTCTTTTTAGTAAAGCGCGAGCCATAGGTGAATCAATCGAGATATAATCATTACGCCCATAAATTTCCTCAGGTCCGACAATTCTAAATTTTTTGAAACAGCCTTCCTCATTTTCAATCTCAACCCAAGCACCAAAAAATACTTTTCCATCTTGCTGAGGGGAATAATCCACAATAGTCACTTCAGGCAGAAATTTACGTAAAAAACGAACTCGTCTATCTATTTCTCGAAGGATACGTTTATTAAACGTATAATCTGCATTTTCAGAACGATCCCCTAAACCCGCCGCCCAAGTAACAATCTTAGTGATCTCTGGACGTTTTTTATTCCAAAGATAGTCATGTTCTTGCATAAGCTTGTTATAACCTTCACGGGTGATCAATTTCGTTTTCAATTTATTTAACCTATTAA
>CAMRDW010000072.1 GCA_947041315.1 uncultured Enterovibrio sp.
CGGACCCGACGCCCCCCCGGATCCTTGCGCGCCGCTTTCTCTTTGGCTGGAAGGCCTGCTCAAGCCCCCCCTAAAAAAAGAAGAAACCCCCCCCCTAAAAAAAGAAGCAAACCCCCCCCTCTGTGGCGGTCGGGGGGACGGCGGAGAGGCAGACGCAGACGCAGGCCCAGACTCAGGGGATTGGGGGGAATTATCAAGGCTTACACTGGAAAAAGGGGTTGTACGTCTTTCTGGAGATGACTCTCTTGACGCTGCTCCCGTTTTGCTGGCGTCAGAGGGACCTGGATTTTTAATTGGCATATCAACCTACCGTCATCAATTTTATTTATTTTCCTCATCTTAAATACCCTTGATAAAAGAAACAGTGAATAAAAATGATTTCGTTCCTTTTTTCCCCTGTTAATGCCCTATATGGATGACGTCTAGGCCCTAAAACCTCCGATTTTAAAAAGCAAGACTCATTGATAAATGAATTGATAAAGCATTGAAATAAATGCCATTTATACCATTCCCATTTAAAATGAAAGCGCTTCTTTTCTCTTTGATTCAAAAAGTGACGGTCTCAAAGAAGATTGCGTATAAAATGCCCTTAACGCCTCTGAATATATTTTGGCCCGTGAAGGCATTCCTTCTTCAAGGTATATCAAAACCTGTTGCCGTACTTTTTCTGTAAACATCCCTCTGTCTGACTCAGTGCCGCTTAAATTGTCACAACTGACTTGAAAACGGAATCCACAACTGGCGCACAAAATCCATTCAATCGCTTGTGGTTTCACTTCTACTTTTTCAAATTCAGCTTGCACTTGCGCGTTGCGCCCATCCGGTTGATACCAATAGCCATAATCTTCTAACAAACGACGCTCAGCGCCCGCAATACACCAATGTGCAATTTCATGAAGCGCTGAGGCAAAAAATCCACGCGCAAAAATAATACGATGAAAAGAATGCGTGGCATCAGCAGGTAAATAAAGAGGTTCATCACCACCAAGGGACAATTGAGTGTTAAAGCTTTGAAAGAAGGTGTCATTGAAGGTTTTAATTAAATCATTGTAATCATGGAGCATCTTAAATTATCTCTTTTTTTGAAAACCATAAAAGAGCGCATTTTACTGCGAAAAAAAAGGGGTGTCCCCTTTAAATAAAACGAAAAAAAGGAGATCAAGCTCTCCCTTTGCCTTTCATTTTAAATCTGTGGTGTGTTTGTTTTCACGTCTGCATTTTGAGCGCGATGACGCAAAAGGTGATCCATTAAAACAAGAGCGACCATGGCTTCTGCAATAGGCACCGCACGGATCCCAACACAAGGATCATGGCGCCCTCGCGTCACCACATCCACGCTTTTTCCTTCGAGATTGATGGTTTCCCCTGGAAGCGTAATACTGGATGTCGGCTTCAATGCAAGGTGTGCAATGATGTTTTGTCCCGATGAAATTCCGCCTAAAATACCGCCAGCATGGTTTGATTTAAAACCTTGTGGAGTGAGGGCGTCTCGGTGCTCACTGCCTCGTTGCCTCACCACATCAAAGCCGTCACCTATTTCAACCCCTTTTACGGCGTTGATGCTCATTAAAGCAAACGCAATTTCAGCATCTAATCTATCAAAAACAGGCTCCCCCAAACCCAGTGGCACCTTCGTTGCTACCACTGTGAGTTTGGCCCCAACAGAGTCGCCTTCTTTTTTTAATGTACGGATCAAGGCATCTAAGGCCTCTAATTTTGTAACATCAGGGCAGAAAAAAGGATTTTGTTCAATTTGATCCCAATCGACATGGTCCATTTTGATCTCCCCCATCTGCGAAAGGTAAGCCCGAATTTCAATACCAAAAGCCTGCTTTAAGTATTTTTTCGCGATCCCTCCTGCCGCTACCCGCATGGCGGTTTCACGCGCAGAGGCACGCCCGCCACCACGGTGATCTCGTATCCCGTATTTTTGATGATAAGTATAATCAGCGTGACCCGGTCGAAAACGGTCAGAAAGTGTCGAATAATCTTGCGAACGTTGATCGGTATTTTCAATCAGAAGACCTATCGGGGTGCCTGTTGTTTTTCCTTCAAAAACCCCAGATAAAATCTTCACCGTATCTGATTCACGCCGTGAGGTCGTGTATTTGGAGGTGCCAGGACGACGACGGTCAAGATCTTTTTGCAAATCCAAAAGAGACAATTCAAGCCCTGGAGGGCAGCCATCCACAATACACCCAAGAGCAAGACCATGACTTTCACCAAACGTGGTCACTCGGAACATTTGACCGATTGTATTGCCCGCCATACGAATTCCTTTTTTTACTTTACTGAAACAAGAGGATTAACATAAATCAAATACAAAAATGAATAAAAGAACAAGCAAAGAATCAGATCATTCATCCTCTTTCATCTCTTTCTCTGTTTTATACCCAAATATATTTACGGCAAACGAGTGAAGGCCCTGAGCATAAAGAAACTTTGTGATTGGCCTGAACGAAAGCAGGCAACACCCACGCAGTTTCAAAGACGACGAGTAAAGGTGAAGGAAATAAACGACGTCATTAGAGATGAAAGAGAACAGCCAAGAGCGCCGTATCGTCAAAAACAACGAAGATCAAACGTCAATAATATCAGTCTTTATACATTGAAAAGACATCAGAAACTTTCATTAAATCTTGGTAATTCATCATGAAAACACCGTGCCCACCATTTTCAAACTCAAGCCAAATTAAAGGCAAGTCTGGGTATTGCGCTTCAATGTGCACCATTGAGTTTCCAACTTCACAAATCAATACACCGTCTTCATTTAAATAATCAGGTGCATTGGCGATGATCCGGCGCAACAAATTTAAACCGTCCAATCCCGCCGCCAAAGCTAACTCAGGCTCATGAGAAAATTCTTCAGGCAAGCTGTTCATGTCTTCTTCATCCACGTAAGGCGGATTTGAAACAATCACATCGTATTTATCTTGCCCAAAATCCCCTCGGGCCAATTCTTTAAATAAATCAGAACGAAGAGGAAAAACCTGCTGCTCAAAACCGTGATCTTGAATATTAATTTCCGCTACATCGAGCGCATCAGCCGAAATATCCACCAAATCCACTTCTGCTTCAGGAAAAACATAGGCACAAGCGATACCAATGCATCCGCTACCAGAACACAAGTCTAAAATTCGCTTGGGTTCAGAGGTTAAGAAAGGAGCAAATCGATTTTGAATTAATTCACCAATGGGCGAGCGAGGCACAAGAACCCGCTCATCAACATAAAATTCATGGCCACAAAAATAAGCCACATTGGTCAAATAAGGAACGGGAGTGCGAGAATTAATACGACGAATCACCCGTTCAACAATACGATGACGTTCACTGGTCGTAAGACGAGAATCTCGGATTTCGCAGGGTGCATCAATAGGAAGATACAAAGTGGGCAATACCAATTGCACGGCTTCATCCCACGCATTGTCTGTTCCATGACCAAAAAACAGGTTTGCCGCATTGAAGCGGCTCACCGTCCAACGCAACATGTCCTGTAACGTGCGCATCTCGTTGACCACTTCTTCAACAATGATCTTATCCAAAGGACCTCCATTTATCTCATTCAAGGTGTAAAACTGACCCGGCGAAAAACACATAGCTCAGGTCTTGTTGCTTTCGTTTCGAGAGTCTTCTATTTCAGGTACAATGCATAGATTCGTATTTGGAATTGACTTATGAGAAAGAAAATTACGCTATCTGACGATGACTTATCATTGTTTCGCAACGAAGTAAAAGGCATTAAAAAACTGGAGCAGGATACCATAAACCCGACCAGACGCCACACCGTGCATTCATCACAAAAAAAACGAACAGAGTCCATCGAGCGCGACCATAGTTTTTATTTTTCAGATGAATTCGAACCCTTACTCAAAGAAAATGTTCCCACTCAATATGCACGGAGTGATGTGTCAAAATACGAAGTGAAGCGACTAAGACGCGGTGTTTATGCCCCTGAGATGTTTTTAGACTTGCATGGCATGACCCAAACAGAAGCCAAACGAGAGCTTGGTGCTTTGATTGCGGCATGCATCCAGAAACATGTTCATTGCACCTGTGTCATGCATGGTATTGGAAAGCACATTTTAAAAAGAAGAACACCGATTTGGTTAGCCCAACACCCTGACGTTTTAGCCTTTCACCAAGCCCCCCTTGAATATGGCGGAAACGGCGCCTTGTTGGTTTTAATTGATATTCCAGAAAAATAACAACTTTTTACGGGGTTTTTAGCCATAAAAAGTGACTTTTCTCTGTTTTCGGATCCAATTCAATACAGGCCATTCCAGAAGTCGGAAACATCGGTGCAGACAGACCGGGTGAAAATTCAGCCGTTAAATAACCCACAAGGGGCAAATGAGACACAAGCAACAAAGATGAAATATTTTCAAGCCCGATCAAAGCCCTTAAATAGACAGCAACTTGCTCCCAATCACCAAAGGGTGTTAAAGCATCTTCAGTAGTAACGTGTTGATGCGGAATAATATCTTCACATGCTTTCCATGTCTGCTGTGCCCGAAGATAAGGACTGACTAAGATCTTGTCTAAAGGAGAAGTGACATGATGATTGACAAGCCATTGGGCCATTTTGATGGATGTATGCTCCCCTTTCGCCGTTAAGGGACGTTCTTCATCTGTCGATGCAAATGTCTGGGCTTCACCGTGGCGCATGATATAAATATACATAAAATAGATGTTTTTTTGTCAATGGTTCGTTCATGCTAGCAGCACAAAAGGCTTTCTGGAATCCCTTATCTTGAGATGTTTGCCTCAAACAGCTTGGGTGTACATAATGATTACATCGTCATAACAAATACAGGTGCTTTGTGCATATTAGTCCGAATGATCATCGTAAATACCGCAGCATCACTCTTCCTAATGCGTTGCGTGTCTTGCTCATTGAAGATGCCAAAGCCCCTCGAAGCGCGGCGGCACTCAGCGCCCATGTCGGGCATTTTTCAGACCCTTTAGACAGAGAAGGCCTTGCTCATTTTCTTGAACATATGCTTTTTTTAGGCACAGAGAAATACCCCTGTATGGGCGAATTTCAAACCTTTATCACTCAACACGGCGGCAGCAATAATGCCTGGACGGGGCTCGAAAACACCACTTATTTCTTTGATATTCAATCTGATTTTTTTCAAGAAGCCTTGTCGCGTTTTGGTGCCTTTTTTTCAACGCCTTTGTTTCAGCACGAAGCCGTTGAAAAAGAGCGAAACGCCGTCGAGTCAGAATACCGATTAAAAATCCAAGATGATGTAAGGCGCATTTATCAAGTCCATAAAGAGACCGTCAATCCTTTGCATCCTTTTTCCAAGTTTTCTGTCGGGAGCAAAGAGACCCTAGAGGAGCGTGAAGGCCAGAGTATTCGAGACGACCTTATCGCCTTTTTTAAATCACATTACAGCGCCAATCTCATGACCCTCGCCCTCATCGGACCGCATTCTCTTGATACCTTGGAGGCGCTTACCCATGAAGCTTTTGAGGACATACCCAACCGTCATTTGTGCCCCTTTGTACCGACAGCACCTTTGGTTGAAAAAGAACAACTTCAGCAATTTATTCGCATCGAGCCCATAAAAGATCTCAGAAAACTCACTCTGACCTTTGTGCTGCCAGACGCAAACCCACACTACAAAATCAAACCCCTGTCCTACATTGCCCATTTACTGGGTGATGAAAGCACAGGAAGCCTCATCTCCTATTTAAAATCAAAAGAATATGCTAATAACCTCTCTGCAGGCGGTGGGAACAATGGCTCTAATTTTCGCGAATTTTCCATCAGTTTGGGCTTAACGAAAAAGGGGCTTAGCAACATAGATGACATTGTGTGCGCCGTTTTTCAAAGCCTGCATCTCATCCGTAAAGAAGGCCTCAGCGCTTGGCGGTATGATGAAAAACGTGCCGTACAAGAAATGGCTTTTCGCTATCAGGAGCCCAAGCGCCCCATCGACACGGTCAGTCATCTGGTGCTCAACATGCAGCATTACGAAGAGGAAGATTTGATTTACGGTGACTACATGATGCAAGGTTACGACGAAGCATTAATTCGCGAGCAATTAAATACTTTGATCCCAGAACACCTTCGTATCACCCTTATCGCCCAAGGCGAAAAATACAACAAAAAAGCCCTTTGGTACGACACCCCCTACAGCTCAACCCCGTTTACAGATGAACAAGTCCAAAAATGGAAAGACCCTTATCTCAGTCCGGCACTGACCTTGCCCAAACCGAATCCTTACATTTGTTATGATATCGACCCTGCGTTGATCACGGCCCCTGAAAACACCCTTCCTGAATGCATACGCACTGAGCCTGGTTTTCGTTTGTGGCACTTTCAAGATCCTCTTTTTAACCTCCCTAAAGAGGTTGTTTATATTTCAATTGAAAGCCCACATGCCGTTTCTTCCGTTCAACACATTGTCAAAACGCGAGTGAGTGTTGAAATGCTTTTAGAAGCGATTAACGAGACAGCCTATCCTGCCGAAATTGCAGGGCTTAGCTACAACTTATACGCGCATCAAGGAGGAGCCACATTAAAGCTCAGCGGATTTAATGAAAAACTGCCTTTATTGCTTAATGTGATACTCGACAAATTCACCCAAAGAGATTTCAAACCGGCGCGTTTTAACGTCATTAAAACCCTTCTGCTACGCAACTGGAAAAATGCGTTAAAAGACAAGCCTATAAACCGCCTCTACAACACCCTCACCGGCATTTTACAGCCCAACAATCCGCCTTACGAAGCCCTCATAGAGGCCCTTGAAAATTTAGAGGTCAGTGCTTTACCTGAATTTATTGAGCTTGTTTTGTCCAATCTGTACATTGACATGTTTGTGTATGGCAACGGACAAAAAGAAAAAGCCCAAGCCTTAGGAAACACCGTAAAACAAGTCTTTCATCTGGATAAACAAAACCATCAAGAGCCAAAACGGCCTTTGGTGCTTCTCGAAAATCAAGGAAACGCTTCTTTTCATTTGCCCTGCCAAAGCGCAGACTCCGCGGTGGTCGTCTACTACCAAAGCCAAGGAAGAAGCCCAGAAGAGGTCGCCTTGTTCACTTTCGCACAGCACCTTGTCTCCGCCGCTTTTTTCACTGAGCTTCGCACAAAACAACAACTCGGTTACATGGTCGGCTCCGGCAACATGCCTCTCAATCGGCATCCTGGACTTCTCTTTTATGTGCAATCCCCTTTTGCCGGCCCTGCAAAATTATTGGATGCCATTGATGATTTCTTAAATGCTTTTTATTTACTTTTACTCGAACTCAATGAAAAACAATGGGAAACCAGCAAACACAGTTTAATTGCCCAAATTGAAGAGCAGGAGACTCACTTTCTATCGCGCGCGCAGCGCTATTGGATTTGTATTGGAAATAAAGATTTTGATTTTTCACAACGTCAAAAAGTGGCCGAAGCGCTTCGCCATTTAGAGCGGGCTGAAATGGTTAAATTTGTGGTTCAAAAACTCAAACCACGCACTTCAGACCGACTTATCATGCAAAGCTGCAATGCTGCGCATTTAGGTCAACGCGTTCAAGCGCAAGAAATTACCTCTGTCACGGCGTTCAGGCGCCACCGACTAGAATACGATTAAAAAATAAAACCTAAAATCAAGAACCTAAAAACAAGAAATGCCCCTCAAATAACCCAATCATTCTGTTCACAAAAAGACAGAGCAAAACGAAAAAAAACACCAAAGCCCCTTTTAAAAGGGGCATTTGAAGAGAGTCATGAAAAAGTGAAGGTCGGCAAGGCAGGACATCGCCATTCTTGCCGTTACATGTTGCGAGGTTTATACGCGTCGCTTTGAAGATACAGTGGGATGAAAAGAGCAGATCCACCTCATTCATGCGCCTCTGTGTTATTCATGGGGCGAAGATCTTCACCAATGCTCTACATCTTCAAAGATAAAAAAAGAATAATTTCATTTTCAAAGTGATAGAGTCAAAAAGTATCTGCAAAGAAAAAACGAGACAAATGCATCAAATAAAAATCTGATCACTTGTTGACCATTGCACCTTCATGCACAAAATCCCTTCTTTTTCATTGCACATTTTCTTTTAAAAAACAGCGATTATTTGCCGCCATCACTTTTAAACGTTGGCATGGCGCAAAGCGCTCTCCATACTTGGCCTCGTGATCTTCCAAAAGCTCAATCACACGCTCTAGGCCCAAATAATCCATGTAACAAAACGGGCCACCTAAAAACGGAGGAAAACCAATTCCAAATACGGCTCCAATATCGCCATCTCGCGCCGAATGAATCACGTTTTCATCCAAACAGCGCACCGCTTCATTTAATAACATCAACACGCACCGTAACGCAATTTCATGGCTGTTTAGATAAGGAGCCAATTTGATTTGTAAAAGACGATAAATGTTTTTATCCACTTTTTTCGTTTTCCCCTTATAAAGGAAAAAACCTTTTCCGCTTTTTTTGCCTTTTCTCCCGTCAGCCAGCATAAGATCAAACAAATCAGGGACTTTAAAACGTCCACCAAGCTCTGTCATTAAAATAGGGCTGATTTTAGAGGCCACGTCAATGCCAACTTCATCCAATAAGGTCATCGGACCAACAGGAAAACCAAAATCTAAAAAGGCCGTTTCGATGCGTTCAATGGATTCACCCGCCTGTAAAATAAGGGCGGCTTCATTCAATAAAGGGGCCAAAATCCGGTTAACATAAAACCCCGCTTTATCCGCGACCACAATCGGGGTTTTACCTTGTTTTTTAGCCAATGCAAGCACTGTTGCAAGGGTGGTGTCGGAGGTTCCTGCATGCGGGATCACTTCCACCAAAGGCATTTTTTCAACCGGACTAAAATAATGCAAACCCACAATGTTTTCAGGCCGTTTTGCCCCTTTTGCCACCTGATAAATAGGAATAGAAGAGGTATTTGTTGCAAAAAAGGTCTTTTCACTTAAGGTTGATTCAATTTCTGCAACCAACTTTAGTTTAAGGGCGAGATCTTCAAATACGGCTTCAATAACCAAATTACAACGTGACATTCCTTTCGCATTCGTCGTGGCGCTGATCCTTGACATTTGCTCATACCACTGAGATGCGGTAATCATCCCACGTTTATATTTTTGATGAAGCAAGGTGTAATTGTAATTTAATGCATTAAGCAAACCGTCTTGGTTTACGTCTTTAATGCGTACAGGAAGTTTGGCTTGATTGGCTGTTACATTGGCGATCCCAGCGCCCATTAACCCCCCTCCCATTATCGCGACGCCTTTCACTTCTACGGCTGGCGCCTCCACCACTTTTTCTTTTCTTATTTCGGTGGACAATAAAAACAAACGCCGAAGCGCCGCTGATTCAGGGGTTATCACTAAGCGTGAGAAACAATGCGCTTCACGTTCTAATCCCTCCGCCATTCCATATTGTATGCCTTGCTTTATCACCTCTAAAGCAATCAAAGCGGCAGGGTAATTTCCTCGTGTTTTTTTATGTACTTTTTTTGCTGCCTGATTAAAAACAAGTGCACGAAGCAGGGAATTTTTAACCATCAGCCAATCAAATAAATGTGTCTTTTTTTTCGGTTTTGCTTTTAAAGCAAGTTGCTCTGCAACGCGCAAATAAATGGAATGAGGCACCAATTCATCCACCAGCCCTTTTCTTTTTGCTTGTTTGGCACGCAATGACTTACCCGATAAAATCATATCAAGGGCAGAAGCAAGGCCAATTAAGCGAGGTAAACGCTGGGTTCCACCAGAGCCTGGAAGTAAACCCAGTTTTATTTCAGGCAGACCCAATTGGGTTTTTTCATCTTCTGTAGCAACACGACTGTGGCAAGCCAAAGCAAGCTCCAAACCGCCACCAAGGCAGGTACCATGAATGGCCGCTACAACATGAAAAGGCAAGGCTTCAATCCGCGAAAAAAGACGTTGACCCTGCTCTGAAATCCAGTGAGCATGCTCTGCACTCGTACAATCATCGAGCATGCGCACATCGGCGCCAACAATAAAGTTGTCCGGTTTTGCAGAATAAAAAACAAGTCCGTTTACTTCTTTTTTTTCTTCTAATTGAGTTAATATTTCGTTGATTTCATTTATAAAACAGGTCCGCAAGACATTCATCGTTTTGCCTTGCACATCCATCTTCAACCACGCGACGCCATTTTCTGCAAGGTGCATTGAAAAATGAGCATGTTTTGAGGTTATTTTATCCGTCATTCTGTCACCTCTAAAATCATTGCGGCCCCTAAACCTCCAGCAGCACAAGCGGTATTAAGCGCAAATCCACCTCCTCGACGACGAAGCTCATGCAAGGTTTGAGTGATCATTCGGGCTCCCGTCGCTGCAAAAGGATGTCCATAGGCTATAGAGCCACCCAAAACATTGAATTTATCCATGTCAATTTCTCCAATCTTCTGACTACGGTTGAGCTTTTCTTTTGCAAAGGTATTGCTGTTAAACATTTGAATATTCGCCAAAGTCTGTGCTGCAAAAGCTTCATGCATATCAATCAAGGTTAAATCACTTAAAACAAGTCCAGCGCGAGCAAGAGCCATCGGCGTCGCATACGCAGGGCCCATCAACATGTCTTGTTTTACGTCAATTCCGGAAAAAGCATAAGCGCGAATAAAACCAAGCGGGGCAAGCCCCAGCTCTTTTGCGCGTCCTTCACGCATCAAAAGCACCGCGGCAGCACCGTCAGTTAACCCCGTGCTGTTTGCGGCAGTAACACTGCCATGCTCCAGATCAAATACGGGAGGTAAAGACGCATATTTTTCCAAAGAGGCGTCTTCTCTTATGCTGTTGTCTTTTTCTATCCAAGACACATAAGGGGCAGGAAAAGAAATCATGACGTCATCGCGCATTTTTCCATCTTGCCAAGCTTTCGCCGCGAGCTGATGGGAACGATACGCAAAAGCATCTTGATCTTCTCGCCCAATACCATAGGTTTTCGCCATTTGCTCCGCGGTTTCCCCCATGCTAATGCCTGTTGAGTATTCAGAAATAGAAGGGGGCACAGGTCGCAAATCAGAAAAGGAAAGCTGACGGATTAATTTAATGCGCTCTCTTATGCTTTTTGCTTTACTCATGGCCAACAAGGTTGCAGCCATTTTTTTGGAAACCCCAACAGGCAAGACTGAAGCCGAATCTGCCCCACCCGCGATGCCGACATCAATGTTTCCCATCAGGATACTTTCTGTCACATTGACCACGGACTGAAAACTGGTCGCACAAGCGCGGCTCACACTGTAAGCATCCGTTCTCACATCCATGCCAGTTCCAAGAACAATTTCTCGTGCAATATTTGGGGCTTCAGGCATTTGAATCACTTGGCCAAAAACAAGAAGATCAATTAATGTCGGATCTAATGCTGTGCGAAAAAGCAATTCATTAATGAGCATTTTTCCAAGTTCGAGCGCTGACAAATCAATAAATGACGTCGATTGCTTAGCAAACGGGGTTCTAAGCCCTGCAACGATTGCAATTCTTTCGTTTTGACGCGTCATTAAATTTTGAGAAGGGATCATTACCTGTCCTTGTTATAAAAAGATCAAAGAGAAAATGAGCTTTCATTGAGTATATGAGCATGAAGACGATGAAAATAGTGAAAAAAAGCAATAAAAAACCACCTATCGACCTCATAATCAATAAAACCAGATGAAATGAAAATGCATCAAATGAATCAAAACGGATCACATGAAATTAAAGGCTTAAGAAAGGAGATCCTTAATACTCCCAAAAACAAGCCCCCTTTTAATTTTCATCAATTTCTATTTTAAGCAAGTAATGTCATTTAATTGCTGAATTTATGTGATGACTTCAACGCTATTTATAGATTCTATTCTCTTGCATATAAAAATACAGACATCGCAGCTAATGAATGAAGATTATTTTCATGTAAGTCTTGTTATATCAAAGATATACTCCAACTGCACTCCCTTTAAAAATAGAAATTTACACCCTAGACGTCATCAAAAAAAGAGAAGGCGTAGACAAAAAACAGACCTTATCGCATTTTTTTTTGAAATATCATCTAATGCAATGTTTTTATTTAATTTTTAGTCGTATCGTTCTTGTCCAATAATTCGTATATATTTGAGGCGCACCTCCTCTATTTTCGAGACGTAAAGGTTTGAGGGCATTTCCTCTATTTTGACGAGCATTTGATAAAGATTTACCGATGCCTGATAAAAGGAGGGATTAAATATCATCTCCTCCAGCAAATTTCGATATATTTTACCATTTCATTAACAAACACAATTAAAAAATACACTAAAAAGCATGGCATTCGCTATGTAGATAAATACAAAAAAGTCACCCTTTCTTCTCTATCCAAGAGACTTGAATATGCCTGTAGGCGGCAAACGAGTGAAGGGCCTGAGCATAGATCTACTCTGTGATTGGCCAGAGCGAAAGCAGCCAACACCCACGCAGTCTCAAAGACGGGTATATCGCCAAAGTAATTGAAGTTCTGTGTAGGCGAGTGACGCTCCTGAGCGGATGGACTGTGTGATTAAACTAAACGAGCCTAACCAACCGCCAGGCAGGCTCAAAGGCGACGGGTGTATATTTCTATTTAAAAAGCCTGAAAAACAAGCAATAGGCCTCACGCCTCTGATTTTTACTCAAACAGTTAGAAAAGTACGATGAAAAGAGATCAAGAGCAATAAATGACATAAAACATAAAAAAATGAAGTTTTTTTGTTTTGCAGACGTTGCGTTTTTAGGATATATAAATATAAAAAACAATCAGATATTTAAGAAGCATATTTTACAATTATTTTTAGCCTTGTGTGTTCCTTTTGCAAAATACTCAGTTTATACGGATCACCTATCACAAAAAATACAATGTGGCTCGAAATAAAGCAGAACCTTTACCTTAATTTGAATATTCTGCTTCGATTAGAGCAAGCCTGAAAACGGAGTTTCTACATATTGATCTCTCAATGAAATACTTCATAATCAAACTTGAAACTTATTCACGTAATTTTTCAAATGAATTCATCGTGATGTATTCATTATTTAAATGCCTTAATAATTCACTCGCTCATTAAAAAAGCGATGTTTTATATTACCTGGAATGATTTTAAATATGTTACGAAAGAAAACCTCTGCGTCTCAGGTCTTTAATAATGTGGAGAAACAAAGACGCTATGAAACACTCGTCAAAGCATTGTACAAAGATCTCTTCCGTTATGCCTATTGGCTCACAAAAGATCAACATATTGCTGAAGATCTTGTGCAAGAAACATGCTTGCGAGCATGGCGGGCGCTGGATTCCCTTCAAGATGACAATGCAGCAAAATCTTGGCTTATAACCATACTGCGCAGAGAAAATGCCAGACGTTTTGAACGAAAACAGCTGGAATATGTTGATTTCGATGAAAATCTAATCGTTGACAACAGTCAACCTTCCGATGATTCTAAGATTGATACAGAGTTACTTCACCAACAAATTATGCGATTAGAGCCTGAATATCGAGAACCACTTGTTCTGCAAGTGCTCGCAGGCTTTAACGGTGACGAAATTGCGAATATATTGGATTTAAATAAAAACACGATCATGACTCGCTTATTTAGAGCTCGAAATAAATTAAAAGAATTCATGGACAAACAGAAACTATCAAAAAGAGGAAATAAGAATGGACGAGCTTGAATTTCGCCGCCGTCTTCTCGCGAACCCTCATGACAGCGATCCAGACATTTTAGCGGCAAAAATAACATCACCGAAACACCTTAATCTTGCGGCTGAATTAGAGGAACTCGATGCGTTAATTGATCAAACTTTACGCGTTGATGTCCCTGATACCCTCGTCGATAAAATTCTGTTTCAACAAAGCAGTGCTCTTTACAGAACTACGCGAAAATCCAAATTAAACTTCGCAATGGCCGCCTGTGTGTTTTTTTTCTGTGGACTCATGCTCGGTATCTTTAAAGATCAGTTCCATTTTAGCGACCCAGCCTCATCGAGATTGACGAAAATAGCCATTGAGCATTATTACAGCGAAAATGCATTCACAGAAAACATCAATGAACATGCAACACTTCAACAGATTAACCTCAAACTCGCCCCGTTAAATCATCAATTAACGGAAGAACTGCCTGGCGAAGTGACCTATATCAATTATTGTGGTTTTGAGAATCAACGGGCTTTACATATTGTATTAAAAGAACATTCGGGTTCAGTTGTGAATATATTTTTGGTCCCAGAATCCTCAAGAAGCCGCGTGGACTATTCAGACGGCAGCATGAAAGCCATTTCTTTACCTTCAGAAAATAAAAATACACTTATTCTCGTTGGAGAAAAGAATTTGAACCTTAACCCTTTAGCCGAACAATTAAATAAAAGTCTCAATCAAAAAATATGAGCTCCGTGTTCATGGCGTTAAATGCAATCCAGCGCACATTTTTAGATTTAAGATACCGGATTTTGCCTCCCTTTTAAGGATAAAAATGACTGGTCTGATTTCCAAAAAACAATTGGCACCATAGAATCGCTTCGTCAATCAAAAAACCAAACTCTAAAATTACATTGGATAATTTAACTATGCACCAGAATCGTCTTTTTATTCCGACTGCAATTGCCCTCGCAGTAACACTTCATTCAACTTCTGTGCTTGCTGCTGGCTTTCAAGTAAACGGTCAATCAGCAACGGGCCTCGGTCGTGCTTTTGCAGGTGATGCCGTCATTGCCGATAATGCCTCTGTAATGTCACGTAACGCCGCGGGTATGGCCCTTTTTGACGCCCCACAAATTTCAGTGGGTGCGATTGCCATCAAAACCGATGTCCATGTTAAAAATGCAACTTATCAAGGCCGCTCACTGGCTGACGAAGAAATTGGGGACACATCTTATGTCCCTAATATTTATTATGTTCACCCTATCAATGACACCTTCACTCTGGGCGCGGCCATTTATTCGAACTTCGGTACCAAAACGGAATTCAGCGACAACTATACCGCCAATGAATTTGGTGGCTTGAGTGATCTTAAAAGCGTGAATTTTGGCCTAAGTGGGGCTTATCGTTTGAACGAACACCTTTCGTTGGGCTTAGGTCTTGATGTCGTCACAGGAACAGGAAAACTCAAACGCCATAAATCCACGATACCGGTCATTGGTAATAATTTATTGAATGTCGATGCAGAAGGAACCGGATTGGGCTGGAACATCGGCACCGTATATGAAGTCAATGAAAACACCCGTTTCGGCTTAACCTACCGCAACAGTCCAGACATTAAAGCCACGGGCGATACCATGATTTTCGCAGGGCAAAAGCTCAAAGGGGAACTCATCATGCCCCTGCCTAACATGGCTGAGTTTTCTGGATTTCATCAGTTAAACAATGCTTTTGCAGTCCATTATTCAGTTCAATGGATAGAATGGGACGCCTTCGACAAATTAGCCACCACAACCAACACAACCTTAAATGAATACAAATGGAAAAATGCGTTGCATTATTCAATTGGTTCAACTTATACATTGAACGAAGATTGGAAAATTCGTGCAGGCTACATGTATGACAGCAGCGCCCAAGATAAAAAAACCTCTATTTCAGTCCCAGACTCAGATCGTCAATGGCTCTCTACAGGCTTTACCTATGCATTTGGGCAAAAAGCCAGCCTCGACTTTGGTATGACCTACCTCGTAGGAAAAGATGTACAAGTCAACGAAACAAGCGGAATTGGCACAAGCATCAGCGCCACAACCCGTGCAGATGCGCTCCTTTATGGCCTGCAATACAACTACAATTTCTAATTTCTGTTTACCCAAAAACAGAAAAAATAAGAAAAGCGCTTCGGCGCTTTTTTTATGCCAGAAAATCATTTGAAAATGATGTAGTTAATCTTTTCCCTGATGAATCAAGCTCTGCTAGAATTCTTTCTTTAAAACTATACCCGTCGCCTTCGAAGCTGCGTGGGTGTTGGCTACGCTCGTTGACCTCAATACATAGTACGCCTATGTTCAGGGGGTTCTCTCGCATACCTTGATCCTCTCTGACTTAAATATAATGAAGAGGCTAAATTAGATTTTGGGAGACTCTACAATGAGCATGGGTTGTTTATACGCGATCGTCAGATTCGCACCCTATGCGGAAACGGGCGAATTTGCTAACGTTGGCATTGTGCTGTACGTACCTCAGACAAAGTTTTTTGATTTTAAATTGGCCCCCG
>CAMRDW010000073.1 GCA_947041315.1 uncultured Enterovibrio sp.
CTGATAGGAAAAGCCAGCCTAACCATGACGTGTGTGTATTTTAAAGATAAAGAGAGAAAATCATGACAGAAATTAACGGCACAGAAAATTCAGACCTCCTTCATGGTACCTCAGAAGCAGAAACCATTTATGCTTTTGGAGCAGACGACATTATTATTGGCTTTGGCGAAGACGACAGTATTTGGGGGGGCGGAGGAAATGACCGTCTGATTGGTGGACGAGGTAACGACACCCTTAGCGGGGGCTCAGGCAATGACACCTTAGGTGGAGGAATGGGCAATGATCTCCTTTACGGCGGAGAAGGAAATGACGATCTACTCGGTGGTCTAGGGAATGACGCACTTTACGGTACCAGTGGAAATAACCGCTTGTTTGGTGGAGAGGGGGATGACTGGTTGGTAAGCGGTACAGACAATGATTTTCTTATTGGCGGAAACGGCGCAGACACCTTCCTTTTTGATAACATCCTCGGAGCAGGTACAGGAAATGACCGCGTTGTCGATTTTGAATTAGGCATTGACACCCTGTTTATTCGCGCAACGGGAGACACAGATTTTGCCTCACTTGATATACAACAAGTCGGTATCAAAACAGAGATAAACCTTGCGGATGGCTCCATCATCACACTCAATAATACCCTTGCAACCTCCCTCACTTCTGACGACTTTCAAATCGTTTAAGTTTCTTCGGTCTATACTCAAAATAACTGGTCTCAAAACCAGTTATTTTTTCTCTTTTTCAAGACCTTCGCATTCAGTAAGGACCCTTTAATGTAAGTAAGCAAATAAACATCACAGGTAACGCATGTCCTTATCTTCTGAGAATCAACTAAAATCCACCCTATCCCAATGTTACAAAGCACTTATTTTTGTTGTGATCTTCAGTTTCGTGCTTAATTTATTGGTGCTCGCTCTCCCCATATACATGCTTCAGATTTACGACCGTGTTATTGGCTCTCGCTCAGTCGACACTTTATATTTACTCACTCTTATCACGGTCTTTGCGCTTCTAACCATGGCCGTATTAGAAAATATTCGCACAAAAATCATGGTGCGCATTGGGGCTTTTTTTGATCAAAGTCTTTCACCTGATATTTTAAGCGGCAGCATTGGACTTCAACTTCGTCAAGGCATTTCAGCTTCTGTTCAAAGCCTTCGAGACATCACAACGATTCGAAATTTCATTGGCGGAAACTCCGTGATCCCGATATTCGATGCCCCCTGGACCCCCCTTTTTCTTGCGTTTGTTTTTCTGTTACACCCGCTTCTAGGCGTTCTTGCCACAGCGGGCGCCGTGGTTCTTTTCAGTCTTGCGATTCTTAATGATGTAACAACACGAAAACTCCACAAAGAGGCCAGTGAATCAAGCATCCTTGCAATGCAACAAGCAGAATCAGCGGCCAGAAACGCGGATGCCATTGAAGCCATGGGGATCATGAAAAATTTCATTCAACATTGGTCAACGCTTAACAAAAAAAGCATTGAAGGACAAATTAAAGCCAATTCGCGCGGAGCCTCTCTCACAGCAACTTCCAAGTTTGTTCGCATGTTGCTGCAAATTTCCATGCTGGGTGTTGGCGCATGGCTTGTCATTCAAAATGAATTAACCCCTGGAGCCATGATTGCCGGGTCTATTTTAATGGCCCGAGCTTTGGCTCCTATTGAGCAATCCATCAGTGCTTGGGGAATCGCCATTTCAGCAAAACAAAGTTATCAACGCCTTAAAGCACAAATTCCACAGTTTCCAGAACGCGCAAAATCAATGCCTCTCCCTAAACCTAAAGGAAACATTTCTGTAGAAAAAGTCACCTACTTTCATCCAAAACAACCCGATCCCGTTTTACATGGCATTCATTTCAAACTCAATGCAGGTGAAGCCTTGGGGATCATTGGCCCTTCTGGGACCGGAAAATCGACCCTTGCCCGATTATTGCTTGGCAACTTATCCCCTAACGCGGGATCTATTCGCCTTGATAACATGGACGTCTCAAAGTGGGATCCAGATGATCTTGGTTCTTATTGCGGCTACCTCCCACAAGATGTAGAACTTTTTCCGGGAACCATTCGACAAAATATTGCGCGCCTTTGTGAAGGGAATCCTGATGACGTCATTAAAGCGGCGCATTTAGCAGGCTGCCATGACCTCATCCTGCGTCAACCTCAAGGGTATGACACCGTCATTGGTGAGCGTGGTTTAGGACTTTCAGGGGGAGAGCGCCAGCGGATCGCACTGGCTCGCGCCCTTTATGGAGAACCGAGCTTGGTCATCTTGGATGAAGCCAATGCCAATCTCGATGGTGTTGGAGAAATGGCCCTTCAGCGCGCGATAATCCATTTAAAATCACGTCAAGCCACCGTTATTTTAGTTGGCCACAGACCCAGCATGATGCAATCCATGGACAAATTAATGATCCTCCAAGATGCACAAATTCGAGCCTATGGTAACAGAGATGAAATCCTCAAACCCTTATTAGAACAAAATGCCGCGATGGTTCAAAATGGAGGGAAAAACTAATGGAGATCCCTGAAATTCGTCGATTGGTCCTTATCGGGTTCGCCAGCATTTTTCTCTTTTTTGGCACTTTTGGCGTATGGGCCACGTTAAGCCCACTGGAAGGTGCATCTATTGCAACAGGCATTGTTTCCATCGACAGCCAACGTAAAAGCGTTCAGCACCTTGAAGGCGGCATTATTGCAAAAATCAGCATCACAGAAGGGGAACAAGTCAAAAAGGGACAAGCTCTTATCACTCTTGATAACACCCAAGCCTACGCAGAATTAGAACAACTCATCAGTCGCCAACACAACGCCATCGCCCGAGAAACACGCCTTGTCGCGGAAAGAGATTTAGCAGAAAAGATGACCTTTGATGAGGTCCTTATGGCTCAAAAAGACGATCCTCGCGTCAAAGAGCTTCTCACCAATCAACAAAGGATCTTTGAAGCAAGAAGAGATTATTCAGCTTCACAAAAAGAGATCATCAATAAACAATTAGCACAAAACAAGGCCGATCTTGAAGGACAAAAGAAACGATTATGGATAGAAAAAAGTCGACTTTCCAACATCAGAAAAGAACTCGAAAGCAATAAGGCACTGGCAGAAAAAGGCTTTGTCAGTCAAACGCACATCTTTCGTTTAGAGCGCGAAGAAAATGAAATTAGAAGTTCAATCAGCCAGCTAAGATCCAATGTCAATCGTATCTCTCAACATGTGGCCGAAAATAAAGCCCAAATGAAAGAGCAAAAACTCGAATTAATAAAAGACGTTGTAGAAGGACTTCGTGAGAGTCGACAAGAGCGCTATGAGCTAGAAGAACGCATTTCAGCTGCAAAAGATGTTTTGAATCGCACCGTTATTTCAGCCCCACTGGCAGGCACCATCTTAAACCTGAAAGTTTTTTCTGAAGACGGCGTGATCTCCCCAGGACAAACACTGCTTGATATTGTCCCCATCGATGAACGCATGTTGGTTGAAGCGCGGGTTGACCCCTCCGATATAGATCAAATAACGCAAGGAATGAAAGCACAAATTCGATTAACCGCGCTCAATATGCGCAGCATAAAACCCATTAACGGTGAAATATTAACCATTTCTGCCGACAGGATCATTGATGAACAAACAGGCGATTCCTATTACCTCGCGCGCGTTGCCTTTACAGATGATATGCAAAAAGCGCTCAATGGAATTAAGCTCTATCCAGGTATGCAAGCGGAAGTCTTGTTATTAACAGGAAGCCGTACACCTTTGGAATACCTCACAAAACCATTAACTGAAAGTTTAAATAGAGCCTTTAGAGAAGAATAATTAAATTCTTTTCTTGCTTTTCACTCTACCCTGAATTTTTGAAGATATACCTAAAGTAACTGAAGATACCTGTAAGCGGCAAAGGAGTTACCCCCTGAGCATCGATGGACTATCTGATTGGGCTAAACGAGCGTAGTCAACACCCACGTACCTTCAAAGGCGACAGGTATAAAACCGAACAGGACATTGAGTACAGACACGTTATGGATGACATGAAAATCCGCGCCCACGGCGCCGAATACGCAATTTTTTACCGGTTTTTCGATCTTTGCGTTATCACTTTTTCTTTGGCGCTCGCCAGCTATTTGATCTTGGGTCGACTCTTTGATAATTGGCTTTTAATCAGTGTCGTCAATTCCGTTTGTTTTCTTTTTATTGCTGAAAATGCCTTCCTTTATCGCTCATGGCGTATCAGTAACTTCCAAGGCCAAGTGATGGCGACCCTTCTTTCATGGGCGGGTTCATTCCTTTTATTAATCAGCTTTTTCTTTTTTTCCAATGATGAAGTAAACAGGCAAGCCCTCTTACTTTGGTGTGGTATTGGTGGGTTTTTCCTTGTCTTTTGGCGCTATCTTTCCCGTAAAGTCCTGCGCTATTTAAGGCATTTAGGATTTAACACGCGAGGTGCCGCCATCATTGGCATCACCCCCAATGGCATTGAGCTTGCGCGCGAGCTTAAAAATAACCCCGCGCTTGGAATTGAAGTACACGGATTTTACGAAGACAGAGAAACATCTCGCATCGAGGAAAACTTGCCCGCCCCCCTACTTGGCCGTGTCAGTGAAGCCCTTGAAAAAGCAAAAAGCGGCAAGCTACAACACATTTATATTGCCATGCCAATGCACGCAAAAGAGCGCATTGAGATTTATTTAAACCAATTTTCAGATACCACAGCAACAATCTATGTGGTTCCCGATTTTCTCACTTACAACTTGCTTCACAGCCGCTGGCAAACCATTGGTCAAGTCCATACCTTGAGTGTGTATGACACCCCTTTTAGTGGGATCACAGCCTTTGTGAAGCGAGTTGAAGACATTGTTCTTTCGTTGCTTATTTTACTTTTTATTTCGCCTGTGATGCTTCTTGTTTCTATTGGCGTTAAAGCCTCTTCAAAAGGTCCGGTTCTTTTTAAACAAGATCGCTACGGTTTAGATGGCTGTAAAATTGAAGTCTGGAAATTTCGTTCTATGTCCACAATGGACAACGGCTGCGAGATAAAACAAGCCACTAAAAATGATCCTCGCGTTACCTCTTTTGGGGCCTTTATTCGTCGTACCTCTCTTGATGAACTGCCTCAATTTTTTAATGTTCTTCAAGGTTCAATGTCCATCGTAGGTCCACGCCCTCATGCTGTCGCACATAACGAACTTTACCGCGCCATTGTTGATCGCTATATGCTTCGCCATAAGGTGAAACCCGGCATCACAGGATTGGCACAAATCAAAGGGTATCGCGGAGAAACGGACACCCTCGAAAAAATGCAAAAACGCGTTCAATTTGATCTCGAATACATTCAAAATTGGTCTTTTTGGATGGACATAAAGATTGTTATCACCACTATTTTTAAAGGCTTTGTCGGAAATAAAGCCTATTAAAACGCCAAAAATGCATCGCGCTCAAAAGGCATTCATCCAAACAGGTGGACCTGTTCCACTCTAAGGCGATGTTAAGGAGGAAATCGTGAATTTCAAAAGGATGGCGTTGGGTCTATTTTTTGTATTTATAAGCTCCGCTTTTGCCAGTGAGGCACCCGTCTATCAAACAAAAAATGGCCTTGATATTCTGCCATCAATCAGCATGAGTGCGGGATACAATAACAACGTGCTGCGCACGCAAGTAGATCCAATCGCCTCAACGGCCCTGACGCTCTCTCCTAAAATAATCGGATTAATCGAAACTCAAACTGGCTTATATCATCTTTCCTACCAAGTCGATGCAATACATTATGAAAACAATCAAGACGACAACATCGCAAATCAACACTTTGATGCCAGCACATTTTGGGCATTCAACATTCAAAATAGACTCCAGCTAAAATACAAATACGAAATCATACATGAGGCCAGAGGAACAGGACTAACAGAAGGATACAGTCAATCCGTCACAAAACCACTTCGCTATCACTATCAAGAACTTTATGCCCGCTACATTTATGGCTCAATCGGTGCAAAAGGGCGCATTGTCACTCTCGCAGGATATGAAAGTAAAAAATACAATAACACCCTCTTTATGCGCGCAAACAAAGCGGAGCAATCAAAGTATTACGATTGGGAGCAACCTTTTGTCAGTGGGGAGTTTTATTACGCCCTTTCCCGTGATTTTCACGCGTTAAGCATCGTTCGATTTGAAGATAAACGTTATCAATACATTGACCCAAATCCAGGGTATAGCAAAAACAGCAAAAATATATTGCTCTATGGCGGTTTAGAATGGGACGTTTCTGGAAAAACAAAAGGCCAAATATTATTGGGGGCACAAGAGAAAGATTTCACCGATAAACGCCGAGAAAATGCGCAAAGTTTTAGCTGGCGCAGTAACATCACTTGGACACCAAGGCAATACATTCAAATGAAACTCGAGGGGGGGCAATTTCTCGAAGACGCTGAAACCCAAGGTGATTACCTTATCGAAAACCATCTGACCCTCGATTGGGAGCAACACTGGACCCCTTTGATAAGTACCATCACTTCAATTGGTTACGACAAACAAGATTATCCAAGCAATGCACGTAAAGACAAAGGAAGCCAAACGGGCGTTTCTTTGATTTATGCGCTCACTCAATGGATGGATCTCTCCTTCAACAGCACATGGGAAAAACGTCATTCAAGCACGGAAAGATTCAGCTACGATCAAGCTCTTTTCTTTTTTGCTATGGAGACAGCCTTTTAATGAAATCTCTCATTTATACTTTGATTTTTCTGCTCTCCAGCCATTTTCTTCAAGCCGAAGAAATTCAATATATCCTTGATGACGGAGACAAAATTTCCATCAATGTCTATGGAGAAGAGGATTTATCCATGGAGATCTTATTGAGCACAAAAGGACGATTCGATTACCCGTATTTAGGACGAATCGAAGTGGCCGGACTTTCAATTGGAACACTTCAAGATATTCTCGAAGAAGGTCTTAGAGGAGAGTATCTTATTGATCCTAAGATCACTGTTAATGTGATTCAGTTTCGAAAATTCTACGTCAACGGCGAAGTCAATCAACCCGGAGGCTATGATTTCCAACCGGGCCTGACGGTTGCAAAAGCCATCGCCATTGCCGGAGGTTTCACGGACAGAGCAGCGCGAAATAAAATTGAAAAGACAGAATCTAATGGTGTCAATAAAGAAGAAATAGTGAACCTCTCTCAAGCGGTACAAGCGGGAGATATCATTGTTGTCGAACAAAGCTTTTTCTGATCATTTATTCTGATCAATGACAAGGACTGCGTCAAAATGAAAGATTTTAATCTCACTCCAACACAAGCGCCTTTAAGAATTGATCTTTTTGTTTATCTTAATGTTCTTCGTCGATACACTCTTGCTATCTGCCTGTGGATCGTTCTGGTCGTCCTTATAACTGCCCTTGTTACACTTCAATTAACACCGCAATACCTCGCAAGCGCCACCCTTCTTATTGAAGCCCAAGCCAACAAAGCCGTCTCCATTGAAGAGGTGTACACCCTCGACACCAGTAAAAAAGAATATTACCAAACTCAATTTGAAATTCTTCGCTCTGATCATATTGCTGAAAAAGTCATTTCTCAATTAGAGGCAGAGCAGCTCAATGAATTTAGAGGAGATCTTCAACAAACATCAATCAGAAACACCTTGCTCGGTTTCATACATCAATGGGGCTTTTTTTCCCCGTATTTTTCAAAACCAAAATTACCCTCTAATGATCCTAACAGCATTGCAACTCAACAGGCCATATTGAAAAAATTTAAATCACACCTCACCATTGAGCCGATTCGAAACACACAATTGGTCAAAATACATTTCAAGTCAAAAGACCCCCATCTCGCCTCCCAAGTTGCTAACGCCATTGGCCACGCCTATATGGAGAGCAACCTTGAAGCGCGTTTATTGGCCACTCAAACCGCATCAAGTTGGATCAGTGATCGTTTAATCGAACTCAAAGAAAAACTCAATAAAAGTGAGGTGGCCCTGATCCATTTTTTGAAAACAGAAGGCCTCATTGAACTCGAAGACATTGATGAATTAGCCGGAAAGGAACTGACCCATTTAACGATTCGTTTGTCTGAAGCGCGAGACAGAAGGGTAGAGGCTGAAAGTTTATTTTCATTACTAAGAAGCTCATGGGAAGGAAAAAGCACCTTGCTCTCTGTTCCTGAAATATCAAATCATCCTCAAGTCCGTGACGTGAAAAACGCAGAAATAGACGCAGAGCGAAAAGTGTCAGAGCTTGCCAAGCGCTATGGACCCAAACATGACAAGATGATCCAAGCCATCGCTCAGCGGGATGCGGTCAACGCACGCACAGACACAGTGATCAATAACCTTGCAAGAGGGATAAAAAAAGAACTCGACAGTGCCCAACAACAAGAAAATGCTTTAATTAACGAGTTTGATAAGAAAAAACAAGAGTATCAAAATATCATCAGTAAACGGGCACAATATGAAGCGCACAAACGAGATGTAGAATCAAGCCGACAACTGTACGACATGTTCCTTAATCGCCAAAAAGAAACCTCCGTCGCCAGTGATTTTGAAGCTGTGAATGCCCGTTTCACAGATCTCGCGCATCCCCCCGCTCATCCTTTTTTTCCTCAAACAACCAAGCTCATCTTCATCAGTGGCGCTTCAGCCTTTCTGTTTGGAATAGCCTGTGCTTTTCTCGCGGACGCTTACCGAAATACGATAGAAAAACCAGATGATATTGAAGAAAAATTCGCATTGCAGCATTTAGGGTATATACCTCAAATCAAAACGCGCGCGTTTAAAAATGACCCCATAGATCACACCTACTATTTTGACTCAAATGCCTTTATTTTCAGTGAGTCCATCAGAACCATTCGCACCGCCATTTTACTGTCGCTCCAAAATAAACAACGGAAAATTCTGGCAATCACCTCTTCAATGCCGTCAGAAGGAAAAACAACCCTCGCTCTTAGCCTTGCTCAATCTCTTGCAAAAATGGAAAGAACACTCCTTATTGATTGCGATCTTCGGATCCCAGCCATTGGTCAACGCTGCGGCCTACCTCGAAATCCATCAGGACTCACCAATATCTTGATGACAGACAGCCTCATTAAAGACAATATTTACCATGACGCGGTCTCTTCTCTCGACATTCTTCCCGCTGGGTTGCTTCCAAACCAACCTCAAGAGCTTTTAAGTTCCTCTAAATTTGTATCCTTAATTGACGAACTAAAAGAAAAATACGATCGCATTATCATTGACACCCCTCCGATACTGGTTGTCAGTGACAGCCTCATCATCGGTGCTCTCGCAGAGGGGATCATTTTGCTCGTCAAAGCCGAATCAACAACAGAAGAAAAAATAAAAAAAAGCATAAAACAATTAACCTTTCATCGCATTCCCATTGATGGTGTCGTACTTAACCAAATGTCCCTTAAACATACGGATAAAAAATACACCTTACATCAAGGATATTACAAACATAAACAAGAAGATGATGAACGCCTTGAGGCCAGTTAAATCATTAAATTTATTAAAACCATCAATCAACTTTGGATGAAAAATGAAAACCCATTTTGATGTTTTTAATGGCGATGCTGACGGCATTTGTGCCTTGTTGCAATTGAGGCTCTCAAATCCCAAAAAAGCCATCTTGATATCGGGTGTAAAACGCGATATTTCACTCCTAAAACAAGTAAGTCCAGAGATGGCATTGGATGTCACCGTCCTGGATGTTGCCCTTGGAAAAAACTTAATATCTCTCAATCAATTATTATCAGAAGGCAAGAATGTATTTTATGTGGATCATCACGCCCCAGGCCCTATCCCAAAGCACCCAGCACTCAAGACGCACATCCATACCAGCGCAAAAACATGCACAAGCTTGATAGTCAATCGTCTTTTAAAAAATCAGTTTTGTGAATGGGCTTTTGTGGGGGCGTATGGAGACAATTTGATTTCGATTGCAGACGCCTTGGTAAAAAAGGCCGGGCTTTCTTCTAAACAATGCATGCAATTGATGAAATTAGGCACTTACCTGAATTACAATGCTTATGGATCCTGTCTCCATGATTTACAATTTTCACCCATTGAAATGTACAGCACCCTTTTACCTTATTCTTCCCCCTTTTCGTTTTTAAATGCCCGCCCCGAAATCCACACAGCCTTAGAAAATGGCTATTTAGAAGACAACGAAAAGGCCATCGCGATATCCGCTTATTCTAAATCCAAAGGCTCTCGGGTTTTCATGCTGCCTGACGCCCCTTGGGCAAAACGCATCAGTGGGGTTTATTCTAATTTCTTAGCCAATCAAAAGCCCCATCTTGCCCATGCGGTGATCTATTTAAATAGCGCAGGGGAAACACAAAATAGCTATGTCATTAGCATTCGCGCCCCCCTTAACAATCCAATAGGGGCAGACACCTTGTCCACATTATTTCCTACAGGGGGCGGACGAAAAAGTGCCGCAGGCATCAATGCACTCCCTGAAGACTTGCTTCCCAAATTCATCCATGCATTCCACCAGCATTTTTCATCTATAAGTACATCTTAATGCCGACGTTCATAAAAAAAAGATTGCAAAACAAAAGGGATACTCAGTCCCAAAAAGACAAGACAGCGTCTTATTTAAGCCACTCAACGCAAGAGGCATTCTTTGTATGAAAGTGCTTCACATCATCAATGATCTTTCTCGAAACGGTGGCGCCCAACGATTTGTCATCGATCTTATTCAAGCGCCGCCAGAAGGCGTTGAAATTAAAGTGATTACTTTAGATGACACCAATGATTTCACCGATGAACTTCAGGCTTCTGGTGTGCAATGTTATGCCTGGGGAGAGCTTGGGGCACTTCAAAAATGGCGGATTTTGCGTTGGCCAAATCTCGTCCACGGACATCTTTTTCCTTCTGTTTATCTCGCCTTGGCGGCCATTGGAAAAAAACGTATTCAAACAGAACATGCCACCCATAACCGCCGTCGAGATCATGCTTGGTTAAAGCCTTTTGAATTTTTTATGTATGGGCGTTATCAAAGGACGGTGTGTATTACAGAGCATGTCAAAGAGGCCCTTGAAGGGTTTTTGCCTTTTTGGAAATCTCACTACTGTGTGATTTTAAACGGCATTGATATCAACAAATTTTCAGGCAAAGAAAAAAAATGCCCTAAAGCGCAAGAGACGGTTCATATCGGAATGGTTGGGCGTTTTCATCGATATAAAGATCACCCGACTCTGATACGCGCTCTTGCTCTTTTACCTGAACGTTACCAGCTTCATTTAATAGGAGACGGTGAACGCAGAGAAGAATACCGCCTTTTGGTGCATCAACTCGATTTAGAAAATCGTGTCACTTTTCATGGCGTTTGCTCTGAAATCCCGGCAATGCTCGACAATCTTCATCTTTATGTACAAAGCTCCACTGTCGAAGGATTTGGACTGGCCCCCCTTGAAGCCATGGCCTGTGGTTTGCCTGTTTTAGGGTCTCGAGTTCAAGGAATGAGTGAAGTTATCGCAAATGAAAACGCCTTATTCGATGTCGGTGATGAGACAGGCTTGGCTTCTCAAATTGAAGGTGTTTTCACCTCTGTTAATCGCTATCAAAATATGTCCTTGTATTCACTTTCTCGCTGCCAGCATTTCAGTTTACAGACCTTTCGTGAACAGTATTATCAAACGTATGAAAAGGTGATCAATGAACCGATCCCTTGAGCACATTGGCGCTTTTTCTTTTCTCTTATTTTTCATTCCCGTGCGACTCCATTTTGCGGGAATCCAATGGCATTTAGGGGATCTTATTGGACTGATGAGCTTGGCATTTCTGCTTCTTCTTCTCGCCCGAGGACGGCTTTACCAAAGCACACTAAAAGCCTCTGGATTCATTCTTGTTTTTATTGCTTACATTGCCCTTTCTGGCGCAATCAATGACGCACCGATAAAACAAACATTCACTGAAATGATCCAATGGCTTTCCATTGCCTCATTTCTTAGTTTGCTTCACCAAGCCCGTTATCTTTCCTCCTTCCGGTTTTTATCTTTGCTGGCCTTATATCTTTTTGCAGGAGCGTTATACACCGCAACGTGGCATTTATTACAAGGCGATCTTCCCGATTTTAAACAACTTGAAAATACGAAATACCTTTTTGGTTTTTCTTGCGTTTTGCTTTTTCTCATGAGAAACCACATTCGCTTTAGCCAATTATTTTTATGTGTCGCTCTCGTCATGCTCTTTATGTCTGAGGAGCGTAAAGCCTTGTTCGGTTTTATCATGATGCTGATAGCGCATTATTTATTGTGCCAGCCTAAAAACCCTTATAACGAAATAAAAATAAATCTTTTTTTTAGCCTGTTATTCAGCGGACTGTTTGTTTTTCTTTTTTCCGCTGTTTATTGGTTTGATCTCCCCTCTCTTTTAGAACGCTTGCAAATTAGCCCTTTTGATCTTGTTTTCGCAGATCAATATCAAACGCGATGGAATTCCGATCTCTGGCGTAAGCTACTCATTGTGAATGGCTTTAACTTGTTTTTGGAGCATCCCTTTTTGGGTGTCGGCCCCAAAATGCTGCCTCAATTTATCGCACCCTATTTTTTAAACCCAGAACTTGTGAATTACACACACAATTTCATCTTGGACATTGCGATTGAATACGGACTTTTCGGAGTGAGCATTTTGCTTGGCGGCTTTTTACTTTCAACAAAAACCCTTTACCGAGAACGGACTCACAACCCCGTTTCTTTTTTAATGGCGGTGTACATTCTCTCGATGGTGTTTTTCGTTGCCATCAATAGCACAATTATGTTGCTCTTTCTTATGCCCTTTTTTATCGATATCAAAATACAAGAACACACAGGAGAAGAGCATGATCAGGTTTCACCTTGAAAGACAAAAAGCCTTTGACAAAAATCTACAAGCGCAAGATTTTGTTTTAATTTATCAAATGGGAAAAGTCGGATCTTCTTCAATTGAAGCCTCTTTAATAAAAAGCCAAATACCCAGTTGGCACCTTCATACATTTGATGATAACGAGGAATTTCAGATATATAAGAACAAGAAAGACGTGGCTTGCTTTTTTGATTGGCCAACGCGCATGGCGTACAAAATGACGCTGGCGCATCGACGGCGTCTTTTACAACGAAGAAAACAACTTAAAATCATCACCCTGGTTCGAGACCCTATCGCCACCGTCACTTCGCGCCTATTCCAAGATCTGCATCTTCATTTTATTGCGGCCAAAAAAAACCTTTCTCTTCACGGTGACATACAAAGCACCCTTGCTCACATTGAAAATGCATTTGAAACCCTCATGCGTTGGGATTATTTCACCCATTGGTTTGAACGTGAAATACAGCGTCATTTTAATGTGGATGTATTGGCGCATGTGAATGATCCAAATCAAACACACTGGCACATAACACAAGGTGGACGCGAAATCTTGCTGATGAAATGCGAGGCCATCAATACCTCTGTCGAAACACTGCAGGATTTTTTAGAGCGTCCCGATTTTTCTCTTCACCCCAGCAACGAAGCAACAAATAAATGGTATTCAGCGCTATATCGTGAATTTAAAGAAAAATATCCGTTCGAGCGTTTATTTCATCTCTATCAAGCCCCTTTGTACCAAACTCTTTACAGTGAAGAAGAAATCAATGGATTCAAACAAAAATGGACGACACGATGAAAACGGTTCTTCATATTACAGAGGCTTTTGGTGGTGGCGTTCAAACGGCCATTGACAGTTACATGAAATCGACGAAAAACACCTCTATTCAGCACATTTTACTTGCGAAAAGACGCCCTCAAGACGATATCGGAATAGATATTCAGAGTAAATTTCAACAGGTTGATATCATAGAGGGCAATTTATTTCATTTCTTTATGAAAGCAAAAACGCGCGTTTTAGAGCTTCAACCCGACATTATTCATCTTCATTCCAGCTTTGCAGGCTTTTTAGGACGCTTCTTACCCAAAGGCGCTGGGAAGATCATTTATACCCCGCACTGTTATTCCTTTGAACGCCTCGATATCTCTCCAATAAAACGCGCGATTTATCAGAATTTAGAACGCATTGGACTCTCTCGTATCGACGTCGTTGCAGGATGCAGCTTACGAGAATGTGCTCTTGCCCAAAAAATTGGCGCCAAAAAAGCGTTCTATCTTAATAACTATTCAGAAATCCAAGCCCCACTGGTTTTTCATCCGCGTCCTCCCCAAAAAGAAAGCTTTAATGCGGTTATCGTAGGGCGCGTCAGTGCTCAAAAAGATCCTGATTTTTTACTCAGAACCCTCCCATATTTAGCCGAAACGCCTGAATCAAAACAATTAAAAATCCATTGGATAGGCGGTGGTGACGAAAAATGGACCGCGGATTTAGAAAAAGCGGGTGTCAACGTGACAGGCATGCTTGATCATCACGAAGTAATCAAAACACTTGAAAGTGCAGATCTTTATTTACACACAGCCGCATGGGAAGGAATGCCATTAACCCTTCTTGAAGCCGCAAAACTCAATATCCCAATCATTCTAAGAAAAATTAACGCAACAAAAGATTTTCCTTATCCTTTTCTCGTCTCTTCGCCTGAAGAGATGGCGAATGCAATACTTCACTTCATTCGCTCTCCATCAAAGAAAAGCCATCAATCCGCATTGGCTTTTTTTAATCAAGAATACACTCGCGAAAAACAAAGAATATCCCTGCTTCATTTGTATGAAGAAAACAACAAAACAGCCATTGATAAATGACAGGTAAACTTCGGGCTCTTGCCCCCCTTTTCAGACGTCTAAAAAACACGACTTCAGAGCAAAAAGCCTTTCTTTTGCATTCTGCACTTGCAACCCTTTTTAAAGTCCTCTCTGCCGGTATGGCGTTTTTTCTTAATATTTTTGCAGCCCGAACCCTTGGCAGCGAAGCTGCTGGTCTTTTTTTCCTTGGATTAAGCCTTGCAACCTTGTTTGGAACCCTTTCTTTGGCAGGAATGGACAATGGGCTGGTGCGTTTCATGGGAAAACTTGACGAAAAAAAACAATATAAGGAAATCAATCGTATTTTCACACAAGCTTATTTACTTGTGCTTCCTGTCAGTGTCCTTGTTGGAATCGGGCTCTATTTTCTTTCTCCATTTCTTGCGCATTCCTTGTTTGAAAAACCAGAACTCGCCCCGAGCTTAGGTTATTTTTCTTTTTCCATTCCTTTTATCAGTGTCTTTTTACTGAACGGCTACGCACTTCAAGCGCGGCGCGAAATCATTGCTTCACTTTGCTCCATGCAATTGGGCGTTTCTTTTTTCATGATCATCTGTTTATTGATGTTTAAATATTTCCAGCTTGATGTAACGCCAGAGCGCGTGGCACAATTCTTTTTAGGCGTGAGCATGATCGTCGCTATTTTAGGACTTCAATGTTGGTTTCATGCCCCAAACAGAAAATTCGATACAAGCGGGAAAAAAAATGCAGCACTGTGGAAAGCGGCTCCTCATTTTTGGGTTATTTGCGTCGCAGGACAAGCCATTCCCTGGGGATGTGTCGTCATTGTCGGTTTTTTTGTCTCTTCCGAAAACGTCGCATTTTTTTCTAGCGCATTGAGAACCTCCCTCTTAATCAGTTTTATGCTGACCGTGGTCAATTTTGTGGCCGCACCGCGTTTTTCTACTTATTGGCAAGCAGGGCAGTTAGATAAATTACAACAACTCGCTCAGTACTCAACCCGCTTTATGTTCCTTGTTTCTATTCCAATTTTGTTGACTGTTTTTTTGTTTCCAAGCCAAATCATGTCGCTTTTCGGAGATGATTTTTCAAAAGCGGCCACTCCGTTACTTCTTCTTTGTATAGGGCAAACAGTGAATCTCTTTACCGGACCTGTTGGTTTTTTACTCTGCATGTGCGGGCATGAGCAAGAAATGCGCAATCTCACTGTTTTCTCTGGTTTTATCACCATTTTACTGCTCGTGAGCTTCACCTTCTTATGGGGAATAATAGGCTCGGCCATCGCGATGAGCCTTGGGATCATCACACAAAACCTCTTGGCCATATACCAAGTCAAAAACAAGCTCGGCTTTTGGCCTTTTTAATAGCAAGATACTTCAACTGCAAATATTTTAAGCGCAGCGAGAATCTTCCAATTGTCGGGCCCCATCAAACGGGAATAAGAATTAATTA
>CAMRDW010000074.1 GCA_947041315.1 uncultured Enterovibrio sp.
GGGTATAATCGTTTAACATCCGGGTCCACAGTCTAAGCAATGCTTGACCATTTCAGGGCCTAAATGGAGCTTGGCGTTTAAATCGCGAAGTGCGGTGCGGACACCTTCTTCAATGACAGGGTGGTAAAAGGGCATTTCTAGCATTTCAGAGACGGTCATTTTCATTTGATGCCCCCATGCGAGTAAGTGGGCTAAATGTTCTGCGTCTGGCCCTATCATTTCAGCCCCAAGAAAACGCCCGCTTCCTTGCTCTCCATACAGGTGTAAGACGCCTTTATTGCGTAACATCACGCGTGAACGACCTTGGCTTTCAAAAGAAACAACGCCCGTTTCAAAGCAGCCGCAAGAGCCTAAACGTGCTGTGATTTCTTTGTGGCTTTCTCCAACCATCGCAATTTGTGGGTCGGTAAAAATGGCAGCGATGACACTGCGTCGAAGGCCTTTTTGGACATTTGGAAATTGTCCTGCATTTTCGCCCGCAATGCGCCCTTGATCGACCGCTTCATGCAAAAGCGGGATTTGGTTGCTGGCATCCCCTGCTATAAAAATCGTGGGAACGGAGGTTTGCATGGTGTAATAATCGCTAATAGGGACACCGAATTTATCGCATTTTAAATGGGTATTTTCGAGGCCGAGATTATCTACATTGGGCCTACGGCCTGTGGCGGCGAGAACGTAATCGACTTCAAAATCTTCCAGCACGCCTTCTTTATTAAAATATTGGATAAGGACTTTATCGCCCTCACGCCGCATCTCTTTTACTTTGGCGTTTGAGTCGAGATAAAATTCTTGGTTAAAGACCTCGTTGGCGTAGGCCATGATACTTGGATCGCTCAAAGGACCGATTTGCCCGCCCACACCAAACATTTTAACTTCAACGCCTAAGCGCTTAAGGGATTGCCCTAATTCTAAACCGATGACACCAGGCCCAAATACAGCAACAGATTTGGGTAAGTCTTTCCATGCAAAAACGTCGTCATTAACAAGAAGGCGATCCCCTAAATGGTTCCACATTTTTGGCCAAGAAGGTCGAGAGCCTGTTGCGATGACAATGCGTTTGGCTTTGACGAGGGTCGTGTGATTCACCATTAAGGTATTGTCATCAATGAATTCGGCATAACCTGAGATCTTGTCGGAGTCTGGAATTTCACTTACGCCTTCAATGACAAAGCCAACAAAGCGGTCTCGTTCGCGCTGAATACGCGCCATGACCTCTTGGCCATTGATTTTTATTTCCCCCTCAAGATGCACGCCAAATGCGGGGGCTTTTTCTATTTGGTGCGCCGCGTCTGCTGCGGCAATGAGTAATTTTGATGGCATGCAACCGACGCGAGCACAGGTTGTGCCAAATTGGCCGCCTTCAATGATAGCCACACTGTTGCTGTGTTCTTTTGCGGCGCGATAGGCTCCAAGGCCTGCTGTGCCGCCACCCAAAATGGCAACATCAAGGTTTAGGGTTTTCATTTTTTATTCTCCAAGTCATATCAAACGGTTTCTTGTTTTGAAATGAATGATTTTCCCGTCAGCCTTGTTTGAGTCAGCGATTGATTGTGTTGGGCGCGAGGGGATTTTAGGGGAAGAGCCCGTGTCTTCTTTGTAAAAAGGAGGGGCTGGCCCCTCTTTTAGGATGGCGCTTTTTTGACTTTATGCGAGATAAAGAATGAGATCTTCACTGCCCCCAATGTGTTTTCCACCAATGAAAACTTGGGGCACGGTTGTTTTTCCTGTGATGGCGCGAAGGCTGACCGTGGTCGCATCTTTACCTAGAATAATTTCTTCATATTTTAGGTTGTGATCAATCAAAGTCTGCTTGGCTTTTACACAAAAAGGACAGCCCGGTTTGGTGACGATGGCAATGGATTCTTGCAATTGATGATCTGGTGCGATGTACGCCAGCATGGTGTCTGCATCTGAAACTTTAAAAGGGTCGCCAGGTTCATTTTCTTCAATAAACATTTTTTCAACAACACCGTCTTTCACAAGCATGCTGTAGCGCCATGAACGCTCACCAAATCCAAGATCATCTTTTGATACAGCCATGCCCATTCCGCGTGTAAATTCGGCATTTCCATCAGGAATGAATCTGATGTTGTCAGCTTCTTGATCGGCTTTCCATGCGTTCATTACAAAGGTATCGTTGACGGACACACATAAGATCTCATCAACACCGAATTCTTTAAAAACAGGGTGAAGTTCGTTATAACGTGGGAGATGACTTGATGAACAGGTTGGAGTGAAAGCCCCTGGTAAGCTAAACAGAACCACTGTTTTGCCCGCAAAGATCTCGTCGGTTGTGAGGTTAATCCAAGCATCGCCTTGACGAACAGGGAAGGTAACTTGTGGGATTTTTTGCTTTTCTTTGTTTGTTAGATTCATTATAAAACCTTGTAAATTAGTTGTTTTGTTTCGTGCTGTTCAATTGATGTGTTTATATTAGGTTAAAGATATAGAATAGATCTAATCGATTGGATTTATTATTTTGATAGGCAAAAGCTATCTCGTGGTGGTGTGATGAATATTCGAGATTTAGAATATTTGGTGGCCTTATTTGAGCACCAACATTTTAGAAAAGCAGCAGAAGCCTGTTTTGTGAGCCAGCCGACCTTGAGCGGGCAGATAAGAAAGCTGGAAAATGATCTTGGTGTTCTTTTGCTGGAGCGTACGAGTCGCAAGGTTTTATTTACCCATGCAGGGGTAGGGCTTGTCAATCAAGCCAAAAAGATCTTGATGGAAGTGAGGGTGCTTGAAGAAATGGCGAGCTTGCAAGGCGAAGATATTTGTGGGCCTTTTCATCTGGGCTTGATCCCAACGGTGGGACCTTACTTATTGCCTTATATTGTGCCTGCCATTAAGAAGATGTTTCCTGATTTGGAGCTTTTTTTGTATGAAGCTCAAACGCATATATTGGTTCAAAAATTAGGTGAAGGAAAATTAGATTGCTTGATTTTGGCATCGGTAAAAGAAACAGAGCATTTAAAAGAGATCCCTCTTTTTGATGAGCCCATGTATCTTGCGATACCAGAAAGCCATCCTTGGGTTGATAAGAAGGTATTACTTTTATCAGACTTGCAAGGTGAAACTGTATTGATGTTAGGGGATGGGCATTGTTTAACCGATCAAGCGATGGGTTTTTGCTTTGCCGCTGGAGCGAAAGAAGATGCTCGTTTTCATGGAACGAGCTTAGAGACTTTACGGGGTATGGTGGCCGCAGAAACGGGGATCACCTTGTTACCAAAACTTGCAGTGCCAAAAGAAATGCGTCGCGATGGGGTTGTCTACGCGAAAATTATCGAGCCTGAGCCAAAACGATTAATTTCCTTGGTCTACAGACCCGGCAGTTCGATGCGCCCCTATTATGAAAAACTGGCTTCGGTGATTTCAAATGTGATGGATGTGCATTTTGATTAAAGTCATGCCATTGAGCGTTTTTATATACCCAAGATGTTTGAAGTTGCAGCGAAGTCGCAAGAACGAAAAGCCCCAAAGCATAGATGGACTCTGTGATTGGGTTTTAAGGGCGCACCTAAAACCTCAGAAGCGTCAAAGGCAAAGGGGATAAACTGCCAATAATTGAGAATGCGTTTATGTTTTGAAGGCTTTTTTACTGGGTTTCTATGCGCATAGCGTTTATGCGCGTATTTTCTATACATGCATCTACGCAGTTATTTGACTTTTTTGAGTCGGTTCCAATTTTTTTTAGTATAAAAAAATCCCCAACAAGGTGCTTGTTGGGGATTTTTTGTTGGGGCATATTTTTCAATATTCAGGGTTTTGATGACGCCTTTTCAGGTCAATCACATCGTCCATTTTTCTTGCTTTTCTGTTTTAAAAAACAATCTTAAACGTTCCTGATGTCATGCTTTCATCTTCGTATCTTGTATTTGAGATAAAAATTAAAAGAGTTCGTCTTCTGCTAATTCATAAATATTGTCTTTGGTCTCGCTCGAAGAAACATACTCTGTTGGCGCGGTTCCTTTTTCGAAATATTCGAATCGGGAGCTGCTGTCGCTTCTTCTTGTCAATAAGCCCGATTTTCTGTCGATACGGACAATAACGATGTCTTTTGGGAGCTTTTTACGCTCAACAGGGACATTTTCCAACGCCTCTTTCATAAAATCAATCCAACCCGGTTGTGCCGTTTTAGCGCCCGATTCGCCGCCAAAAACCTGCGTATCGGTTAGATTTTTATTTTGAGTGGCCTGGCCTAAAGAACGGGCGTGATTATCAAATCCAACCCAGACCGTAGCGACAAGTCCCGGGCCAAAACCTGTGTACCATGCATCTTTTGATTCATTGGTTGTGCCTGTTTTACCTCCAATATCACGTCGATTCAATGGTTTTTGAGCGCGCCATCCAGTGCCGTTCCAACCTGTTCCGTCGCGCCAGCTGCCACCGCCCCAGATATTGGCTTCAAGCATTTCGCGTACTAAAAATGCATTTTGCTCCGTGATCACACGTTTTGGTTGACCGCTTGTATCGTCCTTTTTCTCTGTGGGTTCTGTTTGAGTCTCTTGCCAAGAAATAGGATCGTCAAATGTGGTCTCTGTGAGTTCATCGGGTTGATTGCAATTGGTTTGGCACAGGTTAAGATTTTTTGCAGTGTAGATGATATCCCCTAAAGGCTCTTCGACTTCGGCAATGTAAAAAGGCTCTAAGTAATAGCCTCCATTAGCAAAGACCCCGAATCCTTGCACCATTTCCATGGGGGTGAGGTTTCCAGCGCCAAGCGCAAGCGGTTCAGCGCGAGGGAGCTCATGGGGCTTAAAGCCGAATCGAGAGAGGTAATTGATGGTTTCATCTAAACCGACACGCCGTAAAACGCGTACGGCCATGACATTTTTAGATTGTGCTAAGCCAAGACGAGCACGGGTTGGGCCATCGTAGGTTGGAGGTGAATTTTTAGGACGCCAAGCGATCCCTTGGCTTGAGTCCCAGGTGTTGATTGGAGCATCATTGATCAAGGTAGCCAGCGTCATTCCATGCTCTAAACCCGTTGAGTAAATAAAAGGTTTAATGATGGATCCGACTTGGCGTATCGATTGGGTTGCACGGTTAAATTTGCTGTGTAGGAAATCAAAGCCACCCACCAAGGCTTTTACTGCGCCATTGTTGGGAGAAAGAGCCACTAAAGCTGTATTGGCGTTAGGGACTTGGCTTAATTTCCAAGTGTCATTGACTTTACGTACCCATATTTGCTCACCCTCAGCCAATATCTCAGAGGGGTGCGTTGGGGGAGAGCCTTGAATGTTGTCTGTTTTAAAGCGACGTGCCCATTTCATGCCATCCCAAGGCAAAGAGACTGTTTTATTGTTCTCCACTTTGACGAGGGCGTGATCGTCTTGCACTTGTATCACTACCGCGGGAATAAGATCGGCATATTCAGGTTGTGATTTCAGGTGTTTAGCTATCTTTTCATCAGTCCATGTTGATGATTTGTTATGCCAAAGCTTCGCAATTGCGCCGCGGTATCCGTGGCGTTCATCATAATTTAATAAATTGTTGATGGCGGCATTTTGTGCTGATTCTTGTAGGCGAGAATCGATGGTAGTGGTGACTTTATAACCTGATTCGTATACTTTTTCGCCGTATTTTTCCACGGCCCATGCGCGTGCCATTTCGGCAATGTAGGGGGCTTTAAAATCAATTTCAATTCCGTGATATCGGGACTCGAGTACTTCGTTTCTCGCGTTTTCGTATTGTTCTTGAGTAATGTATTGCTCTGAAAGCATACGCATGAGTACAACGTTACGACGGGAGGTTGCACGCGAAAGAGAATAAAGGGGATTCATTGTTGAAGGGGCTTTCGGCATGCCAGCAAGGGTTGCTGTTTCGCCGAGCGTCAGTTCGCTCAAATTTTTATCAAAATACACTCGGGCCGCAGCGCCAAAACCATAAGAGCGATAACCTAAGAAGATTTTGTTGATGTAAAGCTCCAAAATCTCTTCTTTGGTTAATAAGCGTTCAATGTGTAATGCAATGAACATCTCTTTGATTTTCCGCATTAATTTCTTTTCATTGGACAGATAGAAATTACGCGCTAATTGTTGCGTTATGGTGCTGGCACCTTGTTTTGCGCTTCCAGATGCAAGAACAACAGCAAGCGCACGGGTGATCCCTATGGGGTCCACTCCGGGATGCTCGTAAAAACGGCTGTCTTCGGTTGCAATGAGGGCATCAATTAAGGGGCCTGGAATTTCCTCAAAACGTACAGGTATACGCTGTTTTTCTCCAAAGAGGGAAATGAGTTTTCCGTCTGCGCTGTATATTCGCATAGGGGTTTGCAGCTCTACGTCTTTGAGGGATGCAACGTCAGGTAATTCAGGCTTTAAGTAAATATAAAACCCTAAAATGGTTCCCAGTCCTGCGATGAGGCAAAATATTGCGAGGATGAGCAGTCGTTTAATGAACTTCACTTGATATGTCCCGTAACTTTTTTTGTTGAACCATCTGAAAATGCTTGGTCCGTAGTATAAAGATAATCATTCCAAAAATATTCAACCTACGACGAGAACTTTTAAAAAGTTACTTGGAGTTGACAAAAATGAGGTGTCGTTGCATATGTTTCGTTTAAGCGCAGCGATCGGTATTGATATAGGAACAACCTCTGTACGGGTGGCTTTGATCCAAAAGCGCGGCAGAACAACACAACTTAAAGCACTGATTTGTGAATCAACACAAGGGCGCACCCTTGAAGATACCCTGATAAACATAAAGAAAAAACTTAAAAAAGAACACAAATTACTCTGGTTTTTTATTCAGCACCAAGTTTTCGGTATTCCTCAAAGTAATGTGGCCGTAAAACGTCTGGCTGTGGGCTTGGACGTTCACGAGCAAGAAAAATACACGCAAGTGGGTTTGCAATTGGCAGAAAGCTTGGGTTTGCCTATCGATGAGCTCCTCTATGATTTTCGCCCTTTGCCTGAAAATAACGGGGTTGAAGTTTATGTTTGTCGGCGCGCTGTCATTGAAAACAGTTTAAATGCATTGGCGTTGGCGGGATATCAGTTATCAGTGATTGAATTACAGACCCATGCTCTGATGCGCTTGTATAAACAGCAAATGACCCATTGTGCACGGATTGAATCTTCATTGATGTTGGATGTGGGGAGTGAGCGTGTGCAAATTTGTGCAGGAGACGGTCGCTCTGGGCAATTTTTTCGTGAACTTCCCTTACCGCTAAAAACCCAAAGTATCTCTGAGCCCGAAGTTGTCTCGATTTTCACTGGGCAATTAATCGAAATTATTCAAAGGCAATATCAAGTGGCAGCGACGTCAGTGGCTGGAGCACATATTAATCGTATTTGGTTGTCTGGTGAAAATGCAAAATATGTGGATACCCTCTTGTTAGAAAAACGCTTGGGATGGGAAGTGAAAACCCTTAATCCATTGCATCGGCTCACCTGTTCGCCTCATTTGATTGAGAATTTGAGTGAATCTGCAAGTGCTTGGTCTATTGCTATTGGGCTTGCTCTTGGGGAGGACGAATGAGACGGACAATGAATCTCCTGCCTTGGCGGGAGATGAATCGACGAGCATTGCGAAAGCATTTCTTTATTAAATCGGCTTTTTTTTTCAGTCTTCTTTTGGTTCTTCTTTTTTTTACATATCAATATCAAGACGCCAAATTGAGTGCGCAATTAGAGCGTAATCAATTAATCCATAATGAAATTGACGAACTGGCTCTTACCTTGCAGACTTTTTCAACAAAAGAAGTGGAAAGAGACGCATTGGAGCGACGTCTTGATCTTGTTAACTCCCTTCAAAAACAAAGAAATAATGCGACTTTGCTTTTTAATCTCCTTCCTGATGTCATGCCTGAGGGGGTTGTTCTTGATAAAGTGTCGATGAAAGACGGAAAAGTCAAAGTGGAGGGGCGCAGTCATTCTAATGCACAGGTGGCGCATTTTTTAGCTCGCTTAGAAAAAGCGAAAGGGGCAAAAAACGTGCAGATCCATTCCATCATAAACACCCTTAATCTTTCCATTGACGATGAAAATCGTTTCCGGGCCACATTTGAATTGACAGATCACCTTCTTCCCGTTTTTTCGAAGGAGTCTCAAAATGGCCGCTGATTGGCGTGATTTCGAAATTGATGAAATCCCTGAATGGTCAGCTAGAGCGCAAAATGCTTTTTTTGCTGTTTTGAGTGCCATTTTATTTTGTTTGTTTATGTATTTATTGGTCCTTCCTTTAAACGAACAAGAAATTCAAGCCCAGCAAAAAGAAAAGATCCTTAAAGGGCAATTTCGTTTAAAAGCACAACAGGTGGCGGCTTTGCCTAATGTTGACACCCAGCTTGAAAAATTGAAAATATTTTATAAAAGATTGACGGAGCAGTTACCCGAAGAGGGCGATTTAGCTGTCTTGCTGGCGGGGATCAATGACACGGGTTTGCAATATGGTCTTCATTTTGAGCGTCTTAGTTGGGAAAAAGGGGCGCAAGTGGGTTGGTTGTATCAGCTCCCATTAGACATTCAATTGACCGGAAAATACCGAGATGTCGGCTCTTTCTCGGCGGCTCTTGCTCGTTTACCCCGTATTGTGGCTTTGCAAGATTTTACTTTAGAGCGAACGAAAGAAGCGAAGGATGTATTGAGGTTTGTCGTGACGGCGTATACCTATCGTTATATTGAAGAGCCGGGAGAAAAGCAATGAAGCGACTTATTTTTTGCTTTCTTTGTTTGATGCTCTTTGGATGTGAACCCTCCTCTGAGCATGATGATCTTAAAAGTTATATTGCGAAAACCTATTCTTCAGCAAAAGCCACCGCAACCCCAGTGCCGCCTGAGCCTCATTATCTTCCTATGCCTTTTTTAGGGTATGACGTTCAAGACCCTTTCGTTTTTCCTTTGTCATCCGGAAAAGAAAATTATGCTCGAGGAACATGCTGGCAGCCCGATGATCTACCAGGAAAAGATCCTTTAGAATCCTTGCCGTTAGAGTCTCTTTCATTTAAAGGGGTGATGGGATCTGAAGGAGATTATTGGGCCTTGCTTGAAGGGGCAGATAAAAGCATTTACCGCGTGGGCATTGGACGTGTGCTTGGGCTGAATCGCGGACGTGTTGAAAGTATCAGCCAGAACAGTTTGTCCATTACCGAGCATTTACCTGATGGGCTTGGATGTTGGCAAGTTCGGCACGTTCGATTGACATTAACTCATTATGATAAAGGGTAAAAAAATGACGAGCCTTTGGAAGGGAATCTTGCCTAGAGGTAAAAAAAATCCTTGTTGGCCTTTGTTTTTTATTTTGATAGCGCTTTCGTTACCTGCTTTTTCTGCTCATCAACTGCAAGACATAAAATTTAGCGCTGAAAACGAGGATGTCACGCGCATGAAAATGACCTTTGATGCCAGCGAAGTATTGACCTCCTTTGATAAGAAAAATAAAAAATTAGTCTTTCTTTTAAAAGACACCCGCCTTAAGGGGGGACTTCTGAGGCAAGGAAAAATAAAGAATGCAGGGGATTTGGTTCAATCATGGGCCGTCGCGCCAGAAGGAAAGGATCTAAAGGTCACGGTTCAGAATACGGCTTCTTTTGGTTATGACTATTACCAAAACGCAAAGACCTTGGTTGTTGAGTTTTTTCCTCTTGCTTCTACTCCATCAAAGAGAAAAGACACGTCAGGAGTCGATGTAAATTCCAATATATCCATTAATTTTCAAGATATTCCCATTCGCGCTGTATTACAAATGGTGGCAGAGCACAAGAACTTCAATTTGGTTGTTTCTGATGCAGTGAAGGGGAGTCTCACTCTGAAACTGGACGATGTTCCTTGGGAAAAAGCATTAAAAACCATCTTAAAAGTGAAAGGTCTCGGTCAACGAAAAATAGGGAACATATTGCTTATTGCACCAAAAACAGAATTGGATGAACAAGAACGCCAATTGATGGAGATGCAAAAAACAGAAGAAGAGTTGGCTTCGTTGCGCTCTGAGGTGATAAAAATTAATTATGCCGATGCCAATGAGTTTAAGAATATGTTGGGTGGGGCCGATGATGATGATGTGGTGAGTTTGCTTTCAGCTCGTGGAAGTGTAGGGGTTGACTTGAGAACAAACTCTTTAATTATAAAGGACTTATCTGATAATATTGAGGTCATCAAATCGGTCATTTCTTCTTTAGATATTCCTGTTCATCAAGTTGAAATTGAAGCACGTATTGTAACTGTTGACGAAGGAACACTGGATGAAATTGGTGTGCGTTGGGGGGTTTCTAATACCAATGGTTCCTTTACCACGGGAGGCTCGATTGAAGGTAATTTAGGTTTGGATTATGAACAAAAAACAGGTGATAATGCTTCTTCATCTGACAAGGATCCAAACACTCAACGTGTTGATGATTTTCTGAATGTTAATTTAGGCGCGGTGAGCCCAAATGCAGGCAGTATTGCTTTTCAAGTGGCCAATTTAGGTAAAGATTTACTGATCGATCTTGAATTATCCGCTCTTCAAGCAGAGTCTCGTGCTGAAATCATTTCAAGTCCTCGACTTTTAACAACAAATAAGCGTCCAGCTTATATCGAACAAGGGACGGAGCTGCCTTATTTGGAGGCCTCTTCCAGCGGAGCGACGGCGGTCTCGTTTAAAAAAGCAGTATTAAGTCTGTCTGTGACACCGCAAATTACGAATGACAATAAACTGGTTCTTGATTTAGAAGTGACTCAAGATAAGCCCGCCATTACGGTGAAGTCAGGAACCGGCGAAGCCATGTCAATCAGCACACAACGCATTGGCACCCAAGTTTTAGTCAATGATGGTGAAACGATCGTGTTGGGGGGAATCTATCAGCACGAAATGCAAGAAAACGAAGATAAAATTCCGTTACTGGGTGATATTCCTTTTATAGGGCAACTTTTTCGAAGAAATTATGAAACAATGGGTAAGCGAGAGCTTCTTATCTTTGTAACTCCAAGAATTATGCTGCAATAATAGGGAAGCGACAAAAAACACTCTCTAGGTTACGGCGTTATTTTATGAGGAAATCCTTAAATTTCACGCCACTATGGCCCCAAAAAGCAAGATTTATAACTTAATCTGGGACCTGTAAATATTTTAAGTTGCCAAAGCACTACTTGACCTGAGATAATTTTTAGTCTGATCACGAGTTATATGTGAGGAAATTGGTGCCTCAGGCTTGCGTATTACGAGCCTGCGGGCGGTGTTGTTTTCATTAACCGCGCGTAAACTGCTTAAAATGGCTGAAAAACGAAATATTTTTCTTGTTGGTCCGATGGGAGCTGGCAAAAGCACAATTGGTCGACATCTAGCACAGCAACTGCATATGGAGTTTTACGACTCAGACACTGTGATTGAAGAACGCACAGGTGCGGATATTGCTTGGGTATTTGATGTTGAAGGTGAAGAAGGTTTTCGCATTCGCGAAGAAAAGGTCATTAATGATTTAACCGAAAAACAAGGCATCGTTCTGGCGACGGGAGGGGGCTCAATTTTGAGCCGAGAAAGCCGAAATCGTTTGTCTGCTCGTGGTATTGTTGTGTATTTAGAAACAACGATTGAAAAACAATTAGCACGTACACAGCGTGATAAAAAACGACCACTATTACAATCTGACAAGCCGCGTGAAGTTTTGGAATCTTTGGCAGAAGAGCGTAATCCACTTTATGTGGAAATAGCTGATTTTGTGGTTCGAACGGATGATCAAAGCGCAAAGGTTGTTGCGAATCAAATTATTGAACTTTTGGAAAATCACTAAACAAAAAGCAGAGAGGCGATGGAGAGACTAGAGGTTAACCTTGGTAACAGAAGCTATCCAATATCGATTGGAAAAGGATTACTTTCGTGTCCTGAATATTTTTCTGAGGCCAAAGGGCGTAAGACCGTTATTGTAACCAATCAAACGGTTGCACCACTTTATGCAGACCTTCTTTTTCGCACTTTGCAACAAGCTGGCGCAATGCCAGCTTTACTTGTTTTGCCTGATGGTGAGCAATATAAAACACTTGAAACCTTTAATTCCATTCACACATTTTTACTCGAAGGCGCTTATGGACGGGATGTTCTTCTTGTCGCTCTCGGCGGTGGGGTGATGGGTGATTTGGTCGGTTTTTCTGCTGCTTGCTATCAGCGCGGCGTTGATTTTATTCAAGTCCCAACCACCTTGCTTGCTCAAGTTGATTCTTCGGTGGGAGGTAAAACGGCGGTTAATCATCCTTTAGGAAAGAACATGATTGGCGCCTTTTACCAACCTAAGGCCGTGGTGATTGATATTGAGGTTTTAAGCACGCTTCCTGAACGCGAGTTTTCGGCTGGTATGGCGGAGGTGATTAAATATGGCATTATTGCCGATCTTCATTTTTTTTCTTGGATAGAGAAAAACCTTATTGCATTGAAGCGTTTGGATTCAAATGCACTAAAATATGCAATAAGACGCTCTTGTCAGATCAAAGCGGACATTGTCAGTGAAGATGAAAAGGAGACTGGGGTGCGCGCTTTGCTCAATCTTGGTCATACTTTTGGTCATGCGATAGAAGCGCATATGGGTTATGGAAATTGGTTGCATGGAGAGGCGGTGGCTGTAGGAACCGTTATGGCGGCATCTACAGCGCTTCATATGGAGTTGATCAGTGAAGAGGCTCGAAATCGCATCGTTTCCTTGTTTGAAAAAGCCAATCTTCCGCGAAAAGCACCAGAATGTATGAATTGTGATGTTTTTCTTCAATATATGAAACGAGATAAAAAAGTGCTTTCGGGGCAATTACGCTTTGTATTACCCACTTCGATAGGTTCTGCCGAACTGGTTGAAAATGTAACGACTCAAACACTTGATCACGTCATTACCTAACATTTGCGGGTTCTTATATGACTGGCTTCTACAACATGGTTGCCTTGGATTTAGACAGCCAGATCCAATTGCTATCGAGAATTCAGTTTCTTACTCGATTTAGTTCAAATCTTGTTCAAATTACAGGTGATTCGGGTTCAGGAAAGACATGGATCAGTGAGCGATATCTTGAAAGTTGGGCGACGGAGCCTGTTCAGTCCTTATTGCTTTGTAATTCAAATCAGCAAGATGCCCAGCACCGTTCCATTATTTTGCGTCAAATTGTGCGCGATGCCGTTTTTAATGAAAATGATCTTCTCTTGCAAAGTTTGGATGAGATATTACAAGGGCAGAGTATTCACGCATTGATTGTGATTGATGACGCTCATCGATTAAGGCCCGCTCTTTTGGAAGAGCTTTGGGCATTGGTGAATGAAGCGCAACGGCGAGATGATTGGCAAATTAATGTCTTGCTTTTTGGTTTGCGTGGAAAACTGACTAAATGCTTACATAAAATTTCATCAGGCCAAGGGTTAAAACCTTTAGAGCTTGAAATTAGCCTGTTAAATGAAAATGAACGGGATATGTTCATTGATGTTTTAATCGTCAGTAAAAAAATGGATGCGGCTTCACGGCGAGTGTTAAAACAAAAAGCACTTTCATTGCCTCTTTTACCTGGGGCATTAAGAGGATTGGAATCTCAGGAGAACTTATCAATGGACGATAAAAAATCCCGCACGCCTATTGTGTTGGGTGTATTAATGTTTTTTCTTCTTGTGGTGGGCACCGGTTTGGTTTGGCTTACGCTCTTTCCTTCCGCCCCTGAAGAGCCGCTTGTTCGGTTACCTGCTGCGCCAGGATTGCCTGTTAGTTCTCTTTCTTCATCTGAATTGACTGATTCAAAAGAGCCTGTGAGCGACGAGCCTCCAGTGTTTGATGATACCAGTTCTTTTTCAGAGCCTCCAGAGCTTGAAGGGATGACCGTGGGACGCACGGATAAAAATTTAAGAGAAGTGGTTGTACCTGAAGAGGTTGTGAATGCCATTATTGACGAACAAGAAAAAGCGGAGAGTCTGAAAAATACCCTGGGATCTGAGTCAATTTCTCACGAAACGCCTCTTAAAGAAAAGAATGTTCTCTCAGAGAAAGTTTCAAAAATGAGTGATAACTTGGATGTCCCTTTAGCAAATCAAATTTTGCTGGCGATTCCAACGTCGCATTATGGATTGCAGCTTGCCGCTTTGGAATCTAAGCGCGAAGTGAATGAATTCATAAAAAAATATGATTTAACAGACAAGGTGTTTGTTTATGAAACTCGGCGTAAAGGGAACCCTTGGTTCATGGTTTTGTTCGACCAATACCCGAGTGTGGCGGAAGCGAGAGATGCAGAAACAACGCTTTCAACGAGTTTAAAAAGTCTGTCACCTTGGCCAAAATCTTTTACCCGTATACACGATGAAATTAATTTGCTGAATTAGCCTCGCAGAGGTTTGCGTTTAAGTGCGAATTTCCGCTGATTGATGGTCAAAAATAAGATATAATCCGTCCCTTTTCGAGCTGTGTTGGTGACGCATTAATGAAGAAGCATCGTGCCTTTCTTAAATGGGCAGGAGGTAAATATTCTCTGCTAGACGATATCCGTCTGCATTTACCGCCAGCTCAAACCTTGATTGAACCTTTTGTTGGTGCAGGATCTGTTTTCTTAAACACAGATTATGAGAGATATCGTTTGTCTGATATTAATCCTGACTTGATCAATCTTTATAATTTATTGAAAGAAAAGCCAGAGCCTTATATCAATGACGCAAAAAGATTGTTTACGCCAGAATACAATCAAAAATCGGCTTACCTTTCTTTGCGTGATGAGTTTAATAACAGTCAAGATATCTATTTACGTTCTCTTTATTTTTTGTATATGAATCGCCATGGATTTAACGGTTTGTGCCGTTATAACAAGAAAGGGGGATTCAACGTACCTTTTGGTTTAAATAAAAAGCCGTATTTCCCACAAGCGGAGCTTGAATATTTTTCTGAAAAATCCAGCAAAGCGACTTTTGTTTGTGAAAGTTTTCAGAAGAGTTTTGATGCGGCATCGCAAGACTGTGTTATTTATTGTGATCCACCTTATGCCCCTCTTTCAGCGACGGCTAATTTTACGTGTTATTCGAGCCATGCGTTTGGTCTTGATGAGCAACGACTCTTGGGTGAATATGCAAAAAAAGCCTCCACAGAAAAACGCATTCCTGTTTTGATTTCAAACCATGATACGCAACAAACACGAGACTACTATAAAGGCGCTCATTTGAATGTGGTTAAAGTGAAACGCACTATCAGTCGTAATGGGGCAGGACGGAAAAAAGTCGATGAACTTTTGGCCTTATTTGATCACAGCAATTTTAAGAAGTAACTCACAATACCAAAGAGATAATGCCAGAGAACAAACTTGGCTACTGAGCGATTACCAAGGAGATGATCCCGAGTAAAGTGAAAATCATGATCCCTATCATTATTGTGCCAACAACAAGGTAGGGTGTAATACTGGATTGTTTAAAATCACGTTTTCGGCTTTCTTCTGATTGAACGCCGAACAGGCCAGCAAGAATGCTTTTAATCACATCACCGATTTTTGGCTTGTTCTCTTCTGGTTTTATATCACTTCGCACAAGCAAAAATCCTCCATTTGTCAAAAAGCTTACCAAATTTAAATGCTTCGTTTTACTTTTTTTAGAGCGCACTCATAGGCGATGCGCCCTGAGATACCCGTCTCCTTTGAAACTGCGTGGGTGTAGCGGCCAATCACATACTGGATCTATGCTCAGGGCCTTCAGTTGTTTGCCGCAGGCGCGCATCTTCCTGTGTCTTGGGTATAGAATCCTTCGTTATCGACAATTCACTGTTTGTTCTCAGGGATTTTTCCGACGCAATGTCTGATTAACGACTTAATGGCATGGGTATGAGTCACTTGCCGCAGACGCGTATCTTCAATGACTTTCGGTATATATTATTTTTTCTTTTTGTTTAGCGTGAAGCCTGAGAGGGGGGGGCATTTTGAGCTTCCTCAAAAGTGTAACTTTATGATAATAATTCATCCATTTTCACTTTTCCTTTGTGTTCATTGTTTCATAATGACTGGCAAAATGATGAGCATTTTTTATCAATCGAAGGAAAAAATATGATTCGTTC
>CAMRDW010000075.1 GCA_947041315.1 uncultured Enterovibrio sp.
ACATGATTACCTGGTTACTTTGGGTTCTCACTGTTCTTGTTGGCGTCTTGCTAAATGGGCATTTGACTTTAACGATTTATGAAACACTTCCACTTCCCAGCGTTTTTGGTAGCTTGTGGTGATAGAATCATGAGCACAGGTTAAATCACGGCAAACCAGATGCAATATCCCCGAACTTCCGTCTTTCTTAAAGGCTTGGCGGATAAATAGAAAGGGGGTTTTCATGCCCTTTTAGCCAGTCTTGCATGAACGTATTTTCTGGTAAATTAAGTTCATCTATACGTGTGAAACGATTTTTTTTGTTTTCCTTTGATGTTGCAATCAATCTGTTGATTTTCATTGCAGAAATAAAATCTTTTTTGTCTTTATGTCACGGTATTGTATTTTCACTAATTCAAATGTTACAGGTATCGAGGGTATTAACAATGCTTAATCCCTTACAGGTTCCGATCCTGAACAATGATCGAAATGCCTGCACATTAACTCACTTTCATCATTCCACGCTTTTTCTTGAATTGGGTCAATAAAATTAATACGTCATCGTCAGATCCTATTTTTCGTAACCTTAATTTGATGCCATAAATCTTTGGATGTGTCATCTTGACTAGAGAGAAGTTGCGTAATTTTGTCATGGCTCATTTCGCTATTGAGCATGGCGGAAAGTCCAGTTGCTGTAGCTGAACAAGATGTGCTCAGAAAATAATCGATGTGTCAATCAAAATTATCTTTTTTCATTTCTTAATACAGCCAGAAAGTGAGCTGCGTAAGATCAGAACCTAATAAGAAAATACATCAAGATGACTCGCGCATTTAATGCAACTTTATTTGAAATGCTTGAGCAGAACACCTCAAAAGCTCTGAACACAGAGAGAATAAAAACAAGCACTGAACTTGGATAAAAAAGCGGGTATAGTCTCTCATCGGATTTCATGAGGTATCTACTGGCGATGGGAATTAGATCAGATCAGAAAGAAAAAACACGGCGAAGTTTGATTAATGCAGCATTTAGTCAGCTTAGTGCTGATCGTAGTTTTTCTAGTCTGAGCTTGCGTGAGGTTTCACGAGAGGCGGGTATTGCACCAACTTCTTTTTATCGTCATTTCAAGGACATGGACGAGCTTGGATTGAGCATGGTGGATGAGAGTGGCTTATTACTTCGTCAATTGATGCGCCATGCACGACAACGAATTGCTGTTGAAGAAGGTATTATACGGACGTCGGTTAATATATTCATGGAATTTATTGACGGCAATTCAAATGTCTTTAGGTTATTGTTACGTGAGCGCTCTGGGACATCCTCTGCTTTTCGGGCTGCTGTGGGGCGAGAAATCCGTCATTTTATTGCGGAATTAACAGAATATTTTCAAATCACAACAGAGTTAACGCATGAAGAATCCTACAATCAAGCAGAAGCTTGCGTCACTTTGGTGTTTAGCTCTGGGGCTGAGGCTTTAGATTTAGATTCTCTTGAGCGAACAGAACTTGCAGAGCGTTTAATTATTCAGTTACGAATGATAACGAAAGGCGCTTATTTTTATCATAAAGAACGAGTTCGTAATCTAGTGAGCGATAAATTTTCTTCAAGTAGGTAAATCAAGATGGAAAAAAAATATATATCAGAACGACGATTCCTATTTTTAGCACTCATTGCTGGAATTTGCGGGAGTGCCACCTTGGGTTGTGTTTTTATTCCTGGCATCCAATTTTCAATTTTTCCTGTTCTTGCTTTCGTCTTAGCAGGATATAGTTTTTATCAGCATCATCTGGCTCACCCTTTAACGGAGGGAACGCCTTTAATTGCATTTGCTTGCTTTTTAGTTGGTGCTTTTGGGTATTCGGCATTTGTAAGAATGCAAGTTCCTGATTTGGGAAGTAACTTTTTTGCGATCATGATGACCATGCTTCTTTCTTTTTGGATATTCTTCAAAACAGGTTGGCTGAGTTTTTGTCTTAAAAAAAGAAATATTAAAGAATGAATTTCCTTACAAACCTATGCCTTATATTTTTAAAAATGCAGCTAGGTGGCAATGAATGAAAGCTCCGGATCAACATTCTATTAGATCTGCACCCACGCAGTTTTAAAGCGAATGGAGAATGATATTTGCATAGCTGGGAAATGACTGAAGCATAGGAAGAAGGGTAAACAATTTAATTGTTCTTCGCGAGAGTAGAGAGTGCGCGTGGGTTTTCAACTCTGGCGGGTATAGAAAAAATATAAAGGGGCTCATAAGCTCCTTTTTTTGTTTTTAAGAAATAAAAGCCAGATTTTAACAATAATCGAAACCCCCTGACTCGTAATAAATTCAATGGGACTAAAGTGATTTTATGTTTTTTTGATCATCTATTTTTTGAAATAGAGGTTCTCTTTATGCCTAGGGTAAGGTTACCAACTGTGTGAGTGATAAATGAGGTGCGAGTAATTCGCCTGGTGAATTTTATTTTTACGCATTGCTAGAGCCAAAACAATTGAAAATACGCGGGGTCAATACCCACATACCTTCAAAGGCGAGGGCTATATTTCGATTTTATTTTTGATGCATCATTAAATTTAACAATACTTAATCTCGGTGCTAACTATTTTAATGAATTCTCTTTCATTATTTCACTTTGTCTTTCTTGGGCAAAATCTTTGATGCAGGCTATTGATGAGTTTCTTCTGCTCTTTTAGGCATAAACACCTATACCTGTCGCCTTTGAAACTGCGTGGGTGTTAGCTGCTCTCGCTCAAGTCAATCACACAGTAGATCTGTGCTCAGGGATTTCACTCGTTCGCCGCCAACACGCATCTTCAAGTCTCTTGGATATAGACAGCCAGCCTTGAACAGAGTGAGATCGTGAAAGTTTTTTAAGCAAAAGAATGCTGTATCGAGTGTTAATTAAGCGCGTCGTTTTCGATCTTGTACATGTGTATTTTCTTATTAAATGGATCATCTTAATAATAACAATCCTAATCTCATCTTGATCTTTCTTGTGTCTTCAGAGTTGATTTGATCAAGAAACACGATGCCTTAAATAGATCTTAATTCTTTATTAAAGTCAAACAAAGATGGCAGGATTTATAAATCAAACAAACATTGAGGATTATTTTAGATTTAATGTTATGTTCGATATTATTAATTTTAAGGGAAAGAGACAATGTCAATGTAACTAAAAATTAGTCATAACCGTTAAGTGAAAATTATTAATAATTATCAGATGGTTAGTTCTAATTCTATAAGCGAGACTTCTAGGTTGCTTTGTTCTGCGCTTGGAGGTGAATGAGCGCTTTTTAAGTGAAATCTGCGTGCTTAATGATTGCATTAGCCATTAAATAAGCGATCTGTATTCAATCGTGTACGTTTTCCTATTAAACGGATCGACTAAATAATCAGCACCTCGAATCTCAAGCTGGCTGATTGAGAGATTAATTTTTATATAAATCAATGCCCCAAGCTTTTTCCAGTTTATTAAGCAATGCATACAGCTTAGTTTCATAAATTTATAGTGACTGTTTTTTTCTTTGATGTGAGAACGCGATTCACATGGAGGTAATAAAGACGAATCGAACAGCTAATATTTGATTTTTATATGTTTTTAATTTTACAACGTGAAGTTTGTTTAACTTATTTCAAATACTATTTCTTATATGAGGTGTTATATGTCTTCTAAATTGTGGGGGGGTAGATTCGATCTACCAACGAATAAACTTGTTGAGGAATTTAATGCAACAATCCTAATTGAAAAACGTCTGTTTCCCGTTGATATAAAAGGCAGTATTGCTCATGCTACGATGTTGGCAAAACAAGAAATAATCACTCATCTAGAAGCTGATCAAATTGTTTCAGGATTACAGGCTGTAGCAAAGGAAGTTGAAGAAGGCTCGTTTGTTTATGATACCGCCGATGAAGACGTTCATATGTCAATCGAAAAACGAATGACAGAGATTATAGGTCCTGTTGGCGGTAAGCTGCACACTGCCCGTAGTCGCAATGATCAGACAACCCTAGATTCAAAAATGCACATGCGTGCAACGATAAAGGAAAATCTTGCTCTTATACGTGAAATGCAAGAGGTGATTATTCAACGGGCAAAAGAAGAAATTAACGTTATTATGCCGGGTTATACGCATCTCCAGACAGGTCAACCCATTTTATTTTCACATTGGATTATGGCTTATTTCTGGATGTTAGAGCGTGATTTTTCTCGCTTTGAAGATTTGTATAAACGTATGGGGCAATGCCCACTCGGTGCGGCAGCACTTGCGGGGACGACTTTTCCTATTGATCGTTTCTACACCGCTGAGCTATTAGGTTTTGATGAACCAACACCAAACAGTATTGATTCTGTCAGCGATCGGGATCATATGGTTGAGTTCAATGCGGCGGCTGCAATTTGCTTTATGCATTTAAGCCGTCTGTCAGAAGAAATTGTTATTTTCTCAAGCCAAGACTTTAAGTTTATTGAGCTATCAGACGATTTCTGTACTGGTTCAAGCATTATGCCACAAAAGAAAAATCCCGATATTGCAGAAAAAATTCGCGGTAAAACGGGTCGTATGTACGGTAATTTAACTGCAATTCTGACCACAATGAAAGCCTTGCCTCTTGCCTACAACACGGATATGAGTGAAGACAAAGAAGCCGTTTACGACTCAATGGATACCTTACAATTGTCACTTCAAGTTATGACGCCAATGATAAAAAAAATGGTGATCATGGAAGCGAATACCCGTAAAGCCGCTGAGCGAGGTTTCTCAACTGCGACTGATATGGCCGATTACTTGGTTTGTAAAGGTCTGCCTTTTCGTGATGCTCATCATGTTGTTGGCTCTGCTGTAAATTATTGCATCAAGCACGACAAAAAATTGGATGCTCTGACGATGGATGAATTCCGTTCATTTAGCGAGCTAATTGAAGGCGATATTTATCAATATATTACTCTAGAGGCTTGTATTTCTGCCCGTGGGTCATATGGAGGTACTGCTCCAGAAGCCGTTGCTGTTCAAATTCAACGCGCTGAATCTGTCGTCTCTGCTGACTAAGCAGTATTTCCTTTTTTAAACAGCGAACGATTACGTAAGCGTATGATAGAGATTCCTTATGAGTATTGAATTTTGGCTGCAGCTTGCTGTGGTTTTTGGCTGTATCGGTGTTGGTGGCCGATTTGGTGGGGTTGGGCTTGGTGCTGCAGGTGGTTTCGGTGTCTGTCTTCTCGTCATAGGTTTTGGTCTTCAGCCTGCTTCTCCGCCTGTAACGGTATTATTAATTATCATTGCAGTAATTGCCTGTGCAAGTGTGCTTCAAGGCGCTGGCGGTCTTGATTTTTTAGTTCGTGTTGCAGAAAAACTTCTTCGTAAAAAACCGAATGCAATTACATTCCTAGGCCCTTTGATTTCGTCAATGTTTGTTATTTTTTGTGGTACGTCTTACGTCGCATTTGCGGTTTATCCTGTTATCGCAGAAGTTGCTGCGGAAGCAAAAATTCGCCCAGAGCGTCCAATGTCGATGGCGGTGATAGCTTCTGGTTTCGCGCTTACAGCAAGTCCAATGAGCGCTGCCACTGCGGGCATGATTGCAACATTTTCTCTTTATGATGTCTCTTTATTCCAAATTTTGGCCGTGAGTATGCCTGCCTTTTTAATGGGTATTTTATGCAGTTGTGCATTTGTGTATAAGCGAGGTTTAGAGCTTGAGCTCGATCCTGAATTTCAACGTCGTGTTGCGGCGGGTGAGTACCAGCTTATTCACGAAGAAGTGGACAAGCCTCAAGTTGATTACAAACCGACGACGGGGGTAAAGGCGAGTGTTCTTGTATTTGCTTTAGGTGTGGCTACTGTTATTTTATTTTCATCTTTCAAAAGCTTACTTCCTTCTTGGGAAATTGATGGTAACACCGTCTTGTTATCGACACCGGTTCTCATCCAAATGGTCATGTTAGCGACGGCTCTGTTCATTATCGTATTTGCTAAAGTACCCAGTGATAAATTTGCGTCAGGCTCTGTATTTCGTTCTGGCCTCATCGGGGTGGTGGGTGTTTTTGGTATATCTTGGATGACGGGGACTTTCTTTAATGCATATCAACCGTTCTTCGAGGCGACTTTTGAAGGCATGGTGAAAACAGCGCCTATGATGTTCGGGTTAATTTTATTCTGTTTCTCTGCTGTTATTTTTAGCCCATCAGCGACTGTTTCGGCGCTCATGCCATTGGGGGCTGCAATGGGGATCCCTCCGGGGTTGCTGGTTGCGCTATACCCCGCGGTGTGTGGTGATTTTATTGTTCCGGGAGCCGGTCAAATTGGTTGCGTGTCTTTTGATCGTACAGGTACAACGCGATTAGGCACATACGTAATAAACCATAGTTACCTATTACCGGGTTTTGTTATGGTCACTTCGTCAGTTACTGCGGGGTATTTTATCTCTCAAATTGTGTTCTGAGATCAGGCGTTATTATTTTTTATTCAACTCAATGAATGGCCTAGTTTTTAGCTAGGCCATTTTTATTCCACTGGTATTTATCATCCCGTTCCGAATAATTTTCGAGCAGTCAATAAATGCAAAATCAGGCGTTTTTGAGCGTGAATGACGCAGTCTTTGCTCGTGAAGCCAAACGTGCATTCTTGTTCTGAGGTTTAGCTCGTTTTCTGCCTACAGCTAAAGCCATTGAAGGTGCGTGTAAGTGGCAAGTGAGTGAAGCCCCTGAGCATCAATCTACTCGATGATTGGGCTGAACGAGCGTCGCCAACGTCCTCGCGGCTTCAAAGGCGACGGTTATACACGCATTTTTAGATGCTTTGGATATACTTTCATTGCGCTCGCACATTGGGGTATATCAAGTTCTTGTTTTTGATTGCGAATTTATCAGAGCCTCTCTTATCGAATAAGCTCTAGCATTACACCTGTTTCCACATGATGGGTGTAAGGAAATTGATCAAAGAGCGCAAAGCGACTTATTTTGTGTGTTTTGGAGAGTGTTATCAAATTTTCTTTTAGTGTCTCTGGGTTACAAGAGATGTAAAGAATGCGCTCGTAGGCTTGCACCATTTTGCACGTTTTCTCATCCATTCCTGAGCGAGGCGGATCGACAAAAATAGTGTTGCATTTGTACTCTTTTAAATCGACGTCGGCTTCTTTTAAGCGTCGAAATTCACGCTGACCATCCATTGCCTGTGTGAATTCTTCTGCAGACATGCGAATAATTTTCACGTTTTCTATATTATTTATTTTAATGTTGTATTGAGCTGATTTTACAGAAGGTTTTGCAAGCTCTGTCGCCAATACACGTTCAAAATTAGGCGCAAGAGCCAGCGAGAAATTACCATTTCCGCAGTAAAGCTCCAGTAAATCTCCTGAACTCATTTTTGTGCAATTGTGCGCCCATTCCAGCATTTTCTCCGCGACAACGGCGTTAGGTTGGGTGAAGCTGTTTTCGATTTGTTGATAGGTTAAGGTGCGGCCGTTCACGGTAAATTTTTCGTGTACGTATTCTTTGTCCATTACTTTCTTTTGTTTGTGGGCGCGGCCAATTAAATCGAGTTTGTATCCTTCATCATTGAATGTCTCTTTCAATCTACGTGCATTCTTTTCCCATTCATCATCAAGTTGACGGTGATACAAGAGCGAAATAAGGATTTCACCTGTGAGAGTTGAAAGGAAATCGACTTGAAATAATTTGCGTCGTAGGTTTTCAATGGGTTTGATTGCGTTGAGCAGTTTTGGCATGAGTTCGTTAATGAGTGAACCTGCTGCGGGGAATGTATCGACCCTGTATTTTTCCTTTGTGTCTTGCTTGAACATGATGTAGTACAGGTCATCACCTTCATGCCAAACGCGAAATTCGGTTCGCATACGATAGTTTTTTTCAGGGGACGGAAAGACCTCTAAATCTGGAGGATTAAATTCTAAAAATGACGATTTTAAATGCGTGATTTTTTCATCTAATTGCGCTTGATATTGCTGTTTATCAATCAGAGAGCTGTTCATTGTATCTCGGTGCCAAACTCAAAATAAGAGTAAATTGTAAATAGCGCTTTTTCATTGTCCAGCCTTTTTGAAAGCCTTCTATTTTGTTTTCTTATTTCTTCTTTGATATGCCCATTAAAATGCTTTGAAAAAAATGAAAAAAGATTGTTTTCATGAAAGATGCATTGAAATTGGAAATGACGTCCCTTCTTCATTTTAATTGGCATTTCTCGTTTGCTTTCATCAGCGAATTAATCTTGGACCGTGTCTGCGTTTCAAGAGTTTTGGTTATTGAATGAACAAGAGCAGTGCAATCTCAGGCTTGATGAGGATAAAATGCCTTCAAAATATCAACTTTGGAGACGGCAATGAATTTTAAAAAGCCAAATAATAAAAAAGAAATATGTTATCCATTTATCTATGAAAGCGCCCTTACTTGTGATTATGAAGTGCATACCGATGAATTATGCAGCTTGCTAGGTATGGTATTGGCTCAACTTCCAGAAGGTTTTGATGATGTTGTAGCTGATCTTGAAATCTTACATCCCAAGATTTATCACCTAAATGGGTCGGTACGAGGAAAAAACGGTATTTTTGAATCGGATTTAGAATGGTTACATGAACGTTATGACCACTATAACGGGCTGAGTAAAGGACGAGTGACGCGGTTTGTTTTACCTCGAGGTCCTGTCGCTGTTATGGCGTTGCATCAGTGCAGAACGGGAGCAAAAAAAACAGTTCGCTTGCTGCATCGATTGGACGAATCGGGGATCAGCTTCGAGCTAACCTTACCTAGATTTGCAAACCTATTGGCTAATTTCTTTTTTGTTTTAACTGTTTATATAAAAATGAAGCTTGATGTAGAAGAAATAGATTATATCAGTATTAATTACTAGTGCAGCTAAGCGTTTATACGCGAACACTTTATCTTTGCAATACGCGTCCTTCAAACCTCCTTTAAATGGTTTTGCCATGTATATCAACGCATATGTTTGGGTGTATTGGTATTAGAGCTTCGCTGCACTAGTGGCGTTTATGATAAAGGAATCCACCCGTCGCCTTTGACGCTGGGTGGGTGTTGGTCGCGCTCGTTCAGCCCAATCGCATAGTCAGCCAGTGTTCAGAGGTTTCGCTCACTTTCCGCAGGCGCGCAACTTCAATTTCTTCAGATATAGATTGTCGCTTTGAATTTAAGGAGGGATTTTAAATTACACCTTCGATCTTTCTTCTCTTTGGAGGAGACCGGTTATTGGTGCAAGACCCTGTAAATCATTTTGTGTATACCCAAGACACTTGAAGATGCGCGCCTGCGGCAATCGAGTGAAGGCCCTGAGCATAGATTTACTCTGTGATTATTCTGAGCGAGAGCTGCCAACATCCACCCAGTTTCAAAGGCGACGGCTATAACTGGCATTGGTTAAAAGTGATCAATTAATCGTTCTTTGAGCGTCGTGTGAAAGTGACAAAAAAATCAGGACAGGCTCAGATAAACAGAGCGCCTTAAGCCTCATCAAGGTAAGAAACCAGGTATTAATATCATTTCAAAAACAAGCCGGATATATGAAAGCAACGTTTCCCTTAAATCCAATTTGCTGCTTTGTAAAACGGCAAGTTTAGGAAATGAAATGTCCAAAAGGATCTTTTTGTTGAACAGTGAGGAGGGCTTCCTTGCTCTTTACTTTGGATTTCAATGTTTTGGTTTTAGCCCGTAGGCTTTGAAGGTGCAGGGTTGTCGGCTGTACTTTCAAAGCCCGATTATATAGAGCATCTATGCTCAGAGGCTTCACTCTTTTTTCGCTTACACGCAACTTCAAGTGTCTTGGGTGTCTTCTTCTTGTTTATTGTCTTCATCAGAGGGCAAGGTGTCCTCTTCATTTGCTTGTTGGTACCATTGCGTCATTTTATCGCGGAGCTTGTCTACACCCACTCCTTTTAATGAGGAGTAAAGCTCAACATCGACGTCCCCACAAAAGGCCATGGCGGCCTCTCGTATTTTATGAAGCTGTGCTTTTTGGGGGCCTTTTTTTAATTTGTCGCATTTTGTAAGTAAAACGATAACGGGCAACTGACAATCAACAGCCCAGTATATTAATTCTTGATCTAGTTCTCTTAAAGGGTGGCGAATGTCCATCAGAACAACCAGTCCCTTAAGTTGCTCTCTTTTTTGTAAATATTCACCAAGAGACTGTTGCCACTTTTTTTTCACTTCCAGCGGTACTTGTGCGAAACCATAGCCCGGTAAGTCAACGATGTGACATCCCTCATCCACCTTAAAGAGGTTGATTAATTGAGTACGACCAGGGGTTTTACTTGTTTTTACAAGACCCTTTTGATCGCAGAGTCGGTTTATGGAGCTGGATTTTCCAGCATTAGAGCGGCCAGCAAAGGCGATTTCAATTCCAGTGTCATCGGGCAGGTGTCTGATATCCGGTGCGCTGGTAATAAAGTGGGTTTTTCGATAGTTGAGTGAAGGATTCACTGTTAACTCCGTCTCGACTTCATGTAGCCGATTGATTGCTTTTATGTGGGATTGTGTACACTCATTGTGCTTTTTTGCTTAGCGATTGTATCACGATGCGCTGAACTCGGTGGCATTGGATGCTGAATAAATATAAATGGGGTCTCATGAAGAAATTAGCATTAATACTGATGTTCATTGCCAGTTTCACTGCAAAGGCGCAAGGAGATGCACAAGAAGGTAAAATAAAATCAGCCACTTGTGTTGCTTGTCATGGAGCAGATGGAAACAGTGCATCAAGCAGCATTTATCCAGTTCTTGCAGGTCAGCACGAAAAATATCTTTTTAAACAATTAAAAGAGTTCAAATTAGGGCTTGAAACTTCAGGGGAGCAAGGGCGTTATAACCTTCTTATGGCGGGAATGATTGCGCCTCTCTCAGAGCAAGATATGGCTGATCTGGCTGCTTTTTATGCATCTCAAACGCCTAAAGCAGGTGTGACCCCTGAGGCATCTATCAGTTTGGGTCAAGCCTTGTATCTTGCGGGAAATAAAAAAACGAATGTTCCTGCTTGCATTGCCTGCCATGGGCCGCGAGGAAATGGAACGGGGCTTTCTGGTTTTCCTAAAATATCCGCTCAACATGCCCAATATGTGCAAAGTCAGCTGAGTGCATTTAAGCAAGGTGAGCGTAACAACGATTTAAATGGGATGATGCAAATCATCGCGGCCAAGCTTTCAGATAAAGAAATTGAGGCCGTTTCTCAATATGTTGGTGGGTTACATTGAGTCCAAAAAATGATCATGCCATATCTGACTTTTTGATGTAAACGAGCGAGTTGATGCAATTTATTTCTCTTTGAGTCTCGTGTTGAATTTTTCTTTGTTTTATTTGTGAGCTTTCGACTGGATTGCTTGCTGATGTGGGGTAAACTTGATTATGTCAACAGGGAAAATGACAAGGAAATGGAGCGTCAGGGATGATGATGCAAGGCTGCGAAGGATTCAAAAGGATTTTGGCTTAAGGACGGGCCTTTGATACTGGGATGTAGCATCGTCAGGAAGACGAAAATAAAAGGACGCTACAGAATAATATTATAAATGGCAGGACGCCTTATTTGTAAATAAACCCCTTGTTCACCAGGATGTGGAATTACTGCAGGGAAATAGCAGTCGCACCCGTTTTATTCGAACGCGATAGAGCGACAGGATTTACCTGTCGCTTTTTTCTTTTTGTGCTTTCTGTTACATTTCCGCCATTCAATATTATGTAGCGGGCCATCATGATCTTTGATTGCTCGCTTTTGTATTTGTGGCGTTTTCTGTAACTCGAAACGTCGTTTTTATCAAAAACAGAATGAAGAATATTTTAAATTCGAAAGAGTCTGTTTATTGGTGCTTTAGAGAAAGATTTTAACTCTAACAGCCTCATTTTATTTAGGAAAAAAGAAAAATGACCCGAAAGAAAAAACTCCGTAAAATCGGTTCAGAAGGCTCTGCTCAATATAAGGAGCGCTCCTTATCCAAAGAAGATGTCGCAGCGCTTGCTCGGAAACGAGAAAATAAATCAAAAGGCCTTAAAGCGGGCTCTCGCCATTCAGAAACAAAAACAGAGCAAGCCCGAATGGCTTTGTCTAAACCAGATCCACGCTTAGGAAGTAAAAAGCCCATTTCTTTGTTGGTAGAAGAAAAACCACACCCTAAATCCGTTGCTGGAAAAAAAGTCCGCCGTTTGAGTGCTGAGCAGGAGCTTGAGAGTTTAGAAAATGATCCCCAATTGAATGTGCTTCTTGATCGCATTGAAAATGGAGATAAATTAGGTGCAGGTTTGCAGTCATATGTTGATGAAAAAATAGATCGAATTGAAATTTTAATGAAGCAATTAGGTTTGTTTGAAGAAGAACCCACCGAGCAAGCCAAGCCATCGAAAGCATCAAAAAACCGTACAGATGAAGAAATGCTTGCGGAGTTTGATAACTTCAAATTTAACAAGGAGTAAAATTTGGACGCCTTTTTTTTGAGTGTGATTGTTTGTGCTGGCCTTATTGTTTTTTCTTTGGCGGCTTATGCTGGGTGGTTATTGATAAAACTTCATCATCAAACAAAGCTGCAAAAACGTGCAAAGCAAGATGCGTTGGATCTGAGAAATTTAAAAATTATTGAAAGTGTGGATGTGATTGCCATGGCGGCATTACAAGAACAGTGTGATTTCTCTGAAGCGGCGATTCGTCTTTATATGATAATGACGCACTTGCAAGGAAATAAAAGCGTGGATTTTCCTGAGCGCTTTCCTGCACTGTATGAATTATATGATCTTGTTAAAGACATGCCTCGCTCTGAAAAACGCAAATGCATTCAAAAGAAAGAACGGATGCGTTTTGATATGCTGCGTTTGAAAGCGCAAGCGCGTTTACAAACCGCGATTGAATTTGAGCTGGAAAGTATTCTCGTATTTACGGGGGCCAAGATGGAAAAAATTCAGGCTTTAAGGAGCTGAGATGACAAAGAAACAAATAATTTGGGATCAGTCGCTGATTGAAAAATATAATTATTCAGGGCCGCGCTACACTTCTTATCCAACAGCCCTGGAGTTTCACGAAGCCTTTACTGCTGCTGAATTTGATAGGGCTTGCTTTCAATATCCAAAACGTAACCTCTCTCTTTATGTTCATATTCCTTTTTGTCACACGCTTTGTTATTACTGTGCCTGTAACAAGGTGATTACGCGCCATCAAGATAAGGCGGACTCTTATCTTGATACGTTAGAACAAGAAATTCATCAGCGTGCGCATTTACTGGGTGAGCGCAATGTAACCCAGTTACATTGGGGTGGTGGTACTCCGACCTTTTTGAATAAGGCACAAATTTCGCGTTTAATGAGTATTTTGCGTCAGGCTTTTTCCTTTTCACCTGAAATAGAAATCAGCATTGAAATTGATCCGAGAAAAATTGATCTTGATATTTTAGATACCCTACGTGCTGAAGGTTTTAATCGCGTCAGTATAGGTGTGCAAGATTTTGATAAAAAAGTGCAAAAAGAAGTAAATCGCGAACAAGATGAGCATTTTATTAAAGCTTTGCTTGAGCGTGCCAAAGTGTTAGGTTTTCGTTCGACGAATCTTGATTTGATTTATGGTTTACCTCATCAAAATAAAGCAAGTTTTGCCCACACCTTAGAGCAGGTTATTCAAATGAAACCTGGGCGTTTGTCTGTGTTTAATTATGCTCACCTTCCTCAGATTTTTGCCGCGCAAAGAAAATTAAAAGATGAAACCCTCCCGTCACCGAAAGAAAAGCTGGGAATGTTAGAGCAAACCATTTTAATGCTGACTGATGCGGGATATCAATTTATCGGAATGGATCATTTTGCACTTCCGGAAGATGAGCTTGCTGTCGCGCAGCGTGAAGGGGAGTTACATCGAAATTTCCAAGGTTATACCACACAAGGCGATTGTGATTTGTTGGGGCTTGGTGTTTCTGCTATTTCAATGATGGGTGATTGCTACGCGCAAAATCAAAAAGAATTGAAAAGTTATTACACTCAAGTTGATGAAGAAGATCATCCCCTTTGGAAAGGTCTGACTTTGGATAAAGATGACTTGTTGCGCAGAGATGTTATTAAATCGTTGATTTGTAATTTTTATGTCGATAAACAGAAAATTTCACAAGAATATGAGATTAATTTTGATTTTTATTTTTCAGACGATCTCTGTTTATTAGAGCGATTCATTACAGACGATTTGGTTTGCATCAATGAAAAAAGCATTCAAGTGACATTAAAAGGGCGGCTTTTAATCCGGAATATCTGTATGTGCTTTGATATTTATCTAAGAGACAAAGCAAGGCAGCAGCAGTTTTCTCGTGTAATTTAATGATCTTTTCTCATTGCGCTCTTTAAATTAAATAAAAGGGTTCAATGAGAGTCTTTTTTAATTTCTTCTTTGAATGTGCACTTTTTTCTTCGATCTTGACAGCTTCATCACGGATTTCCTATACCTGTTGTTTTTGAAGATACAGGGTTGTTGCTTGCACGAGTTTTACTCCATGATGAAATACACTCATGCACAAATGTTTTTTGTCTTTTCCGCCTATTGGTATCTGAAAATACGTTAATTATTACTTAAACGCGCTCAAATACCGTCGCAATCCCTTGTCCAAGACCAATGCACATTGTTGCAAGCCCAAATGCGGAATCTTTTTCTTCCATTAAATGGATGAGGGTGGTTGATATTCGAGCACCAGAGCAACCAAGAGGGTGGCCTAATGCGATGGCTCCTCCGTTAAGATTGACTTTTTCATTAAGTTGCGAAAGTAAACCAAGGTCTTTTGCGCATGAAAGAGCTTGAGCCGAAAAGGCTTCATTGAGCTCGATGATGTCTATATCATCAAGGCTGAGCTTTGCGCGTTTTAAGGCTTTGTGGGTTGCAGGTACTGGCCCATAACCCATAATTGAAGGGTCACAGCCTGCGACGGCCATTGAACGAATGCGTGCACGTATACACAGTCCCAGAGATTTAGCTTTTTCTTCGCTCATCAATAACATCGCGGAGGCGCCGTCGGATAATGCGGATGAATTGCCAGCAGTGACTGTTCCTTTAATGGGGTCAAAAACAGGACGAAGATGAGAGAGTGCCTCTATTGTGGTGTTAGGGCGGATCACCTCATCGCTTTCCACCAAGATCAATCCTCCTTTTTCATCATGACCCTGAGTGGGAATAATTTCATTTTTAAAGCGTCCCTCTGTCGTTGCTGCATGGGCTTTTTGATGTGATTTGGCGGCAAATTCATCTTGCATTTCTCTGTTGATCCCTTCTAATCGCCCAAGCATTTCAGCGGTAAGTCCCATCATGCCAGAGGCTTTTGCAATAGAAAGTGAAAGACCTGGGTGAAAATCAACGCCATGATCCATGGGGATATGCCCCATATGCTCAACACCGCCTATTATGCAGATTTCAGCATCATTAACCATGATTGCACGTGCTGCATCGTGTAATGCTTGCATAGAAGAGCCACAAAGTCGGTTCACTGTGGTCGCTGCTACATTGTGAGGAATACCCGCGAGCAGAGCTGCATTACGCGCAATATTAAAGCCTTGCTCCAATGTTTGCTGTACGCACCCCCAATAAATATCTTCAATTTCTTCAGGTTTGATTTGTGGATTACGTGATAAAAGAGCTCGCATTAATTGTGCCGATAAATCTTCCGCGCGAACATGACGAAAAACGCCGCCTTTAGAACGTCCCATTGGGGTTCGAATGCAATCAACAATCACAGCATTATTCATTTTTTTCTCCTCTTTATATCCGTGACACTCGTGGCTTTTGAAACTGCAGGGTTTTTGGGT
>CAMRDW010000076.1 GCA_947041315.1 uncultured Enterovibrio sp.
TGCTCGGGTGTGGGGTGAAACCCCACGATCTTAAGAGGTTAAGACATCAACCCAAGCAAATTAATCATGGATGTCCAATTAAGCTATTAGCCCAAACAACCTAATCCAATTAACCTTTAATGTGATTGAGCTTTAAGAGCTTGACCTTTGACCCAGCCGCTTCAAAAGCGACAGGTAAACAAAATCAAAGAGGTGTCTTTAACGGACATTCACCAAGCGAGAAGGCGCCACTAAACCGTCTTGGTTTATTTCACCCACACCAATGAAAGCGTGCGCTTCACCCACCGTCATTCGCACCAAACCCTCTTGTGGGGCATCGGGTACTTGAACGGCTTGGCCTTTCATCGCGTAACTTGCAACAACGGGCAATAAATTCACTTCTGGTAAATGTTGTACCGCACTGTCTAAAGGCAATAAAAGCGGATCCAGTAAAACACGAGGAGGCAAGTCTTCTTCTTGCGCTTGTGCTAACAAGGCTTCCAGTTGGTCCAAAGTCACCATTTTCTCAACGGGGTATTTCGCCACGCCAATACGACGTAAAGAGATCACATGGGCGCCGCAATCAAGCATTTCACCCAGATCATCCACGATAGTACGAATGTAAGTCCCTTTCGTACAATGAATCTCCATTTCGACTTCATTGCCTTCAAATCGTAAGAGTTTCAATTCAAATACAGTGATTTTACGTGCATCACGCGGAACATGAATGCCTTCACGTGCATATTCGTAAAGGGCGCGTCCTTGGTACTTTAAGGCCGAAAACATGGAGGGAACCTGCATGGTTTCACCTCTAAAATGATCGATGTGCTTTTCAAGTTTCTCAAGGCTCACATCCACATCACGACGTTCAACCACTTCACCATCGGCATCAGAGGTATCTGTACGTTCACCTAATTTTGCGATGACCACATAGCGTTTATCCGCTTCAAGCAAAAACTGAGAAAATTTGGTTGCTTCACCAAAACAAAGCGGCAACATGCCCGTTGCCAGAGGATCTAATGCCCCGGTATGCCCTGCTTTGTCTGCGAAATAAATACGTTTTACTTGTTGCAAAGCATCATTGGATGTAATGCCCGCAGGCTTATCAAGCAAAAGAATGCCATTGACAAGACGACCACGACGACGAGGAGAACGTGCCATTATTTTTTCTCCTCTTTGTTATTTTCATCATCATTGTTTTTATCATCTAAATCGACATGACGCGACGCATCATCCTTTACTGCACTCGAAACCAAATTCGAAATTCGCATGCCTTCTGTTAATGAGGCATCAAAAAAGAAAGCGATTTCGGGAACCACGCGTAATCGCATCGCTTTTCCTAAAAGATTTCGAATATAAGGGGCCGACTCAATCAGGGCATCTAAACCGCCTTGCGGAGTTTGATCTTCCATGGTTAAAAAAGTCACATACACTTTGGCGTAAATAAGATCACGGGAAAGATCTACCCCTGACACTGTGACCATGGTAATACGCGGGTCTTTTATTTCTCTTTGCAAAATCAATGCGATTTCTTTTTGTATTTCTTGTGACACACGTTGACTGCGGCTAAATTCTTTTGCCATCACGCTTCTCTCATAATAAATGGGGGGGAAGCGTTGAACGCTTCCCCCCTGGTGTTTATAAACAACCGATTAGAAAGGAATGAATTCCTTTCTAAATTTATTTCACTTCGGATCAATCAATGGAGCGTTTGATTTCAACAATTTCAAATACTTCTATTTGATCGCCAGGGCGAACATCGTTGTAATTTTTAACGCCAATACCACACTCATAACCTTTAGCAACTTCGTTCACATCGTCTCTAAAGCGACGTAAGGACTCAAGCTCACCTTCATAAATAACCACGTTATCACGGAGTACGCGAATCGGATTATTACGTTTGATAAGACCTTCAGTCACCATACATCCTGCGATGGCACCCAGTTTTGGTGATTTAAACACTTCACGGACTTCAGCAAGACCTATGATTTCTTGCTTGAACTCAGGGGCCAGCATACCGCTCATGGCTTGCTTAACTTCATCGATAAGCGCATAAATAACGGAATAGTAACGTAAGTCCAAATTTTCAATATCAATGGTTTTGCGAGCAGATGCATCAGCACGGACGTTAAATCCAACCAAAATTGCATTGGAGGCAGCAGCCAATACAGCGTCTGTTTCAGTGATGGCGCCCACACCAGAGCCCACAATTTTCACTTTCACTTCATCTGTAGACAAGCGGGTCAATGAATCTGCAATCGCTTCAACCGAACCTTGTACGTCGGCTTTCAATACGATATTCAAATCAGAAACTTCGCCTTCTTCTAAGTTAGAGAACATATTCTCCAACTTGGCTTTTTGCTGACGTGCCAACTTCACATCGCGGAATTTACCTTGACGGTAAAGAGCCACTTCGCGTGCTTTACGCTCATCACGTACAACAGTCGCTTCATCACCTGCATGAGGAACACCAGACAGACCTAGAATTTCAACAGGCAAAGAAGGGCCCGCTTCATCAACGTCTTTTCCGTTTTCATCACGCATCGCACGAACACGGCCATATTCAAGACCACAAAGAACGATGTCGCCTTTTCTCAGTGTTCCTTCTTGTACAAGAACGGTTGCGACAGGACCACGGCCTTTATCAAGACGTGATTCAATGACGACACCGCTTGCCATGCTTTCACGCACAGCATCAAGCTCTAAGACTTCAGATTGCAACAAAATAGCTTCAAGCAAACCATCAATGTTGGTTCCGGCCTTGGCTGAAACATAAACAAACATGTTTTCGCCGCCCCAGTCCTCAGACATCACATTGTGATGCGAGAGTTCATTTTTGACTTGATCGAAGTTCGCGCCTTCTTTATCAATCTTGTTCACAGCAACAATCAAAGGCACTTCAGCGGCTTTAGCATGCTGAATCGCTTCGATTGTTTGCGGCATCACACCGTCGTCTGCGGCCACCACCAACACAACAATGTCGGTAACTTTGGCACCACGAGCACGCATGGAGGTAAACGCAGCGTGTCCCGGAGTATCAAGGAAGGTGATCATGCCATTGTCTGTTTCAACATGATAAGCACCGATGTGCTGCGTGATCCCACCGGCTTCGCCTGAAGCAACATGTGCTTTACGAATACAGTCAAGCAAAGACGTTTTTCCGTGGTCTACGTGACCCATAATGGTCACAACAGGCGCACGAGGCTCACGTTTTTTGCTGGCGTCACGGTCTAATAAAACGGCTTCTTCAAGCTCATTTTCTTTACGAAGGGTCACTTTATGACCCATCTCTTCTGCAACCAAATGGGCCGTTTCTTGATCAATGACTTGATTGATGGTGGCCATTGCCCCCATACGCATCATGACTTTAATCACTTCCGTCGCTTTAACCGCCATTTTATTGGCCAGTTCAGCGACAGTGACCGTTTCACCAATTTCGATGTCACGATTAATTTTCTGAACCGGTTTTTGGAAAGCGTGTTGCATTCCTGTTGGTTTGGTCATGCGGCCTTTAAATTTACCCGCTTTCCCACCACGCGCACGATTAGACGTTGAGTCTTCTTTTTCTTGCGCTGATTTTTTCTTTTTACGTCGACGAGGGGCTGCCTCTTGACGACGATCGGCTTCGTCTTCTGCTTCACGAGCAAAGTGAGATGTCACAGTATGATGGTCTGTTGATTCCATCTTATTGATTACACCTTCTTGCTGAGTCCAGCGCTCTTGATTCAATTCTGCCATTTTGCGTGCCTCTTCTAGCTGGCGCTGACTATCGTCTTCAGCTTTACGCTTGGCTTCCTCTTCCTGGCGATGCTTGAGTTCATCAGCTTCTGTCTTTATTTGCGCTTCAGAGGCTTCGCGAACAGCTTTTTCTTCAGCTGTCTCCCTTGAAGCCATCTCACTTTCAGCAGCAATGCGTGCTTTTTCTTTCGCTTCACGTTTGGCTTTCTCTTGGGCTTCACGTTTTGCAGCTTCAGCTTCACGTCGAGCCAGTTCCTCGGCTTCTCGTTTCACTGCATCTTCTTGTTCACGCAATGCAGCTTCCTGCGCTACGCGTTGTTCTTCTAAATCACTTCGTTTGACATAAGTTCGTTTTTTTCGAACTTCAACCTGGACATCCTTACTCTTTCCGCCAGTACTGGAAACACTTAACGTACTGCGTTTTTTGCGCTGTAACGTCAGACGAGTTGGGGCGCTACCATCGTCACCGTGCTCACGTTTTAGATGAGTGAGCAAGACTTGCTTCTCATCTAAGCTAATGCTGTCGTCCGCAGATTTTTCAATTCCCGCATCTTTAAATTGCTTTAATAAACGCTCTACCGACGTATCAATTTCGCTCGCCAGCGCCTTCACTGTAACCTCTGACATTTCGCTTCTCCATTGCTGCGCTTAGGCTTCGTCGCTGAACCAACAAATATTGCGTGCCGCCATGATAAGCTTGCCCGCGGTACTTTCATCCATCCCTTCAACATCAAGAAGATCTTCGGTTGCTTGTTCGGCAAGATCTTCAAGAGTAATAATGCCATTTAGAGCTAAACGATACGCCATTTCACGATCGAGTCCCTCTAAATTTAACAGGTCTTCAGCAGGTTCAGCGCTGTCTAAAATTTCTTCCTTGGCTAAGGCGATTGTCGTCAACGCTTCTTTTGCGCGCGCTCTTAGCTCTTCAATCATGTCTTCGTCTAAACCGTTAATTTCTAACAGTTCTGCAACGGGAACATAAGCGATTTCTTCTAAAGTCGTAAATCCTTCTTCAACCAAAATGGTTGAGAAGTCTTCTTCAATATCAAGGTGTTTTGTAAACAAAGTAATGGATTTACTTGCTTCTTCTTGATGTTTGCTTTTCAGGGCATCCACCGTCATGACATTGAGTTCCCAGCCCGTTAATTGAGAAGCCAAACGCACATTTTGACCATTTCGGCCTATGGCTTGGGCTAGGTTATCGGGTTCTACTGCGATGTCCATTGTGTGAGTGTCTTCATCTACGATGATAGAAGCCACTTCAGCTGGGGCCATTGCGTTAATTACAAGTTGAGCTGGATTATCATCCCACAAAACAATGTCAATACGCTCGCCGCCAAGCTCTGCAGAAACGGCTTGAACTCGCGCACCGCGCATCCCCACACAAGCGCCCACAGGATCAATACGCTTGTCGTTGGTTTTCACTGCAATTTTTGCACGAGAACCGGGATCACGGGCAGCACCCATGATTTCAATCATTTCTTCGCCAATTTCAGGCACTTCAATACGGAAAAGTTCAATCAGCATTTCAGGTTTAGAACGTGTCATAAAGAGCTGAAAACCACGGGCTTCCGGTCGCACTGCATACAATAATGCACGCACGCGATCGCCTGCTCGAAAGTTTTCACGAGGCAGCTGATCTTCACGGGAAATAACCGCTTCAGCATTATTCCCTAAATTGACAATAAGAAGCTCACGGCTGACTTTTTTGACAACACCGGTAATAAGGTCGCCTTCGTTGTCCATGAATTGTTCAACCACTTGAGCGCGCTCAGCTTCACGTACTTTTTGTACGATCACTTGCTTCGCTGTTTGGGTTGTGATGCGATCAAAAGTGACTGAATCAATTTGATCTTCAACATAATGACCTAGTTCAACGTTCTCAAGAAAGTGACCATCATCGTCAATCTGCGCTGCTTCTAACGTGATTTCGCGGGTTGGCGAAGTGACTTCATCCACCACTAACCAACGACGGAAAGTTTCAAGCTCTCCGGTTTTGCGGTCAATAACAACGCGCACATCAATTTCAATTTCATACTTTTTCTTTGTCGCTGTGGATAATGCTGTTTCCAAAGCTTCAAAAATTCGCTCGCGAGGGACCGCTTTCTCGTTGGATACCGCTTCTACGACAGCCAAGATCTCTTTGTTCATGAACTCATGCCTCATTTCATTAAAATGAAGGAACCAAGTTAGCCTTGGCGATATTGCTCAGGGCGAACGCTTCTTCATTGCCATCGACGCAAACAGCGATTGTTTCGCCTTCGACAGAGATAATTTTACCCTTCCATTTACGACGATTCTGTGTTGCCATTTTCAATACAATGTTGACCTCTTGGCCAACAAAACGCTGATAATGTGCCGCCTTAAAAAGCGGGCGTTCTAATCCTGGAGAAGACACTTCAAGATGGTAAGGCACCGTAATGGGGTCTTCAACATCCATGACTGCACTGATTTGACGACTCACTTCAGCACAGGATTCGACAGTGATGCCATTTTCATGATCAATGAAAACTCGCAGAGTAGAATGCTCCCCTGCCCGAACAAATTCAAGCCCAACCAGTTCGTAATCCAAGGCTTCTACTGGAGCTTCAAGTAATATATGAAGCTGTTTTTCTAATCCGGTCATACAGATCTCTGAAATAAAAAAAGGGCCTAAAAAGCCCAGCCATTGATTCAAATCGTCGTCATCAGATAACAAAAAACCTCGAATATCGAGGTTTCATTTAACTGGACCTTGACCCCCCTGCAAAAGCAGGAGAACAATGACTGATTTGGTCTCACGAATCAATCACTGATAAAGTGGTTGCGGGGGCCGGATTTGAACCGACGACCTTCGGGTTATGAGCCCGACGAGCTACCAAACTGCTCCACCCCGCGTCCGATGAGTGCTTATTATACCTTTAGTTCAAGAGGAAATTCAAGTGAACTGCTATAACAATTTTTAAAACATGGTGCCGAGAGCGGGACTTGAACCCGCATGCCTATACAGGCACTACCCCCTCAAGATAGCGTGTCTACCAATTTCACCACCTCGGCAAATCTTTCTTGATTAGTTCGGTGTGTCGTTTACATCTTCAACGACAACCGCTTTATCAACTTCTAACAGCTCAGATGTTGGGACAGACAAGTCATCAAATCCACTTCCAACTTCTGTTTTTTTTGCTGTCATATTTCCCAGCACAAGGCTAAGAATTAAAAATATTGTCGCGAATATCGCAGTCATTCGCGTTAGAAAGTTCCCTGAACCACTTGAGCCAAACACTGAGTTTGATGCTCCAGCTCCAAAGGATGCTCCCATGTCTGCGCCTTTACCTTGCTGAACCAATACGAGGAGGATTACACCCAGTGCGGCCAACAGATAAATCACAAGTAGAATTTCGTACATGCGTTCCACCTATGTTCCAAATTGTTGAGCCAGCACCCTCGAAGGGCTAACCAGCGCATCCCTCTACATCAGAGAGCGATTGAATACTACCGAAAACGGCTGTGTATGACAAGTATTAAATGCAAAAAAACAGACTTTTCTCTTTCATTTGCACAACTTATAAGCATTTTTTCGCTCTCTGAGTATAAAAACATCACAAATACTTTAGCAATTCTTTTTTACCGCATCCGCAATTTCAAGGGCATAGGCCTTAACTTCGTCAAGGTTTGTCCCTTCAACCATCACACGGATCAAAGCTTCAGTCCCCGATTTTCGCAATAAAACTCGCCCATTCTCACCCAGTTTCTCTTGCACCGTCGCCACGACATTCTGAACAGCATCACAGTGAAGTGGATCTGACTCTCCGGAAAAATACACATTTTCCAAAAACTGCGGAAACATCATCATCCCTTTACACAAGGTATTCAAACTTAATTGCGTTCCGACGAGGCTCGCCAACACTTGCAAAGCGGCAACAATGGCATCTCCCGTGGTCACTTTATCAAGTAAAATAATATGCCCTGAGTTTTCAGCACCAATCTTCCAATCATGCTCTAAAAGCTTTTCTAAAACATAACGGTCTCCGACTTGAGAACGCACAAAAGGGATCCCTAATTCTTTCAAGGCGACTTCCATTCCCATGTTGCTCATTAAGGTTCCGACAACGCCGCCTTTTAAGGTGCCATTACGCAAAGACTCTCGGGCGATAATGTAGGCTATTTGATCACCATCCACTTTATGGCCTTCGTGATCCACCATAATAAGGCGATCTCCGTCGCCATCAAAGGCAATTCCGAGTGCCGCTTTTTCTTCTATTACCCGTTTTTGCAACGCCCGCACATCCGTCGCACCCACTTCATGATTGATATTGGTCCCGTTCGGCTCAATGCCCATCGCGATAACATTCGCGCCCAATTCAGTAAAAACAGAAGGGGCAATGTGGTAGGTTGCACCATGCGCACAATCAACCACCATTTTGATACCATCAAGGCTCATGTGCGAAGGGAATGTCCCTTTGCAAAATTCAATATACCGCCCTGCCGCATCCACAATACGTTTCGCCTTACCCAGTTTTTCTGAGTCCACGCACGTTAAGGGTTTTTCAAGCTCAGCTTCAATCGCAAGTTCAATTTCATCGGGCAGTTTTTTTCCTTCTGCTGAAAAAAACTTAATGCCATTGTCTTCAAAAGGGTTATGAGAGGCTGAAATAACAATGCCCGCTTCGGCCCGAAATGTTTGGGTTAAATAGGCAATTGCAGGTGTTGGCATCGGCCCCGTCAGTGCGGCCTGAAGACCTGCGGCTGAAAGACCGGCTTCAAGCGCCGCTTCTAACATATACCCAGAAATGCGCGTGTCTTTTCCAATCAATACTTTTTTTGTGCCCTGCTGACTCAAAACGCGTCCCGCAGCCCAGCCTAATTTAAGAATAAAATCGGGCGTAATAGGAAACGTGCCCACTTTGCCGCGCACGCCGTCAGTACCAAAATATTTGCGTTGTTTCATTGGGTTTCTCCAGAGATTTCTTCAACCTCATTCAAGGCATTAAAGACTTGAACGACATCAGAGGTTTCTTTTACATCATGAACACGAATAATATGAGCGCCTTTCATCAAGGCTATCGTAGCGCAAGCCAAACTGCCTGCAAGGACGTCTTCTGGTGAGCGACCCAATAATTTAAAGATCATGGATTTTCTCGACATCCCCGCCAATAACGGTAAACCATATTGATGAAATTCATCTAATTTTGAAAGTAAGTGGTAGTTATGACTCCTGTTTTTTCCAAACCCAAAGCCGGGGTCAATGATCATTTTGTTTCGATTTAATCCGTGCTCTTCACAGACTCGAATACGTGCTTTAAAAAAATCATGCACCGACTGCAACACATCAGAGTATTGAGGCTGAACTTGCATGGTTTGCGGCTGACCTTGCATGTGCATTAAACAAACAGGAATATCCGCTTCAATGGCGGCCTTTAAAGCCCCTTTTTCTTGGAGCGCCCGTACATCATTAATTAAATCAACCCCGGCTAAAGCGGCTTCTTTCATGACAATCGCTTTGCTTGTGTCGACAGAAAGCCAGCAATCAAATCGGGCTCGTATCCCTTCAATAACAGGAATAACGCGGGATAATTCTTCCTCAGCACAGACAAGAGGTGCACCAGGACGCGTCGACTCTCCACCAATATCTAAAATATGCGCCCCGTTTTTTAACATGCTTTCTGCATGAAACAAAGCCGCATCGAGAGAAGAAAATTGTCCACCATCAGAAAAGGAGTCAGGCGTAACATTAAGGATCCCCATAATTTGAGGACGATGAAAAGAAAGGCACTTAGATTGACTGATTAGTTTCATAGCTGAGATTATTTACGTTTAAAAAACAATGAAAAAAACCCCGAGATTATCGGGGTTTTAAAGAGTCAAAGCAGAAAATTAAGCTTCAGATTTATTGTCAGAATCCACCGATTTATCATTCATATCTAATGACTTATCTGATGAACCTGGTTTTGAGTCAGGTTTTGTGGGTTTGTCGTCTGAAGAGTTGGTTTCCCCCTCCCAACCCGCAGGTTCACGAACGGGGTTTCTCGACATTAAATCATCAATTTGAGCGGCATCGATTGTTTCATACTTCATCAGCGCATCTTTCATTGCATGCATGATGTCCATATTGCTTTCAATCAATTGACGTGCTCTTTCATAGTTACGATTAATCAAGTCGCGAATTTCTTTATCAATGATACGCGCCGTTTCATCCGACATGTGCTTGGTTTGAGTCACAGAGCGTCCAAGGAAAACTTCACCTTCATCATCCGCATAAAGAAGAGGACCTAATTTTTCGGAAAAGCCCCATTGCGTCACCATTTTACGGGCAATTTCAGTTGCACGTTCAATGTCATTCGAAGCGCCGGTTGAGACGTTTTCAAGACCATAAATAATTTCTTCCGCTAAACGGCCACCGTAAAGGGTTGAAATCATAGACTCAAGATGCTGACGAGACATGCTCACACGATCTTGCTCTGGCAAATACATGGTTACACCCAAAGCGCGTCCACGTGGAATAATAGAAACCTTGTAGACAGGATCATGTTCAGGCACCAAGCGCCCGACTAAGGCATGGCCCGCTTCATGATACGCAGTGGCTTCTTTACTTTCTTCAGACATCACCATTGATTTACGCTCAGCGCCCATCATGATTTTGTCTTTTGCCAGTTCAAATTCATTCATTGAAACCGTGCGTTTGTTACTGCGCGCAGCAAACAATGCAGCTTCATTGACCAAGTTCGCAAGATCTGCCCCTGAAAAACCAGGGGTTGCACGCGCAATCACAGACGCGACCACATCATCACCCAAAGGCACTTTACGCATATGTACTTTGAGAATTTGTTCACGTCCACGCACATCAGGAAGACCCACAACCACTTGACGGTCAAAACGACCCGGACGAAGTAAAGCAGGATCAAGAACATCAGGACGGTTTGTTGCCGCGATAACAATCACGCCTTCGTTGCCTTCAAAGCCATCCATTTCAACCAGCATTTGGTTTAGAGTTTGTTCACGTTCATCATGTCCACCTCCCAAACCTGCGCCACGTTGACGGCCGACGGCATCAATTTCATCGATAAAAATGATACAAGGTGAGGCTTTTTTCGCTTGTTCGAACATGTCACGCACACGTGATGCACCCACACCCACAAACATTTCAACGAAATCTGATCCGGAAATCGTGAAGAAAGGAACTTTCGCTTCACCTGCAATGGCTTTTGCCAATAGCGTTTTACCCGTACCAGGAGGACCGACTAACAAAATACCCGTTGGGATCCTGCCACCCAGTTTTTGAAAACGACTGGGATCACGCAGATAATCAACCAACTCTTTTACATCTTCTTTTGCTTCATCGCAGCCTGCAACATCAGAAAAGGTTGTTTTGATTTGCTCTTCGCTCATCATGCGCGCTTTTGATTTACCAAAAGACATCGCACCTTTACCACCGCCGCCTTGCATTTGACGCATGAAGAAAATCCACACACCAATCAAAAGAAGCATGGGGAACCAAGAAATGAAAATAGACGCTAATATGCTTGGTTCTTCTGGTGGCGTTCCTCGTACCTTTATTTTGTTATTGATTAAATCATCCAACAATTTAGGATCCTGCAATACAGGCATGTAAGTCAGATAATCCGTGCCGTCACGGCGCGTCACTTTCAGTTCACGATTATTAAACTGAACATCTTGTAACTTGTTTTGTCCTATTTCTTGCACAAAGGTCGTGTAATCTACTTGACGTCCTGCGCTGTCTCCCGGTCCAAAACTTTGGAACACTGACATCAATACGACAGCGATAACGAGCCATAAAATCAAGTTTTTTGCCATGTCACTCAAAGTGTTAGCTCCAAAAAAACTGTATGAATAGAAGGTAGAATACTACAGTTTGTAACCTGTAGCCACAATGTAGACTTCTCGAGAACGGGCTCGTGAAGAATCCGGTTTTCGAATTTTGATCGTTTTAAACAGCTTGCGGACAAGAGCAAGATACTCATCAAACCCTTCACCTTGAAATACTTTTACAATAAATGAACCTTGTAAGGCTAGCACCTCTCTACACATTTCAAGAGCAAGTTCAACAAGATACATTGCTTTTGGTTGATCTGAAGCCATATTTCCACTCATATTTGGAGCCATATCTGACATTACCAAATCAACTTTATTCGGTAAGATCCTCGTCATTAAGGCATTGAGTACGGCTTCTTCACGAAAATCACCTTGTAAAAAGCTGACTCCAGCGATGGAGTCCATCGGGAGAATATCACACGCAATCACTTGCCCTTGATCTCCCACCTTCTCGGCGGCATATTGAGACCAGCCTCCAGGGGCTGCCCCTAAGTCCACGACGATCATTCCAGGCTTTAATAACTTATCTTTTCCTTGAATTTCATCAAGTTTAAAAATAGCCCGAGAACGAAAACCTTTTTTTTGTGCTTCTTGAACGTACTTATCATTAAAATGTTCTTGTAACCAGCGCCCCGAACTCGCTGAATGTTTCTTTTTACTCATATTAACCTGACTTACAACAGAACTGTTCACCCTTCTGGGAGACAGTAAAGTAGGAAATGATTCAGTTTCTTCTGAGATGGCGTTAGAATGCGTTTTTTTCAACCCCAAAACTTAAAAAATCAAATCTAATATGAATCTAAGCACAAAACAAAAACAACATCTCAAAGGTCTCGCCCATAATCTGAAACCCGTTGTATTAATGGGTTCAAATGGGTTAACAGAAGCGGTGATTGCAGAAATTGAACTTGCACTGAACCACCATGAACTCATCAAAGTGAAAGTGGCTTCAGAAGATCGTGATACCAAACATTTAACGGTGGATGCCATTGTTCGCGAAACGAAAGCTGAAAAAGTCCAAGTGATCGGAAAAACATTGGTGCTTTATCGCCAAAGTGAAGCGCGTAAAATCGAATTACCCCGAAAATAAAAAAGGCCGCATTGCGGCCTTTTCGCATGTCACTGTGTAAATCCACTCCTACCCGCCGTCTTTGACGTGCCTGCTATACCCGTCGCCTTTGATGCTGTGTGTGGGTGTTGGCTTACGCTCGCAGCGCCCAATCACAGAGCTTATCTATGCTCAGGGACTTCTCTCGCTTTTTACAGACGCGCATCTTCAATGTCTTTGGGTGTGTCTCAAAGCCCAATAGAAAACTCAATCGAGGCGCAGCTCACGGGCTGCCAACCTGCATTTTCAAATCTCTTGGGTATGGATGTATTTAACGGTGTCAATTTCAAATATTTTAATCCCACCGGGAGTGACAATGGTCACCTCATCCCCCTCTTCTTTGCCAATCAGTCCTCGGGCAATAGGCGAATTCACTGAAATCAAATTTTTCTTAATATCTGCTTCATCGTCACCCACGATTTGATAAGTGACTTTTTCATCGGTCTCACAATTTATTAACCAGACAGTAGACGCGAAAATCACCTTTCCTAGATTTTGAATTTTTGTGATATCAATAACCTGTGCAACAGACAATTTATATTCAATATCTCGTATTTGTGCTTCACAAATACCTTGGTCTTCACGCGCTGCGTGGTATTCTGCATTTTCTTTAAGATCACCAAGCTCACGAGCCTCGGCTATTGCTTGTGTAATAATTGGACGACGTTTAAGCAAGCGACCAAGCTCCTCACGAAGCTGCGCCTCACCGCGGACCGTCATAGGTACTTTATCCATAAATGACATCACCTTTCAATAAGCCAAAATTCAGGCATTTTGACAAAAATAAAGCCACGCGCGAAGATTAACGCAAGCGTGACAAATAATCAGATTTTATACTCTAAGTTTAAACAAGTTATCAAGCTAGGTCATCAAAGATTTAAGACAACAATCTCGCATTTACACACACGCCCCACCCTATTAAATTAAACAAAAAAATGCGATATGATACGCCTCTAAAACGACAAAATAACGCAACATTTTTACAACAACACACTCAGTGAAACTTTCGTAAAGGTCATAATTCCAATGCAAAAACGTTGCTTTATATTTTCTTTTCTTGTTTATTCAATGAATACCTTCGCCATTCCCATTCAAAATCTTGAAGCCATATTACCCGCGGGATCTCAACTCAGTTTGTCAATTTACGACACCAGCACGAAAAAAAGCATTCTTAAAATAGATGATGATATTTTACTCCCCCCAGCAAGCACCCTAAAAATGGCCACAGCCATCGCGACAACCCTTGCATTTCCGGATGATTTCACATTTAAAACAAAGGTTTATCAATCAGGACAGAACATCATCTTTCAATTTGGAGGGGACCCGACACTCACACGGGAAAACATAAAAAAACTCCTCAAAACCATTAAAAATGCAGGCATCAAGAACATAAAAGGCGATATATTACTTGATGGTACTGTTTTTTCCGGTTACGAACAGGCCATTGGGTGGCCTTGGGATATTTTAGGCGTTTGCTATAGCGCCCCATCAAGTGCCATTTCGCTTGATAATAATTGTGTTCAAGGTTCAATATACAGCGACAAAAGGAAAAAACGCACCCGCGTTTTTGTCCCTCAACATCATCCTGTTTCGATTTCCAGTGACGTTATTGCTGTCTCTAAAGAAGAGCAAAAAGAGCGCCTTTGCGAGCTTCAACTTCATTATTCTCAAGAAAACGTCTATAAACTCTCGGGCTGTCTTGCATACAGAAATGCCCCCCTTGCCCTCCAATTTGCCATACAAAATCCCACTAAATATGCTGAAGATGTTTTAAAGGCAGAAATAAAAAGTGCGGGGATCAGATTTAAGGGACAAATTAAAACAGGACAATTAAATAAAACCGCCAAACTCATCACCACACATTCATCAGAGCCGCGCGACGCTCTTTTAAAAAAAATGCTGAAAGATTCAGACAATCTTGTAGCAGATAACTTAATGAAAATGATTGGACACCATTATTACAAGCAACCCGGCACCTTTTCAAACGGTGCGATGGCAATGAAAATCATACTAAAAGAAAAAGCAGGCATTGATTTATCGACGGCCGTTATCACTGATGGTTCTGGATTGTCTCGAAATAACCGTATTACGGGGGCTCAATTAATCGAAATCATTTCTTTTTTCTACTCGAAAAAAGGAGAACACCTTGTCAGTATGCTTCCGGTTTCTGGCGTAGATGGCACGTTAAAATACCGTCACAGCGTGAGGTATCCTCCATTAAAAGACACCTTAAAAGCCAAAACAGGATCACTTTTTGGAAGCCATAATCTGGCGGGCATTTTCACTGATGAAAAAGGTCACAACTTACTTGTTGTACAGCTTGTGAGTAATTATCACCCACTGGAAACCGGTGAAGAGATTGACCCTTTTCAAACGCCAATCACTCGCTTTGAAAAGGGACTTTTTCAGGCATTACACAATTCAAGCCTCACCCTTCATTCTCCAGAGTAACTCGCTAATAAATAAAAAAGCCCTGACATTTTCAGGGCTTTTTTTAAAAATCCACCATTAAACATCGGTACTCTATACCCAAAATAATTGAAGATATGCGCCTGCGGCAAGCTAAGTGAAGCACCTCAGCAAGATGGACTCTGTGATTACACAGAAGGAGCGCAACAAACAGCACCCTGCATCTTTAAAGGTGAGGGGTATAACTGCTTAATGAAATGAGCTTGAGACCTCATTTCATTTCATTTCATTCTTAAAAACACCTTTCGTCTGTTAAAAATCATTTTGTTTTTCACAAAAAGTACACTCTAAAAAACAGTCTGGAATATAAAAATGAACATCATTCCTCAGTACATTCGTTCAATTGCAAGGGTTTATGCGGCAAGGGATGGGCAAACCTTACCAATAGCAAAGACGTCGAATACTTCAGAGAAGATTGAGACTCAGGATAAAGAAGGCAAAAATCAAAAATCTAGGTCATCAATCTTTTCATTGTGTAGAAAATTATTCACGAATTCAAGCGCATCCGTAGACA
>CAMRDW010000077.1 GCA_947041315.1 uncultured Enterovibrio sp.
GGACACCCATGATTTTATTTGTTCAGTATTCCTCTTTTTTAAAGACGATGAGGCAAGCTTTGGCTTGTTTTCTGTCTTGATTGAATCTGCTCGTTTGTCTGCCTGTTGAGCTAATTTTCCTTAGTAATAACGCGGCTTTAATTAGAAAACCTCTCACGCTTAACATTTAGTTAACTATTTGTCTTTTATGGTTTATATTGTTTTACTTTTGGGAATTGAAACATTCCATTGATAAGGAGTGACTTCCCCACATCCGGTTGTCCCATGAGTCTTGCGCTTATGATTTTAAAATTCCGGCCTACCACAATAAATGACTAAACGGAGAAGAAAATGAGTGAAACCCTAAGAAAAGCCAAGTTATTTTTTGAGGCTTGTGAGACTGGAAAAGGTTGGGAGGGCTGCAAAGAATTCTGCCATCCCGATGCGACATTCTCTGCACAGGCAGAGGTCTTGTCTAATGTAAATTCTCTGGAAATTTACATTGACTGGGTAAAAGGACAATTGATAGCGATTCCTGACGGGCATTATGAGATGCGATTTTTCGCCGTGGATGAAGAGCGTGATTTCGCAGCAGCTTACGCGGTTTTTCATGGAACCCAAACCGGTCCTGGTGGCCCTTGTGAACCAACAGGTAAATCTTTTTCGGCGGATTACGTCTACGCGATGCAGTTTAAAGACGGTCGAATCCAGCATTTAACTAAAATCTGGAATGACACGATAAGCCTAAAACAACTGGGATGGCTGTAAGTCACAAGGAAATACAAGACACGAAATAACAAAATTTGACGGATGCCGTCCTAAAACGAGACGGCGTTCGTCATTCTTAAAATCATCAAGATTCAATTAAGGCGCATTCAAGGAAGACAGCTGTCTTATTTAACCCGAGCAGACAGAGTACAAATTTCTAAATATACCCCTCGCCTTTGAACCAGCGTGGGTGTTGATTAGGCTCGTTCAGCCCTATCAGATAGCCATCTATGCTCAGGGGCTTTACTTATTTGCTGCCTTACATGCAACGTCAAGTGTCTTGGGGATATAAAAGTAAATGGGAGTAAAAAATAATATATTAACCAGGTCCTTTGGTCCTTTAATGATTTTTTTATTGTTTTTTTATGGTTGTTTTTAGATGCAACCCCAGTCTCTATCTTTAGAATGAGATGAGTGATGATTAAATTTACAAAAACAGTTATATCGTTTTTAATTATTTTAACTTTTAATAAAGCCTATGCCTCGGATGAAATATCTGCCAATTATTTTGACCCTTCAAAATACGAGATTGAATCTGTTAAATTGGGCCAGCTCACAAATGTAGATGGGCAATATACTATTTATGCAAATGGGAATATGCAGGCACCTGTAGATGTCACTCTTGAAATATACGATAAAGGCATCGAACAGAAAAGAGTGCTTTTAAATAAGATGGAGTTAGAAAATGGTGACCCCCTTATTTCTTTGTATCTGAAAAAAGAAGGGCCTGTTGATGGCTTGTTGTTAATGAATCAAAAAAATAAACATGGATGGGCTTTATCCAATGTCACTAACCAGTATGAAAGTTTAGTTGAAACCGGCAGTGAATATAATCTTCGTATTAATGAAAATTATGTTGTTTATTATGTGTCAACGGATAAATCGGTGAACCATCAAGAGATATGTGTAAAGATTGCAGACAGTTATGACTCATGTGGAAACGGAAATGCGAGCAGCGCAAATATAAAAGCCATCCCCTCTCCCGTATATCAAGCCAGCGATTTTTCATTTTTACAGTATCGCACGGATTGGCCTGGTTATCCTGGAGATCGTCGACTTGGCGGTTTAAGTTATTATGAATTGAAAATAACAGGTAAAAAAAATGCCTATATCAAAAATATTTCTGTAGTAGTCCCAATTGTAGGGAATGTTGCATCAGCACAAAACTTAATTATAGCTTCTCAAATTTCAAGGACGAATAATAGAATTCCAGTTGGAAGTGATTGGAATCACAACACGACATTGTTTCTTCTTCCTCAAAAAGAAGAGGTTGTGACATCATTTTATATTCCTTTTCATGATTATTGGAAAAAGGGCCTTCAATTAATTCCGCAAAAAATGTATCAAAGAAAAGGGATGTCCTATTTTTATCAGTTAAATGGGGTGATTCATTGGATAGCGGCAAAAAATTATAAAGGGCTCTGGGGAGCATCGAATGGAATGTTTAATACTGGAACGATGAATAGACCCTTAAAAATAACAGATAACTATGGAAATGAAAAGACATTGCTTATTAAGTTTGAATCAAATAGATATGTAATATATTGATTTATCATCCCCCAGTTTATCTGGGGTTCTTAATGTATAATTTAGAGTTTATTTTAAATGTTGCCCGAAAACTCCAATGCAAAGAATTTCACTAGTTATATTAATAGCGGTGTCGATCCAAGAACGGGAACGATTTCATATACATTAGAAGTGGCAGAATTTGTTTCTCCTGCATTTAAGTTAAATTTAATGTATGAACAAACAATATCAGATCATTTCGGTTTTGGAATCGGAAATCGTTTGATGTTGACCAAGGTTTATGAAGCTGAGCGCGGTTCATTCATGCTTGAACTCTCTTCTGGGGCCAGTTTTTTTATCAAAGATATAATAGAGAATAAAAAAACAGGATTTTACAATTATTACTGCGATGATATTTACCTAATAAGGAAAAAAGGTTTCTATTATATACACTATATTGATGGGCGTATTGAAAAAATATCTGTTCTTACTGGGTTGCTGGACTCAATATCTTATCTTGATGGAAAGACATTAAATTTTACATGGAAAAAGATAAGAGAAAAAGTTTGTCTTACTGAAATAAATAATGCAAATGGTTCTAAACTTATCATTTATTATGAGAACCGTTTAATTAAATCAGAAATGAGCACTAACGACATTCTATATTATAAGAAATTATTTACTTTAATTGATTTTAACTCAAAGAAAATATTGTCAAAAGTTAACTCGTTTACGGATGAGATTTTGTTTAAATATACGACTCTAACAAATGGTGATATTTATTTGAATGAGTTGAAAAATGAATTAAATCTGTTAATTAAAATCACCTATGGAAATCCATTAAATGTTCCAAAAGGATATCCAAATAAGCCATGTCCGGTTTCTAAAATAACCTATTTTGACAGTGTAACAAAAAGAACAAAAGAGATTTCATATGAATATGATCCAAAAAACAATTACACGGGTTACGGTGGTTATCTTCAGCACGAAATTAATTCGAAGTATGATCCCATTGCTGATGGTGTGCGTGGAAGCTTTGAATACTATACGCTTGAAACGCTAAATATTTTAAATAAAAAAAGAAAAGTAAAAAGGACGTATAATAAGTATCATTTTTTATTAAAAGAAGAATTTTATATCCAACGAAATAGTCGTGAATTAAAGTATCAAGTTAATAACTATGTTTACGCATCAAATTTTGATCTTCCTATCAGTCAACAGCCAAGGAATTTCGGGAAAGTAGTAGAAAAAACGGTGGTATATTATAAAGGAAATCAATTTATTCTCCGAGAACATGAGATTTATCATCATGATTTTTTTGGTAATTTAATAAAGAAAATATACACAGATGGACGATATAAAGAATGTGTCTACTATCCTGCATCGGGTGATAAAACCTGTCCGGTATCAAATAATGGAATGACAACCTACATTCGGAACATAAGAATGTTTACGAAAGAAGGTGTCTTGAAATCATCAGAGTATTTTCATTACTCCAAAATCTCAAATGATTCTCTTCTCATCACCATTTCAGAAAGAGGTTTAGTTTATCGTTTCCCATCAGGGACTCCATCTATTCTGTGGAAATACAAATACTTTGATAACCCAAACGAGGGAGACTTTTTTGGCCGTATTTTAAAAGAAGAAACCTATATAGAAAATAAGTTAATATTAAGTAAGGCCCATAATTATAGAATGTCATTATTCAGTTATACGGTATCAAGTTCTACTTTTAGTGGTAAAGATCGTTATTCTGAATCTGCAGAATACAGGATTGTGGATAATAAATTATTAAGTTCTACCAGTCCTGATTCTAGAACATTGTCATTCAAGTATAATGACAATGGAGAGGTTATAAGTAAAGTTGAAAATTACTCAGGCCTATTGATCTCTAGTGAAGCATATACTAAAAATGCATTTTCAGAAAATTCGTTAAGTGTAGTTAATTCAGAGATGAATAATGTTAGAGTTTATAATTCATACGGATTTCTGCATAAAGAACTCTTAAAAGATGAGGAAAACAAACTTGTAGTGAGTGCCATGTATGTTTATGACGAATTCATGAACATGGTAAAGAAGAATCTATTTGATACCTGTAATAACACCAAGGTCTCTAGTCTGTGGTTATATGAGTATGATGAATATCAAAATCTAATTAAAGTAACATACCCAAGCGGTAAGACAGATCAAATAATAAGTGATTTTATACAGCAAACAGTCACAACTATTTCGGGAAAGAGTAAAGAGACCCTTTATTACGATGACAAGTTAAATGTAATAAAGAAAGAACGCAAAAGGACTTCCGGTCAAGATGATATAACCGAGATATATGAATACGATTTTTTTGATAACTTAATATCTACCTCTTATATAGACAGGAAATTATTTAATCATAAAATTGAAAACGAATATGATTATTTTAATCGACTTATCAAAAAAACAACCTCATCAGTAGGGCATTTATCTGTTGTTGAAAAGACAATTTACGATTCGAACAATATAGAAAACAAACCGATTAAGTACTTATTGAACGATGTGATTATTGCCTCAAGGACATATGATGGCATTGGACGATTACTAACAGAAACAATACAAGACAGGGTAAAAAAGTATTATTATGCTAATGGATTTAATCCTATCAGAATTAGTCTTAATGAAAACAAAAGTATTAGCTATGAATATTTATTTAATAATGCCATTCGTTTAGAAAAGAGCAATGATATAAATAATCGTTTCGATTATAAGCTAGAGGATATTGTGTTACTCGAAAATGACAGAATAAAACAAAGTAATCTGTATGATGAAAAGCACAGGATCAATGTTATGAATCTAACTTGTGCAGAGCTTAATATTTCTGAATTATATTTCTATGAATATTCCACTAAAGGTCGGATTCTATCATTAAATCGAGTTAATACCTATAAGGAAATATACAGTTACAATAATATTGGACTGTTAAAGGGTGTCGCATTTATAAATGACACGTTAAAAAACTTCGAATCAATAATTCATTATGATCCTTCAGATCAGCCTTCAATTTTAAGTGTGGATAATGTAAGCGTCATTATAACCTATGATGATTTTGACAGAGAAAAAACACGGTTAATGAAGGTTTCTAACCGAGACATTATTTTGCATACATATGCTTATGATGTTTACGATAGGAAAATAGAGATTGAGAGTCGGTACGGAAATAAAATAAACACCGAAAACTTTACCTATGACTATATGTCTAGGCTCATTGAATATAGGAGTGTTGGAGAATTAAGTCCTCTTGATGAAACAGGGAAAGAAGTAAAGAGTCAGAAATTTGAATATGATATCTACAATAATATAAAATCCATTTTAACAGGTTATTCAGATAATACAAAAAGAACAGATAGATATAATTATGATAATCATCAAAAGCAAAAGTTAATAAATATACAGAATGTTGAGGAAAATACAAGTACCCATTTTGAATATGATTTAAATGGAAATGTTATCAATGATTCTTTCGCTTCGTATACTTATAATTCTTTGAATCAATTATCTTATTGTGTTGTTCATGCTTCAACATCAGAATTGCAAAGAGAATGTGAATATGTTTATGATGCGGCAAAGAAGCTTGTTATTAAAAAAATGAAGAATAGAAAAGAATTTTATATTTATGGTGATGGGGAGAGAGTTAAAGATATTCTCGTCTTCGATTCTGAAAATAAACGATCTTCTGAGGTGATGTTTAGTTATCTATACAATGCAATAATTAGAACATCAGAGTTCTTTATTAATGAGAACAATGAAAAAACAGAAAATCTACTTTGTGATTATAAAGGAACGCCTGTTTGTTGTGTGGAGCCTTCAGGTGAATTTACTATTTATAGAAAGAACACACCTTATGGTGTGGGAGTGGAAAACAATGTTTGAATTAACAGGTTTAAAAGGAAAAGAATCAAATGAATTTGTTGATATAAACAGGAGACGTTTTTTAATAAGAAGTCTTTTTGCCATTGGAGCAACACAGATAATGCTCTTACCTCTCGAAGTGAAAGCGGCGTTTAACTTTATAAATGAAAGGCGAAGCTCTTCTTTATTATATCGAGGATTCAATTCAGAAATAAAAGATACCACATCAAATTTGTATCATTTGGGTAATGGATACCGTTCTTATAATCCTTCTGTATGCCGTTTTTATTCGGTGGATGATTACAGTCCTTTTGGCGCTGGGGGTATAAATCCCTATACCTATTGCAACGGTGATCCCATAAATTTTCTTGATTATGATGGTCATTTAAGCACGGAGGCTGGAATTATTATTGCTGTGAGTCTCAGTGTATTGTTTGTCTCCTTGTTTTCATTTGGTTTTGGTGTTCTTTCTTTTGCTTCTGGCGTCGTGGGTATCGCTTCTTTTTTGGCGGGAGCTTCGATTGTTTCTGGTGTATTTGGTGTTACGTCTGGCGCTGTAGGTATTGCTCAAGGAGCCCTGATGGAGACGGATCCTGAGTTAGCTTCAAACCTAATGATAGCTTCTACTGTTTTTGGGATTGGATCCATTCTGGTTTCATTTGGAAGCGTTGGATTTGGTTCTGCAGCTCAACTTATGGGGAAAAGCAGCCTTGCTTGGAAAAATACGGTACAGCTAACTCATCTCACAGAAACGAGTCTCCTTGCTCACGGTGCGCCAGCGTTAACGATCACCTCAAGTGGAATGAAATCAGCCTCTGCGCTTGCTAAAATTGTGCAAGTTGAACGCTCTGGAATAATGGGAGTGAACGAGGTTTTTCATTTGCGAAGTTGTTATGGGGCGTTTGGTGGACGCATGTTTTCACAAGGGCAAGTTTTAGCAAATAAATTAAATTCGCCTGTGCGCGCTTATTCTGGACGTATTATACCGAACCCAAATAAAGTAGGTTCAATGCTTTTTCGACCTCAGCAAAATGTCCACCTTGCGAGAGTTTCTACGGGCGGAAATTTGATAATGAGCGGCATTTTCAAAACAGCGGTGCATATGAAATACCCTACAATGCTCGGTTTTTAAAGGATTAAATCTTATTGCTTTGAGTCTTGTGTGTTTCATTTATGCACGAATTTATACCCAAGTGAGGTGAACGTGCCCGTTACCCAAAACACCTGAAGGTGTGCGCCTACACGCATCTTCAATTCCTTTGGGTATAGAACGACGATCTGATTGGACTGAACGGGCGCAGCTACCACCCAAGCGCTTCAAAGTGGACTTTGAGGGTGCAGCAAAAAAACCTGCATTTTCAAAGGCGATGGGTATAGTTCATGAAGAGATCTTTAGGCTGTGATAGGATCTTGAGCTGTTTTTTCCTAATCCCCTTTTGCGAAATAACGCGAAAATACAATGATGAGGAAGCTCTGTGCTTTTACTTATTGATAACTATGATTCTTTCACTTACAACCTTTATCAATATTTTTCCCAATTAGGTGTGCAGGTTGAAGTACGCCGAAATGATGCGATCACGCTTTCAGAAATTAATTCCTTATCTCCTCAACATCTTGTTATTTCTCCAGGCCCAGGCACGCCAGATGATGCGGGCATTTCTCTTCAAGTGATTGCGCATTTTGCGGGAAAAATTCCTCTTCTTGGCGTCTGTCTAGGGCATCAAGCTCTTGCACAGGTTTTTGGAGGGAAGGTGGTGCGCGCTCGGCAAGTCATGCACGGTAAAACAAGCCCTGTCTTTCATCAGAACCGAGGGGTTTTTTTGGGTCTAAATAACCCTTTGAGGGTGACGCGTTATCATTCCTTGTTGGTTGATTTTGAGAGCTTACCCTCTTGTTTCGAAGTGACGGCTTGGACTGAACGTGAGGGGGAGTTTGATGAAATTATGGGTATTCGCCATCGGGATTTAGCCCTCGAAGGGGTGCAGTTTCACCCCGAAAGCATTTTGACTGAGCAAGGGCATGAATTATTAAATAATTTTCTTTCGCTATCTTGTTAAGTGCTTGATTTTATATTTTGATGATCACTTCATTCCTTTTTGTTTTATACCTGTCTCCGTTGAAGGTGCGTGGGTGTTGACTCGGCTCGTTCAGCCTTATCAGATAACCGATTTTCTGAGGGGCTTCACTCGCTTGGCGCAGCCTCGCAGCTTCAATCACTTTGCGTATATCAATAAATGCCCTCTTCCTTTCATGGATTCTTTTATTTTTTGAGACCCTCTTCTTGTGCGATTTACAAGGCGAAACGCTTGTAAATACTATGCTTAACTCAAGGTTTATAGAGGGATTTAAGACATGAATAATCAGACAAAGACAGAGCGCAAAGAATTTGATGAGGTCATGGTGCCATGCTATTCCCCTATGCCCATGATCCCTGAATATGGAAAGGGGGCAAGACTTTGGGATCAAGAAGGACGAGAGTACATCGATTTTGCGGGAGGCATTGCGGTGAGTTGTTTAGGGCATGCGCATCCTTCTTTGGTGAATGCCCTTAAAATTCAAGCTGAAAAACTTTGGCATTTAAGCAATGTTATGACCAATGCCCCGGCATTACGCTTAGCTAAAAAACTGACTCAATCATGCTTTGCTGAACGTGTCTTTTTTTGTAATTCAGGCGCAGAGGCCAATGAAGCCGCATTAAAGCTCGCGCGTCGGCGGGCATTTGATATTTACGGAGAAGAAAAAAGCGAGATTATTGCCTTTCATCAAGGATTTCATGGTCGCACTTTTTTCACTGTCACCGCAGGAGGACAGCCCGCATATTCTGATGGATTCGGTCCAAAGCCGGGAGACATCACGCATCTTCCTTATAATGATCTTCCCGCCTTTGAAGCTTCTATTTCAGATAAAACCTGCGCTGTCATCGTAGAGCCTGTTCAAGGTGAGGGGGGGGTTATTCTGGCTGACGATGCATTTTTACAAGGAGTGCGTGCGCTTTGTAATAAACACCATGCATTGCTTATTTTTGATGAAGTTCAAACCGGGGTCGGGCGCACGGGCTCATTTTATGCTTATCAGCAAACCTCTGTTATTCCAGATATTCTTACCAGCGCCAAAGCACTTGGGGGCGGATTTCCCATCGGTGCCATGCTCACAACGCGTCTTTTCGCGTCTCACATGAAAGTAGGAACACATGGGTCAACCTATGGAGGAAATCCCTTGGCTTGCGCTGTTGGGCTTGCCGTGGTTGAGCTGGTTAATCAAGGGAAATTATTGGAAGGGGTCAAAGAGCGTGAGGTTTGGTTTCATCAAGCTTTAGATGCTTTGAATGCAAAATATAACGTGTTTCAGGCTATTAGAAGCAAAGGTTTGCTTATTGGCGCTGAGTTTAATGCCGCATACACAGGACGGGCCCGGGAGTTCTTAAGCCTTGCTGGGGAGGAAGGATTACTCGTTTTAGCCGCAGGAGCCAATGTGATTCGAATAACGCCTTCTCTTCTCATTACGAAAGAAGAGGTCGATGAAGGTGTGATCCGTTTGAGTCGTGCGCTAGCAAGGCTTCAAAAAGCATAAGTATTTTAATGAGAATGACGCATTTTGTCTTTTATCATGAGATCGGGAGGAAAAGGGATGTTAGTTATTCGGCCAATTAAGGCGTCTGATTTTGATGTTTTGATGCAATGTGCGAAAGAGTCGGGGCATGGTTTCACGTCTTTACCTGTTGATAAAGATGTGATTCAAGCGCGAATTGATCATTCGATAAAAAGCTTTTCATTGGACGTGTCGTCACCCGGAAATGAAAGTTATTTAATGGTGGCAGAAGACACTGAAACGGGAGAAATAGCAGGAACGACGGGCATAGAAGCCGCTGTGGGTTTAGACAGTCCTTTTTACAGTTACCATGTCAATAAGGTGGTTCACCATTCTCGGCGCTTAGAAGTACACAATGTGGTTGAAGTGTTAAGCCTTGGAAATAACTACACAGGACTGACTGAAATCTGCACTTTATTTTTACGTCCTCAATTTCGAGGAGGTTTCAGTGGAAAGCTTTTATCAAAATCCCGTTTTTTGATGTTGGCGCAGTTTCCTGAAAAATTTTCGGACATCATCTTTGCAGAAATGCGTGGAATTTCGGATAAAAAAGGCGACTCTCCTTTTTGGGGATGGTTGAAAGATCATTTTTTCTCCATTGATTTTATTTTGGCCGATTACCTTGCAGGAACAGGACAAAAAGGCTTTATTGCGGATTTAATGCCGAAATTACCTATTTATGTCAATTTATTGAGCGATGAGGCGCGTGCAGTGATAGGCCAAGTGCATGAAAAAACACGTCCGGCTTTACGCCTTCTTGAAAACGAAGGATTCACTTACAGAGGATACATTGATATTTTTGATGCTGGCCCTACGGTAGAATGTTTACGCTACAACATCGACTCGATAAGACGATCCTTCAGTGCGAAGGTAAAAATAGCCCCTCACACCAGCGCACAAGACTACCTTATTTCTAACACGCACTTTCGTCATTTTCGCGCCACGGCGTGCAAAGTTGCAGTCGATCAAGAGGCCAATCAGGCTATCGTGACTCAAGAGGTCGCGGAGGCATTGCGGGTGATTGACGGAGACAAGGTGCGCCTTGTAGCTATAGAGGAGCGAAAAAATGACACTCTTTATTGAAAACAAAGCCGTTTTAGGTGAAGGGGAGGAATTTCTCTCACTGAATCCTTACAACAGCGAGATTATTTGGCATGCCAATGCGGCCAGTCCTTATCAAGTGGATTTGGCTGTAAAAGGGGCAAGAAAGGCTTTCTTGTATTGGAAAAACACCCCCTTTTTAGAGCGTTTTGCTTTGCTAACTCGTTTTAGTGAAAAACTAAAAATAGCCTCTGAGCACTTGGCACACGTTATTGCTGAAGAAACCGGAAAACCGCTTTGGGAAGCCCGTACCGAAGTGGCTGCAATGGAGGGGAAGGTTGCGATTTCATTGCGCTCTTTTCATGACAGAACGGGAGAAAACATCAAGAGTACGCAAGAGGCTAAGATCGTTTTGCGTCATCGGCCTCTTGGCGTTATGGCGGTTTTTGGGCCTTATAATTTTCCCGCTCATTTACCCAATGGGCATATTGTTCCCGCGCTTTTAGCCGGAAATACCGTGGTTTTTAAACCCTCAGAATTAACCCCAAAAACAGCAGAAGAGACCATGAAAATCTGGTTGGATGCAGGCCTGCCAGAAGGGGTGATCAATTTAGTGCAAGGAGGGCGAGAGACGGGGTCCGTTCTAGCAAGCCATAAAAACATTGATGGGATTTTATTTACAGGCAGCGCATTGACGGGGCATTTACTGCATCAAAAATTGGCGGGACATCCAGAAAAAATGTTGGCCCTTGAGATGGGGGGCAACAATCCCATGGTGGTTTCTGACCATTACGACGATCTGTTGGCAACCTTGTATTGTATTATTCAATCCGCTTTCCTGAGTGGCGGGCAGCGTTGTACTTGTGCGCGTCGTTTGTATATTCAAAAAGGCCAAAAGGGAGATGCGCTTTTATCTCGCTTGGTTGAAAAAACAGCGCACATTAAAGTGGGTGGGCCGTTTGATGATCCCTCTGCTTTTTTTGGCGCGCAAATTTCCATACAAGCGGCGGAAAAAGTGCTCGCCATTCAAGACCGACTTATTTCTTTGGGAGGAAAGCCGCTTTTAAGCGTCTCGTTACTTCATGACGCTCTTTTGTCTCCTGGGATCATTGATGTGACAGGGCTTGATAAATTACCTGACGAAGAAATTTTTGGCCCTCTTCTGCAAGTTGTGCGTTTTGATAACTTAAATCAAGCGGTTGAACTGGCTAATGAGACCCGATATGGCTTGTCTGCAGGCTTGATATCAAAAGATGACGCAGAATGGGATTATTTTTTAAATCATATTCGAGCAGGGATTGTAAACCGTAATTCTCCCTTAACGGGGGCAAGGGGAGATTTGCCATTTGGTGGCGTAGGGGCTTCTGGAAATTTACGTCCAAGCGCTTATTATGCCGCTGATTATTGCGCTTATCCTGTGGCATCCATAGAGCAAGAACGTGTTCTATTGCCTTCTCAATTAAGCCCAGGGATCATTTTATAGTTTTATACCCCTCGTCTTTGAGGGGGCGTGGGTGTTGGCTACGCTCACTGCGCCCAATCACATAGTCCATCTATGTTCAGAGGCTTCACTCACTTGCTGCCGACACCTAACTTCAAGTCTCTTGGGTATAAGGAGAAGAAAATGAACGGTATAAATGCATTGTTTGATGAATTATGGAAAGACTATACTCAGCGCCTTTGTCCTTCTGCTTTAAAAATCCACGACATGCTTTATGAAGGGCGGCCTTTAATCAATGATCACATTGCCTTACGTACTTTTGGGCATGAGAAAACAGGCCTACTGCGTTTAGCGGCTCATTTTATTGCTTTAGGGTATGTTCAAAAAGGAGAATATCATTTTAAAGCGAAGAAATTATACGCCTGTCATTTTGAGCACCCTGACTCAAATTACCCCAAAGTCTTTATCAGTGAATTGCTTCTTAAGAGATGTTCAAGCCAATTACAAGACACAGTGGAAGACTTGCTTGAAAAGGTCGATGTTTCTTTATTGGAAGAGCCCGCTTTTTTATACAATGGCAGAATGTGGGATATTGATTTTAATACTTATCAGTTATTAGCAAATGAAAGTGAATATGCAGCCTGGGTTGGCGCTCACGGATTTGGCGCAAATCATTTTACGATAAGCCTTTCTCATTTAAATAACATAAATGAAATAAAAGATGTGAATTCCATTTTGAGTCAAGCTGGTTTTTCGGTAAATACATCCGGAGGCGACATAAAAGGAAGCCCGGATGTTTATCTTGAGCAATCATCAACCAAAGCGGACACTGTGCCTGTTCTTTTTAATGACAATGCAAGAGGAAATATACAGCGGATGATCTCTGGGGGATTTTACGAATTTGCTAAACGTTATCCTTTGCCAACGGGTTATTTATTTCAAGGGTTTATTGAAGCGTCTGCAGATAAAATATTTGAAAGCACGAATAAGTAAAACGCGAAATGTCTCGGAATGAGCGCATTCAATTAGGTTATACCCAAAGGAATTGAAGATGCGTGTAGGCGACGAGTGAGTGAAGTATCTAAATCGAGATGGACTATGTCATTGGGCTGAGCGAACGAAGCCAACACCCACGCAAATTTAAAGGTGACGGGTATACTGTTTGATTTTAATTTCACAACGTATATCATCTCCTACTCTAGATTTGCCTCTTTTTTAATCTGCAAGTGCGTGGCTTTCATTTTTATCCATAACTATATATCGGGTATATCTTTATATTGATTTTCTATTTATTAAATCGAAAATCAATAAAGGATTATTCCTTTTTTATTTGAAAAGAAGAGATATCATACCGAAGATATTTTAAATTTTGCGCTGCGCCAAGCGATTGAAGCTTATGAGCTATGGATTTTCCTGAGTGAGCATCGCTAACACCCCGCACCTTCAAAAGGAGACGAGTACAATGATTCAAATGGGAGATAATAAATGATTACAAGGGCGTGTCGTTGGGAAAAATTAGAATTTGGCTTGGGTGATAAAAAAAAGGTGAACTTTCAAGACTCAAAAATGTATTTAAAGAGGGTTTTCAAAAAGCCATTATAGCGATTAAAGAAAATAACCCTGCAGGGTATTATAGGAATTTAGAATACCGGCTTGGTCAGACAATAAAAAAAGAAAAAGATGAGACGGAAAAAGAGAACCTCAAACTAATATATCGAAAATTAATAAGATATAATTGGAACAAGGAAGATCCGAGACCCTTTAATGCGAGCCAACAGGGCGCCCCAAGCGCTTCTGATGGTCTTCCTGCTCCTGTCTCTTAGTCACATCTCAAACTAAAACGCCAAAAATCATTGGATCTCATTCTACTTATTTATATAACCGAGTGTTTATCTGAAAATGCATCTATTTAATTGATATCCCTTTAATTAACCGAGTCCTTTTTGCTATAACTGAAATTTCGACTGATAAATAAGCGATTCGAACAATAATTAGTCAGGGTTAGATTCGAAAAGATGTGACTAAGAGACAGGTGCGGAACGACGGATATGAAACACTACCAATTGTTTATTAAGCGTTTATTTTAAAACAATCCGGAAATAATTATTTTTGCATGATTAAATCAAAATAGTATTCAGATTCCTTATTTTTGTTGCCTTCACTATATCGTTAAAATAAAGATATTCAGGTATATTTCAATCAATGACCTCCCTGGATATAGAATAGTGAGAAAATCTATTTTATTCGCTTGATGAGTGAGTGAATTTCATACAATCCACATTTTAGGGCGATTAAAAACCCTCCATGCTGTCTCCCTGTGCAATAGGGAGTGCGATCTTTTAATTTAAATGAAATGGTTTTAATCGAACGCTTTGGCCTTTTTGAAATATTTCTTGCCGAGTGATTGAGTTTAGAAAGAGCTTCAATTTGACATTTATAAAACGGAGTTAGTTGCTTGTATTTTTTCTCATGGTGAACATCTTGGAGAATCGTTTGATATCTTGGCGATTATAGGCAACTGAGTCTCATCTCTATCGCTGGCTGTGTAGGTTATTGCTGTAATATAAGAATTAGGTGCGGAATGACGATTATATTAATGTACGCCTCTTTTTTTTTACTTTTAATATTAAAACCTATATCATCTTTTATTCTAGATAATATCTCTTTTAAATAGCATCTGTTTTTTTATCTTCTGAATCACATGTCGTCTTTATTTTAAATTGTTTGTTCAGTTTTCGTCCAAGTGCATTGTTTTATTTATAAAGTTGAAATGTAAAAATAGCAATGCCTATTCATTTTTAAATTCAATAAATCAAGTTTAGATATACAGGAAATAACATGATACCGAAAGTACCTGCGGATGTAAGACCAAAGGCTGTGGATAAATCGAGCGCTACATCTGACGATGAAACTCTTGCAGGCGCGATTAAAGACATTAAATTGAATGAATCCGAAGGATACCATAGGAATTTAGAATTAGATCGTCAAAAGCAAGAGGCTAGATATAAAGGCCCCTTTGAGTCATCAGGTGCATCGACATCAGCTGCGGGTGCTTACGGAATAGAGAGAGCCAATATAAAAAAAGAAAGGATTCGAACATTAACGAAAGAAGAAAAAAGGGAATTTGAGGAATCTGTACAAAGAGAACATTTAAAATTTAATGAGCTAAATATCGTAGAAGTAAATATACATAACACATTGCCAAGATATTATATGAAATCTGAGGATCTTACGGTAAGGCATATGGGTCGAGATCCTGTAAGGAAAAGACCCTCCTTAGCTTCGATTTTCCCTGAAGAAAAAGAAGTACAAGGAGCACAAGGAGCACAAGGAGCACAAGGA
>CAMRDW010000078.1 GCA_947041315.1 uncultured Enterovibrio sp.
CCGCAGGCGCGTAACTTCAACTGCCTTGGGTATACCCCTTTAAAATGAATGAGTATAAAATCCCAATCAGATCCCAAAAAAATCGATGTGAGAAAAAAATGACAGATAAAAATCAAGGTGATGCGCTTTCATTGTATGCAGAACATACTCAAAATTGGGTTGAGCGTGTGATCATGAAATACAATATTTGTCCTTTTGCTCGCCGTGAAGTGGAGCGTCGAAGTATTCGATATATCGCGACCGATGCGAAAAAAATGAAACGCGTTTTGGAAGCCCTCATTAAAGAATGCCAGCTTTTGGATGCAGATCCTGAGATAGAAATGACACTCTTTATTATTCCAAAAGGTTTTGAAGGGTTTTACGCCTATCTTGATTTGGTTGATTTGGCAGAGCGTTTATTGATAACGGAAGGCTATGAAGGGGTGTATCAGCTCGCGACTTTTCATCCTGATTACTGCTTCGAAGGTGAGCCGATGGAGGATCCTTCCAATTACACCAACCGCTCTCCTTATCCCACCTTGCACATTATTCGAGAGGCCAGCATGGCCCAGGTTTTAGCCAGCTATAAAAACCCAGAAGCCATCCCTGAGCGAAATATTCAATTTGCCCAAAGAAGAGGCTCTGATTTTTTTGAGAAAATATTGGCAGGCTGTATGGGGAAATGAAATTTAAGATAATGAAATATAAGAGAAAAGCCTTCAATATATAGAAGGCGCTTTCACAAAGTCCATGTATTTCAGTGGCCGCCGACTGGCATCTTCAAATTTCTTGGCTAGAAAGCCCGTTTCTTGAAGCCTCTGCTCTTTAACACGCCTTTAGATTAAAAAAGGGGGGATGTGACTTTCATAATCGCTGATCTCTTTTTTGTGCTCCAAGGTCAATCCGATGCTGTCGAGTCCTTCGAGAAGGCAGTGGCGACAAAAAGAGTCAATTTCAAAAAAATAAACCGTTGTACCTGCGCTGAGTGTTTTGGCTTGAAGGTCGAGGGTCATTTTTGCGCCTTCATTTTTTTCAACAAAATCAAATAAGGCGTCTATTTCTGCTTCAGGAAGGGTGACAGGCACGATTTGATTGTTGATGGCGTTGGTGTAAAAAATGTCGGCAAAGCTTGGGGCGAGGATGACTTTAAATCCAAAATCAGCCAAGGCCCAAGGGGCGTGTTCACGGGAGGATCCACAGCCAAAATTTTTCCGTGTTAAAAGAACGCTGGCGCCTTCATAGCGAGAAAAATTAAGGGGAAAATCGGGGTTGTGTTTTTTTCCGCCTTCATCTAAAAAACGCCAGTCATGAAACAGATGCAAGCCAAAGCCTTCTCGGGTGATTTTTTGTAAAAATTGCTTTGGAATGATGGCGTCGGTGTCGATATTGGCAATGTCTAATGGCGCCACTAAGCCTGTGTGCTGACGGATGCCTTGTTTTTTTGTTGTCATGGGTCTTGTCATGAGGGCCTCTTAAAGAGCATGGGGATGAATAAAATGCCCGGCAATTGCAGCGGCGGCGGCAAGGGTGGGGCTGAGCAAATGTGTGCGCCCTTCACGGCCTTGGCGCCCTTCAAAATTACGGTTGCTTGTGGAGGCGCAACGCTCTTTGGGGCCCAAGCGGTCATTGTTCATCCCTAAGCACATAGAGCATCCGGGTAAGCGCCATTCAAACCCCGCGTCGATAAAAATCCGGTCCAACCCTTCGGCTTCGGCTTGGGCTTTGACTTGTTCTGACCCAGGGACCACCAAGGCCTGCACCCCTTTTGCCACTTTGCGTCCTTTTGCTATTGCTGCGGCGGCGCGCAAGTCTTCAATGCGGGAATTCGTGCAAGAGCCAATAAAGACTTTATCAATGGAAATGTCTGTGATTTTTTGCCCAGCTTGCAAGCCCATGTATTTGAGGGCGCGTTCAGCACTGTCTCGCATAACAGGGTCTAAGAAATGATCTGGCGAGGGAATGCAGTCGTTAATGCCGATGACTTGCGCCGGGTTGGTTCCCCATGTCACTTGATTTGTTAAGGTTGTCGCGTCCAGCGTCACTGTGGCATCGAATCTGGCTTGCTCGTCTGTTTTTAAGGTTTTCCAATAAAGAAGAGCTTGCTCCCAGAGTGCGTTCTTGGGTGAAAATGGGCGCCCTTTGAGATAGTCAAAAGTGGTTTGATCTGGGGCAATTAACCCGGCTTTCGCGCCAAGCTCGATGGCCATATTACAGAGGGTCATACGTCCTTCCATGCTCAAGCTCTGGATTGCCTCACCTGTAAATTCAACAACGTAACCTGTTCCTCCTGCGTGGCCTATTTGACTGATAATGGACAAAATAATGTCTTTGGCTGTGATGCCTTTCGGCGGCTTTCCTGTGAGCTCAATTTTCATTGTTTTAGCGCGGTTTTGTTTGAGCGTTTGGGTGGCTAAGACGTGCTCAACTTCAGAGGTGCCGATCCCAAAAGCAAGGGCGCCAAGCGCGCCATGCGTGGCGGTGTGAGAGTCGCCACACACAAGGGTGCAGCCTGGCAGGGTCAAGCCCAGCTCTGGCCCGATAACATGGACAATGCCTTGGTATTGATGGTTTAAATCAAACAAGGTGACGTTAAATTCTTTGCAATTTTTAGCCAAGGTTTCCATTTGAATTTTGGCCATTTCGCCGCAGGCGTTAATGTCTTTGCTTTGGGTTGAAACGTTGTGATCCATCGTGGCAAATGTTTTTGATGCTTGATGCAGAGGCCTGTTTTTTTCTCTAAGTCCATCAAAGGCTTGTGGAGAGGTGACTTCATGCACTAAATGACGGTCGATGTAAATAAGCGGGGTTTCCCCTTCTTTTTCAAGAACGAGGTGAGAGGCATAAATTTTTTCATACAAGGTTTGAGGCGCGTTCTTTTTGCTGTTCATTCTGGGCTCCTTTTCCCTTTTGCTGGATCTTCTTTAAACGAGTGCTCCTTTTCAAGTAAAAAGGCGACTATTTTATCCCCCATTTGAGCGGTGCTTAAAGGCGGGCGCGCTTGAGAAGGATCGGCGCAAAAGCGATTCAAAGAGCAAAGATCAGCGGGCAAAGCGCCGCTTTCAAGTGTTTTTCTGACGGCCGTTTCGATGGCGCAAGCGGCGGTTTCTTCCCCTAAGCTGTAGCGCAGCATCAAGGCGGCGCTCAAAATTTGGGCCACGGGATTGGCCATGTTTTTACCCGCGATATCAGGGGCGCTGCCGCCTGCGGGTTCAAACAGGCCGAATTTTTTTTCATTGAGGCTGGCAGAAGGAAGCATGCCCATAGAGCCTGTGAGCATGGCGCATTCATCAGAGAGAATGTCACCAAAAAGATTAGAGCAAAGCAAAACATCAAATTGGGAAGGATCTTTAATGAGCTGCATGGTCGCGTTGTCTATATAGAGATGAGACAGGGCAACGTCAGGGTATTCTTTGGCTATCTTTTCAACTTCTTCGCGCCATAAAAGAGAGCTTTCAAGCACATTGGCTTTGTCCACTGAGGTGACTTTCTTTTTACGCAGGCGGGCGGCCTCAAAGGCGATGCGCGCAATGCGCTTTATCTCAAAGCGATGATAAACCTCTGTATCAAAAGCTTTTTCATCTTCTCCTTTTCCTTCTCGCCCTTTCGGGGCGCCAAAGTAAATCCCCCCCGTCAGCTCGCGTACGACGACAAGATCAAATCCTTTTTTTGAAATATCAGCCCGAAGAGGAGAAAGCATGGAAAGCTCTGGGTAAATTTGTGCAGGGCGCAGGTTACAAAAAAGCGAAAAATGCGCCCGTAAAGGCAAAAGGGCGCCGCGCTCAGGTTGTTCATTGGGGGGTAAATGTTCCCATTTTGGGCCTCCCACGGAGCCAAACAATATGGCGTCTGCTTTTTCGCATCCCTTTAAGGTGAGATCTGGAAGAGGGGTTGCGTGTTTGTCGATGGCGACACCGCCGACATCAAAATGTGTTTTTTCAAAGTGGATACCGAATTTCACTGTGACGGCATCAAGCACTTTTAATGCTTCTTGCATGACCTCTGGGCCGATGCCGTCTCCTTGTAAACACGCGATATGGTAGGGATCTGGCATATTGTTATTTCTCCTTTTTTAGGCTGGTTTTCTTTTTGATTTTGGTGATTTGCTCGGCGCGATAGATGCTATTGATTACATGCAAAAGGGCTTGGCCTGACGCTTCGATAATGTCGGTTGAAATGCCTGTGCCGTGGTATTTTCGGCCTTTATAGCGGGCAATAATATCGGCTTGACCTAAACCGTTTTCCCCTTCTCCTTTGGCGGTGAGATCAAATTTATCCAAGGTGATGTCGTATTGTGTGATGCGATAAATCACTTGGTATAAGGCGTCTACTGGGCCGTTTCCGATGGCGGCGTCACTGATCTCTTGCGCGCCACATTGCAAAGTGATGCTGGTGGTGGCCATGATATTGCCGCTTTGGACGCTGAGGTATTTGATTTTGTAATGATCATCTTCTTCTTGTAAGTTATTGAAAAACATTAAAGCTTCGAGATCGTAATCAAACACCTGGCCTTTTCTGTCGGCCAATTTTAAAAAAGAAGTATATAACGAGGGTAAATCGTACTCTTTCTCACTGTATCCCATTTGCTGCATGTGGCTTTTGACTGCGGCGCGCCCTGAGCGGCTGGTTAAATTTAAACTTTTTTGACTCAAACCGATGGATTCTGGGGTCATGATTTCATAGGTGTTTTTGTTTTTAAGCATGCCATCTTGATGAATACCTGAGCTGTGGCTAAAAGCATTGGCACCCACAATGGCTTTGTTCGATTGGATGGGCATGTTGCACAGTTGGCTGACCGTTTTACTGGTGCGGTGTATTTCATCGTGTTTAAGGGCGGTTTTTAGCTTTAAGGTGTTTTCTCTGGTTTTAATGATCATGGCGATTTCTTCAAGAGCGCAATTTCCGGCGCGCTCACCAATGCCGTTGATTGTGCCTTCAACTTGCCGCGCTCCTGCTTGAATCGCTGCAATTGAATTCGCAACGGACAGGCCTAAATCATCATGGCAATGCACTGAAATAATCGCTTTATCGATGTTGGGGACGCGTTGAAATAAATTTTCAATGATGCCGCCAAATTCACAAGGCAGGGTATAGCCGACGGTGTCAGGGATGTTGACCGTGGTGGCGCCCGCTTTTATGGCGGCCTCGACCATGCGGCATAAATTATCTATGGGAGTGCGCCCAGCATCTTCACAAGAAAATTCCACATCATCGGTATAGCGACGAGCGCGTTTTACCGCTTTTGTGCCCATTTCTATCACTTCGTCATATTGAAGGCGCAACTTGTCTTGTACATGGATGGTGGATGTGGATAAAAAAGTATGAATCCGAAAGGCTTCGGCGACTTTGAGGCATTCTGCCGCCACATCAATGTCTTTATCAAGGGCGCGAGACAAGGCGCAAACACGGCTCTTTTTAAGGGTTTTTGCAATGGTTTGAACCGATTCAAAATCACCGGGGCTTGATACAGGAAAACCCGCTTCGATGATGTCCACTCCCAAACGCTCTAAAGCCAATGCAATGTGCAACTTGTCTTTGACGCAAAGGCTTGCTGACAGGGCTTGCTCGCCGTCTCTTAGGGTGGTATCAAAAATGACGACCTTGTCTTGCATATTCCTTCTCCTTGGCTTTTTTTAATGCGAGATCTTGTTTGTTGAGTGTTTTTTTAAGCTTAACGCCTTACTCAAAATTGGTGGGTAAGAAGTGATATGGGGGGGGAAGCTTGCGTCCTTTTTTCTTTGTCGTCGGTCTAAATCACATATTTGATGAAGCGCGTCCCCAGCAAAGAGGGCTTTTGAAAAAGAGGAGAAAGGCATTTTCTGAAGTGGACGGATTCAGCTGGTGTATTTTTCTTTTTTAAGTGTCTGGGTGAGAAATGTGATTGGTGTCGTTATTTTGTGGATGGAAAGGCTTGTTTTTAACGCGTCCCCTTATTAGCCCCTAAATTTAAAAAAGGAGTCTTGCTTTTTTGCTGGATTTATCGGCGATAAGTTTTACACAAGGAATTGTTCTAAATGGATTTTTGTCATGAATATCAATAAGCGATTGCTGTTTTTTCCTTTGTTATTTTTGGGTGTTTTTGTTTTGTTTTTGGCCATAGAAACCCGCGAAGCGCCAGCCTTGAAACCTCAAAAATCGAAAGCGCGCCCTGTTGATCTTCTTACGTTAGTTCAAGAAGAACGCGCCCCTACAGTGACAGGGTTTGGGCGCGTCGCCCCTAAATTGACTTGGCAAGGGATTGCACAGGTGAGTGGAAAAGTGATTTTTCGAAGTCCTCTTCTTGAAAAAGGCGCCTTGCTCCCAAAAGGCACTCTCTTGCTTCGTTTAGATCCTTCAGATTATCAATTGGCTGTAGCCAAGGCCCAAGCAGAAATACGCGCTAAAACGGCGCGTTTAGAAAAACTGCATCTTGATGAGAAAAACACAGAGGCCGCCCTTGAAATAGAACAGCGCCGATGGGCCTTAAATAAAGAAGAGTGGGAGCGAAAAAAGAAATTAAACCAAAAAGGATTGAGCTCTCAGTCAGATTTGGATGACGAACAACATGCTTTTTTGTCTCAACAAATCAAGGTCGTTGAATTAGAAAATCAACTTTTGCTCTTGCCTGATGAAAAAGAAATCATAGAAGCAGAGCTTGAAGTGAGCCGATTGGTCTTGTTGCAAGCCATCCGTGATTTAGAAAAAACATCCTTGTTTCTCCCTTTTGATGGGCAGATATCGAACGTCAATATAGAGCGCGATCAATTTGTTTCAGCGCAACAAACCATGGTGGAGGCACAAGGTTTGATGCAGGTTGAAGTGGAGGCGCAGGTTTCCATTCATGATATGCAGGTTTTATTAAGCTCTTTATCCCCTTTGTTGAAAGAAGGGACGCATCAGGATATTAAGGGATTAAGCGCAGAAGTCCGTGTTTCGAGTGGGGGATTTGAGCGTCTTTGGCCTGCGACGGTTGCACGCTTGAGTGACAAGGTTCATTTAAATCAAGCCACCCTTGGCGTGATCCTTGAAATTTCTTTAAAAGAAGGCTTATCCAAAGAAAATAATACCTTGGTTTCATTGGTCAATGGGATGTTTGTTGAAGCAAGAATAACAGGTGCGTCTGTGTCTCATTGGGTCATTCCTGAAAGGGCGCTACACGGAGATGAAATCTATTTGTTTGAAAATGATCAATTAAAGAGACTGCCTGTGAGGGTGGTTTTTCGACAAAACGAAGAGGTCATCATTGAGGGCGCGATAAGCTCAGGGCAATTTTTGGTATTAAATGATCTGCTTCCTGCGGTCACGGGCATGGGGCTTTTTCCTCTTACTCTTGATGGCAAAAAAGGGGATGAAATTGAAATGAAAGAAGACGTGCCTGCCTTATGATTGCCTTTTTTGTGCGCCACCCAACCGCTGCAAACCTTTTGATGATGGTGTTAATTGTTTTCGGCCTTGCCGCTTTACCCAATCTAAAACGTGAAACTTTTCCTGAGTTTGCCCCTCCTTATATTCTTGCAACGGTGGTTTATCCTGGCGCCAGTCCTTTACAGGTAGAGCAGAACATTTGTTTGTTGATGGAAGAGGCGATTGATGGCTTGTCCAACATTGAAGAAACCCGCTGTGAGGCCTTGGAAGGCTTGGCATCTTTGGTTGTAAAGCTGAGTCCGAGTGCAGATATTTCTCGGATGCTGGTGGACATTCAAACGCAAATAAATGGCATTTCAACTTTTCCTTCAGACATTGAATCTCCTGTTGTGCGTGAATTAAATTGGAATGAGCCTGTTGTGGATGTGGCCATTGCGGCCAACACCGATTGGGTTGGATTAAAAGCCTATGCTGAGGCGCTTAAAAAGAGGTTAAAGCAGGATTACGGCGTTCCCTTGGTGGCGGTTTCGGGGTTTTCAGATAAACAAATTCGAATTGAAATAAAAGAAAATGCCCTTCGTCAATTGGGCTTGAGCCTTTCAGATGTGGCAGCGCAAATCAGTGCGCAAAATATTCAATTACCCAGCGGGAACATTGAACTCAAAAACAAAACCCTTTTAATCCGTTTTGATGAGCGGCGTGTCGGGGTGAAAGAATTAGGGCGCATTGTGGTGGCAGCAGACCCAGAAGGCGGCCACATTCGTTTGCAAGACATCGCGCACTTAACCGAAGGCTTTGAGCTTGAGGAGCAACAGGTTTGGTTTGATGGAAACCCCGCAGCAATATTGCAAATAAGCAAGAACAAAGCGGATGATGCTTTACGAATAAAAGCGCGAGTGGCGCAATTTGTTTTGGACGAGCAGCGTATTGCACCCGATGGCGTGACCTTAAGTCTTACCAACGATCTTTCCTCTTTGCTTTGGGACAGGCTCACCATGATGACGCGCAATGCGTGGCAAGGGGTCATTTTGGTGTTTGGGGTCATGTGGTTGTTTTTTTCTTTTCGATATTCTTTTTGGGTGGCCGCAGGCTTGCCTGTTGCTTTTCTTGGTGGCGGAGTCTTGATGTCCCTTTTTGGACTGTCTATCAACATCATGTCATTGGTGGGGCTTTTGATGGCCATTGGGATCATGATGGACGATGCCATCGTGATTTCAGAGTCCATCGCAGCCCACATTGAGCGGGGTGAAAAAACAGAAAAGGCCGTTATTTTAGGGGTTAAAAAAGTTTTACCCGGAGTGGTGTCTTCTTATCTCACCACTGTGTGTATTTTTGGAAGTTTATTGTTTTTGCAAGGGGAGATGGGGGCCGTTCTTAAAGTGGTGCCCATGGTGCTGATCCTTGTTTTGAGCTTCAGTCTGATTGAAGCCCTTCTTATTTTGCCGCACCATTTAAAGCAGTCTCTTGAACATGCAGGCCCACCCAAAGCGGATTGGTTTTTTAAACGCCGTTTTCTTGAAAAATTTGACACATTTCGCGCGGTCACCTTGGGGAAATGGGTGAAAAAAGCCGTGAAATGGCGTTATGCCTTCGTTGGAGGGGTTATCGCTTTGCTTTTTGTTTCGGTTTCTTTGCTGGTGGTCGGGGCGGTTCGTTTCGTGGGGTTTCCTGAATTGGACGGCGATGTTGCAGAAGCGCGGATCATTTTACCGCCTGGCTCGTCTTTTTCTCAAACGAAAGAAGTTGTCGACATTTTACAGGCTTCAGCTTTGCGTGCGGCAATGCAATTAAGCCGAGAAAACCAAGAAAAAACGCCATTAATTTTACATATAACAGAGCTCTTTAATTTTAATTTTGATGCTGATGAAAGCGGGCCACACGTTGCAACCTTGCGTTTAGACCTGCTCAGCGCTGAAATAAGAACGACAAAAATAGATGATTTTTTGAGTCTTTGGGAAAAAGAGACGGGCATTTTAACCGATCCTGTTTCTCTTGTTTTTAAGCAGCCATTGATGGGGCCGGGTGGGCGCGACTTTGACATTCGTCTTGTGCATCCTTCTCTGACCTCCCTGAAATCGGCTTCTCTCGAAATTCAAGGATTTATTGAGCAATTTCAGGGAGTCTATGGGGTGCAGGACGATATGCGTCCAGGAAAAGAAGAGATCAGGCTGCGTTTACGATCTGGCGCTGAAGCCTTTGGTGTGACGGGGAGCATGATAGCCAGTCAGCTGAGGGCTGCTTATTTTGGAAAAATTGCAGATGAGGTGCAAGTTGGCCCAGAAAACATTGAAATACAATTGAAGCTCGCAAAGAAAGACGCGGGCACCTTAACAGGCTTGTCTAATTTTCCGATACTCTTACCCGAAGGGACTGCACTCCCGCTTTCTGCCCTTGTCGTTTTTGAGTATCAAAGAGATTTTGTTCGAATTCAGCGTATTAATGGATTAAGAACCTTGAGTGTTTATGGGGATGCTTTTCAATCAGAAATCAGCGTAGGGGAGGTGATAACGCAACTTCAGAATCATTTAATTCCTGATTTAAAAGCGCGTTATCCGGGTTTGGATGTCTTTTTTGAAGGGCAAAACAAAGACTCACAAAAAACAGGCCGCTCAATGGGACTTGGGTTTGCGCTCGGTGTTTTTGGTGTTTTTGTGATTTTAAGTTTTCAGTTTCAAAGTTACCTTGAACCTTTTGTTGTTTTATTGGCCATTCCATTGGCCTTCATCGGCGTCTTGTGGGGACATTGGCTTTTAGGGCATCCTTTGAGCATGCCAAGTTTGATGGGCTTTGTTTCTTTGGCTGGTGTGGTGGTGAATGATTCTATTTTGTTGGTGCAATACATCCGGCATCATTTGGAGGAAGACGAGGCTGTTTTTGATGCCGTTGTTTTGGCAAGTCAGGCACGTTGTCGCGCTGTGTTTTTAACGTCTCTCACGACGGCTGCGGGCTTGTTGCCTTTACTGCTTGAAACCAGCTTACAAGCACAAGTGGTGAAACCTTTGGTGATATCCATTGTGTTCGGTATTTTTACATCAACCGCTTTGGTCTTATTTCTTATTCCTGCCGCCTATGGCATTTTGGCCGATTTTGGGAAAGTAAAAGCTAAGACCTCATTCGATTAGATTTTTTTATGCTGTCAGCATAAAATATGCACTTTTAAAAAACAGGGTGTTATCTGATATGTAAGAGAGGAATTAAAAGAGGAGAGAAAATACAAAAATGAAATATAGTGAAAAATAAATAACCTTATTTATTTCATGGATAATTTAATAGATAAATTAAAAGAGCCATTCATGGTTTTTTTATCGAACACGAAGCGGCTCTTTATTTTAACGGATTATTGTTGCTGATTTTTTTACTGGTATTTAGCTTATTTTTCTGATGGATTTCTGGGGGCTCAAGCGGGTGAGCGGCTGGGCTGGAGTGATCCGGATGCGCTTTAATTTCACCTAAAAGCGCTGTGTTTCCTCGTTATGAAGGGCGAATTTTTAGCCATAAACCTGCCATTTCGTGTTTTTTTTCTGAAAAACGCTCTCTTTCTTTAAGGCTTGATTTATTTTTGTCTTTAACGAGAGGGATTTTGATAAAAAATGTATTTTTCTGTGTTTTATCGTTTGATTCTCGCTTTGATTTGGTGCTTTTTTTCGTGTCTAAGGGGCGATTTTTTTCGTTTTTGAATAAACGTATGAGATCGTGTGGCACACGTTTTGTCCTGAACGAAGAGGGATTCATGCATCTTAAGATGTATAAAATTCATTCAAAGCTTGTCTCTTTTGTGTTTTAGAGACTTTCGTTAAGGAAAAATGCTTTTCGGCTTGAGCCTTCGCTATCAGAGGCTTTGCTATCAAGGTCGGGGCAATGAAGCCTCGAAAGTGTTTGCTTTCCTTAAACGCAAATTTTAAAACGGTGAGAATAAAAAGTCGAAACCCTCTTTTTCTAAGCGGGCTTCATTCGTGCTAAAAAAGGGGCTTGAATGCGGGTCCGAGAATGAAATCGAAAGAAAGACAAATGATATTCCCGTGATTCTTACTTTTAATGTCTAAATTTCACTTTAAATCATAAAAAAACAAGAGATATATAGCGCTAATAATTCACGGAAATGGTATTTATATACCCCTATATATACCCAAGGGCGCAGAAACGAGCAAGCTGAATGTAACTTCATTAAATATTTATCTTATGAATGATTTTGCGTGTTCACTTTCTTTTTAAGTGTCGTATTTTAAGTGTGAACTAAGCGAAGATATTACTTTATTTTATAATTATTTACTGGGAATTGATGCGGTATTCATGTTAATTAAATCGATGACTTTTGGTTGGTTCATTGTCGTTGTAAAAATTATATGTCTGTGCTTCATTTTGACTTCCAGAGTTTAACGTTCAACGTCTTTTAATCTTGCTCGTTTTTTATAGAGCGGTCTTTGCTTGCCTTTTAATTGTGCTCAATGCGCCGGGATATACAAAAGAGAGATAAGAAATATAACGAAATAGACGAAATCACTTCGCTATTTCATTTAAAATTCATTTATATACAAGTGCCTTGAACTGATGAAAGCGCTGATGAAAAACGAATGCATCCAGATGAGTATGTTTGCATTACGTTGCTGAGGGGCATTCCCTCAAATCAGCATGTAAAAAGTCTCAAGATAACGGGTGTATCTCCTTATTTTTAAGGTTTATTTATGACGCAAATAAAGCAGGGTAATACTTTGGAAAATAATTTTGATGAGACGCTTAGAAGAGTAGACCTTAACCTCATCCCGATATTTGATGCTGTGATGCAAGAGCAAAATATTACCCGTGCCGCTCAAAAATTAGAGATGTCACAACCTGCGGTAAGCAACGCCGTTGCGCGTTTAAAATGCATGTTTGAAGATGAATTGTTTGTAAGAAATGGGCGTGGAATAAAACCGACCCAGCGTGCGCGTCAATTATTTGGGCCTTTGCGTCAGGCGCTTCAATTGATAAAAAATGAATTGCCTTCTTCTATCTTCATTCCAGAAACGAGCACACGCGCATTTAGATTGGCAATATGTTGTCCTTCAGACATTCGTTTTGCGCCTCAAATATTAAACACCTTGGGGACGGTTGCACCTTATATCACGGTATTGTTGGAAACCGAGCTCTTACCGGATATATCACGCAAATTGCGTTATCGCGAAGTGGATTTTGTTCTTGATTATTGTCAGTTTACTGAAAACGGTTTTTGTAGTACTGAAATATTCAGTGATGAATTGGTTGTGGTGGTCAATAAGAACCATTCTCGTATTGGAGAGACCATTACATCTAAAGAGCTGCAAATGGAAAGCCATGCGGTTTTACGTTATCAAGGAGAGCTTCATGGTTATGCCGAAGCCATCTATCGTGAAGGGCGTTATCGTGAATTTTATCACGGGGTAAGCTTGAGCAATATTATTCACGTAGTGAGCCGCTCTGAATTGATTGCGATTGTTCCGCGCTGGGTCGTTGAAGCCTGCTCTTATGCGGATGATGTTAAAGTGATCACCTTGCCTTTGGCTTTGCCGATTCCAGAAAACCGCGTCAGTGGCTTTTTAAGTTGGCATGCCTCAGCAGAAAAAGACAAAGGCCATCTTTGGATGCGAGATCAGTTACTTTCGATTTGTGGAAACGCCTTATCTTAATGCCTTCGACCCAAAGTAATTGAAGATGCGAGTAGGCTAGAAGCCAACACTCACGCCGCTTTAAAGGCGACGGGTATAGATTGATGCAAAAAGAGAGTGGTTCCCCTTAAAGACAAAGCCAGCATTCGCTGGCTTTTTTGTGGGTCTCTGTCCGCTTTGAAAATGCAGGCTTGTTGGCTGCATCTTCAAAGCTTCATCAAATCGTGCGTTTATTCTCACGGGCTTTTTCTGTTTGGGGGCGTTTTTGCATCTTCAAATCTTTCCTGGATAGCTTAAAGAAAGGGGGACGGAGCCTTAAAAAAGCAGTCTAAAGCGAAAAGAAATGTCAACATGAGATCTTTGCCGCTCTTTTATTACCCTTTCTCTTGTAATTACTACAGGACTCATTAAAATTCTCATTAACTTTGAGCGTACAAGTGTTCGCTCATTTACCATAGAAACTGATTTTATACCCAAGACACTTGATGTTGCGTGTCAGTGGTACGCGTCTTACGCCTTTGAATATATTCTGTAATGGGCTTGAACGCGCGTAACCCACACTCACGCAGTTTCAAAGGCGAGGGCTATACATATCACGAAAGTGATTGATGTGCTGAGAGAGTATTAAATGACGCTAGAATTTCACATCGTAAACCGTATTCGCCATCAAGTTAAACGTCAGGGCGAAAAAACAGCATTGCGTTTTCAAATGGAAAATGGGTGGGGTGATATCAGTTGGCGTCAATTTGGTGAACGCATTGATAGACTTTCACTGGCCCTTTTGCGCGCGGGGCTTCAAGTTCAAGATAAGGTTGGTATATTTTCAAATAACTGCCCAGAATGGACCATCAGTGACATGGCGTTATTGCAAGTTCGATGTGTCTCCGTTCCCATTTACCCAACCAATACACCGAATCAAACAGCCTATATTTTGCAAGATGCCAATGTGCGCATTTTATTTGTAGGAGATCAAGCTCAAGCCGATGCGGCACTTTTGATTTCCTCGCAATGCCCTTCCTTAGAAAAAATCGTCGGTTTTAATCCTAATATTGATTTTAAAGGGGATCCTTTAGGCCTTTCTTTGGAGGCTTTTTTGTCTTCCTCTGATGAAGATCAAGCAACAGAGCTTCACTTGCGCCTTGAGCAGACAAGCATGGAAGACCTGATGACCTTGATTTATACCTCGGGCACGACAGGCGAGCCGAAAGGGGTGATGCTTGATTACGGAAATATTGCCGCTCAAATTAAAGGTCACGATCTCGTTTTAGGGATCTCTGAAGATGAAGTCTCTTTGGCATTTTTGCCGCTTTCGCATGTATTTGAGCGTTGCTGGACTTTTTATGTGCTTCATCATGGAGCAACCAATTGCTATCTTTCTGACACTCACACTGTTCGTGCTGCGCTTCAAGAAGTCAAACCGACAGTGATGTGCGCTGTTCCGCGCTTTTATGAAAAGATCTACTGCGCTGTTCATGAAAAAGTTGAAAAAGCCAGTGTCATTAAAAAAGGCATTTTTGATCTTTCGCTTTATATTGGTCACAAAATGGCAGAGATCCACAGTAAGGGTAAAAAGCCGTCTTTTTTCCTTCAAAAAGCCCATCAGTTAGCCGATAAAATGGTGCTCAGTAAATTGCGACAATTATTGGGCGGGCGCATTAAAATGATGCCCTGTGGCGGCGCAAAATTGTCCCCTTTGAATGGCCGATTCTTTCATGCGATTGGCATCAATGTGACCTTAGGGTATGGAATGACAGAAACCACAGCGACAGTGTCCTGCTGGGAGCGTGGCGTCTTTAATCCTGACTCTATTGGAAAAGCCATGCCCAACGCTGAAATGAAAATTGGGGAAAATAACGAGATATTGGTCCGTGGCCCTATGGTGATGCGCGGTTATTACAATAAACCCAAAGAGACCGCAGACGCTTTCACCAAAGACGGTTTTCTTAAAACAGGGGATGCGGGTTATTTTGATGCCCAAGGCAATCTCTTTTTTACCGACAGAATTAAAGAGCTGATGAAAACCTCGGGGGGCAAGTACATTGCACCTCAATTGATTGAAGGCAAATTGGGAACGGATCGGTTTATTGAGCAAATTGCCATTGTGGCCGATGCGCGTCATTTTGTTTCCGCTTTGGTTGTGCCTTGTTTTGAAACTCTTGAAGGGTGGGCAAAAGAGCTCAACATTAAATACCATGATCGCCTTGAATTGATCAAACACAGTGCAGTGCTTGAAATGTTTGAGCTGCGCATTGCGGAGGTGCAAAAGGAATTTGCGAAGTTTGAACAGGTTAAAAAATTCACCTTGCTTCCGATTGAATTTTCAATGGCAAAAGGGGAATTAACGCCCACATTAAAGCTACGCCGCAAAGTGATCCTTGAGCGATACAAAAAGCAAATTGAAGCCATGTATAAAAAACACGCCTAATACGATTTTACAGCCCAAAATCCTAATGTAAGATTTTGGGCTGATTGCTTTTTCCTTGTTTTATTCTTCTTTGTCTTTGTCTTTGTCTTTGTCTTT
>CAMRDW010000079.1 GCA_947041315.1 uncultured Enterovibrio sp.
CATGTGTTCGAAACGCCCTTAAATTTCATTTTGTTCTGTTTGATAGCTGCTTTTCATTTCCGCGCTCAAAAACAACAGATGAGTTGCAACATCAAACGAAGACAGAAAAAACAAGCGTTTTTCACGTATAGATGAAATTGATTTACCAGAGAATACCCTCATGCAAGGTTGGCTAAAAGGGTATGACGACCCCCTTTTATTCGTCCGCCAAGTCTTTAAAAACAAAGACGGAAGTACAGGAATATTACATCTGGTTTGCAGTGATTTAACGTGTGATCACGACGCTATCACCACGACCTATAAAAAACGGTGGAAAGTGGAGGTATTTCATAAGTCTTTAAAATCAAATGCGAATTTAGCAAAATCACCAACAAGAACAGTGAGAACGCAAAGTAATCAAATGGTTACATTCATTTGCGCGACATTTAGACTTGAATGCTTGAGTATAAAAAATAGCCTTAATCCATTCGCACTTTGCCGAAAGTGACTCATTAATGCAACAGGTTGCGCATGTGGGGAACTAAAACGATTTCAGGATCTTGCGTAACATCAGTTAATCATTCAATGTCTGCTCTTTTTTGTTTTATTCCATTCAAAATAATGCTAAAAGAGACAATGAAATTTATTGAGAAGTGTGTTTTATCTCTCATCGCGAGAGGAAGAATAAGGCGGTATTTCGAAATTAATCACGTTTTGATCATTTCAAAATGAGCTTATTTTTCTGTTTCTTTTGAGAAATAACAAAAAATGAATATGAGTGGATCTTTATATGAAACCACGGTTATATGGCCATGCCTTTTAATGTAGAGTTTCATTTAGATAAAAAGGATACCGCAAATGAATGAAATCAGTGCAAAACATGCAGTATTGTTATCTGCATTTGTCTTGTCGGGATGCTTTGGAAGCAGTGACAGTCAAAACAACAACGATCCTAACACTGGGGGTGGCGGAAAACCCATTAAGCCAACCGATCCGACACCGCCAACAGTACCCGATCTGATCCCATCTTTACTTTTTACCTCTCCAGTAGACAACAACACTTATTTTATTAACAAGGACATCGAGATTAAATGGGCCGAACTTCCGGTTACAGGCTATCTCGAACTTGATATTAATGGCACCGAAAAAGTGCAATTGCTTTCGCCATATGAGCATGTTTGGAGGCCTAATAACACAGGTCAATATATCCTCAATGCTAAATATTATTCTTCTGAAAATGCATTGATTGCTGAAGGAAAGATTGAATTGACGATTGTGCCTGCAAATGAAGAAGTCATTACCGTGAACTCTAACTTGCATAAAATTGTTGATGTTCAACTTGGCGAGAGTTTAACCTTGACGGCAGAAAGTTCGGTTCCTTTAGGTCAAGTGGATTTTCTTTTTAATGGTCAGACAATAAAAACCTTCATGAATGAACCTTATACAATGGAGTGGGTTCCAACGGATGTTCGTCAAAATAATTTCACCATACAAGCGACGCCAGGTCATGTAGATTTACCGATTGTCTTGCCGGAACCCAGTGTGATTCGCTCCTTTTTACCCGAGACGATCGCTTTTTGTAACGAGAAAGCAAAACCTTGGGTGGTGGGAACTCAATACCATATTGGGGATCATGTAAAGCATAATAACCGTTATTTTATTGCAGAGAAAACCAATGCGTTTGAGCCTACGATGGATCCGTCTCAGTTCAATCCGTGGAGTCATATTTCTTGTGCAAACATGGCTTGGCTGACAAAACCTTCTGTAAATGTCTTAGCGAGAGGGGGGCGATTTAATTCGGGTGATGAACTCCCCATCCTGGTTTATATACGCCCATCAGTGGACCCGAGTGTAGAAATAATAGAAGTACAGGTGAAACGAAATAATAAAGTGATAAAGGTGCTTCCAAATGTAGAAGACCAACAGTATATGCATACATTTGTAGCAGAAAAAGTGTCTTTTCCTGAATACCCGAAAGACATTATTACGGTTTCCGCTAGAAATAATTTAAACCAAGAAAATGAAGTTGAGGTGGAGATCTTCGGCAATCATTCACCTAAACATGAATTTAAGATTGAACAAGCAGGCAGTACTTATCCCACTTATTCATCAACATCTCCTATTTTATTCTCTTCGCTTGTCATGGATATTGAAAATAAAGTAGAGAAGATAGAATATTACATTAATGATGAACTCTATGACTACATGGACAGTTCCGAAAATGTTCAACCCATAGAAACGGAGAAAATCATTATGCAAGTTGAATTGTCTCCTGGTACTTACAGGATTCGAGCTGTGGCAATAGACGGTGATTTAGGCACTTCAGAAGTGAGGAAAATCATTTCGGTGAGGTGATCCTTCGGCGAGATTGGATTTTCTTTGCCCAAAGTAAGTGACGTTGCGCGTAAGCGGCCAGACTGAAAACCCCGGAGCATAAACACAGGATGTGATGGGGTTTTCGGGGGCTGCCTTTTCAGTGTTTTGGGGAGGCCGAAAATGGGCTGTTTATTTCGAGGTTTGCACTCTTGTGGTTGCGGCGGGGAGATCTATTTTGGCATCGCTGTGGGCTGAAAGCCCAGGTTCTTGAGAATGAAAGAGGCCTGCTGCGTGGAATTAAAAAAGAAAAACCCCACTGTTTTTCAGTGGGGTTTTTCTTTTAATTGGTGGAGAGATAGGGATTTGAACCCTAGGACGGGATAAACCGTCGCCGGTTTTCAAGACCGGTGCTTTAAACCACTCAGCCATCTCTCCAGATGGACCGAATAATAAAAGGCTTTTTAAATCTTGTAAACATTTAATTTATGATACGTGTTTGACTGCATGAAATACCATCAAACTGCTGTTTTTTTGTCTTTTATTTATGCTTTGCTCTCTTTTTGAGTGCATTAAAAAAGCCTTTATTTATACATCGACTCCTTTGGGCCTTTCATTATGCGTGGATGTCTGGGCTGCTTTGCTGTAGCGTGATACGTTCATATTTTCATCTGAGACAAAAAGATGTATCCGTATTTTTGGATGTTTTTATTTATTTTTAGTTTTTCTTCTTTTGTGGGGGCATCGCCCGATGATCACAAAATAAAAGGGGCGGCGTGTTTTGTGTCAGACGATTTAGGGCGCGTTTTGATAACAAGGGATATTTTGACCAATAAAATTGCCATTCCGGGCGGATATATTGATGAGGATGATCCAAAAGAGGCGGCCAAAAGAGAAACGTTTGAAGAAACGGGCATGGAGGTCGAGGTTTTAGGGGAGCTTGAGCGAAGAGGAAGCGCGGTTGTATTTGCTTGTCGAGCCATCTCTCCTATCCCGACGTTGAACACTTCGTCTTTTTCACGGGTTTTGGCTTGGACCGCGCCTCATTTTGGGCGAGAAGTTCGAGGGGTTTATATGATCTCACCGCACTTGATTGGTTTGTCTGAAACGCGCTTTCCTGAACAAGCTAAATTATTTTCAAATTGGCTGAAGGAAGTGAAACCGAGCCAAGCGCACGTTTTTGAAAATTTTGAAGAAAAAGCCTCTTTTTTGTTGGTTTTTCAAGCCGAAATCAATCGAGGCTTTCAAGAGGCAATCAAAGCCCTTCCTGAAAGCCTGTCTTTTATCTTTGATTTTTTACTTAAATATGTCTCCGTCTTTGGGTCTGGCGCGCTTATTTTTGTATTGCTTCCTTTTGCTATGGCCTCTGGGGGATTAAAACGTGCCTCGGCGTTTTTGTTTTCTGTGATCCTCATGACCTTGGTGGTGTCTTTTTTAAAGTTATCGACTGGGGTGCCTCGTCCTTTTTATATTTACCCGGAGCTTGCACTCGGTGATGCGTCTGGATTCTCTTTTCCAAGCGGGCACACGACCACGGCGATGCTGCTTTGGGGCTGGGTTTATTTTTGGTTAAAGCAGGCTGGCAGGTCTTTTTTGTGGGGGTGGGGCTTGCTTGTCACCTTGGTCGCTTTAAGCCGTGTTTATTTGGGCGTGCATTATTTAGGGGATGTGCTTGCTGGGGTCTTGGTGGGCGGCGCTGTTTTTGTTGTATCTTGCATTATCGATAAGAAAGTAGGGGCATTATCTCCTCGTTTATGGGCTGGGATGGGGCTTGCCGCTGTGCCTTTGGCGGTGACACAAATTTACCCTGTTTTTGCTTTTTGCAGTCTTTTTTCGTTGTTTTTCGCGTTGTTCTTGTGGGTTTTTCAATCCAAAATTGCGCAGGAGCATCTTCAATGGAATAAAGGTCTTTTTGTTGTCACCTTGTTGGTTACTTTTGGGGTGATGGGCTTTGTGTATTGCTTGACGCAAATGATGACGTCCAGTCTTTCTATTTTGCTTTCTTACAGTCTTTGTACGTTCTTTTTACCTTTTGGATTGTGTTTGATCTCAGGGCATTTTAAAAAAGAAGCCTAAGGCAAAAAAAAACCTCGCAAAATGCGAGGTTTTTTTTATTTTAAAAAAAATTAATCATCGCCACCGAAGAGCCCAAGAAGTTGCAATAGGCTGAGGAACAAGTTGTAAATAGACACATACAAGCTGATGGTGGCGGAAATATAGTTTGTTTCTCCACCACGGATAATCGATTGAGTGGTCAACAAAATGACGGCGGTTGAAAACAGGGCAAACATGCCGCTTAAGGCCACGGTCAGCATGGGCATTTGCAAGAAAATATTGGCAATTGTGCCTGCCAGCAAGACAATAAAGCCCGCCATGATCATGCCGCCAAGAAAGGACAGATCACGTTTGGTGGTTAAGGCATAAGCCGAGCATCCCATAAAGGTCAGTGCGGTGCCGCCGAGTGCGGGGGCAATGGCCCAGCCGTGTCCTGCGCCAACATAGGCATTTAAAATAGGGCCTAATGTGTAGCCCAGAAAGCCTGTAAATAAAAACGTGAAAAAGAGCCCTTTAGAGTTATTACGGTTTTTTTCTGTTAAAAACAATAAGCCATAAAAACCGACCAGCGTGATAATGATCCCTGGGTGTGGCATGTTCATGGCCATGGAGACCGCAGCGATGACGGCAGACCAAACTAACGTGATGGAAAGCAATAAATAGGTATTGCGTAAAACGAGATTGCTTGATAACAGACTCTCTTGCGAGCGCCCTTGTGCAACAGTACGATCATTCATGTTTTTCTCCCGATGGGGTACAAAATTACTTCAAGTATAATGGCGTTTATGGTGTCTTTGGGTCACTTTTTCAAGTTCAGCTTATCGTAAAACGATTATTTCAGCCACGCTGTTAAAAGGATAACAGAATATAAACAGATATATTGGGGGGCTTTTCGTGTTTTTTTATCCTAAAATGGCGTGCTTTTCAACACGGAGCATCTCACACAAAAGGATCAGTGGAAGCCCCACAAGGGCATTCGGGTCTCGTCCTTCTAATTTTTCAAACAAGGCAATGCCCAGCCCTTCACTTTTAAAGCTTCCAGCGCAGTCAAAGGGTTTTTCTTTTTCAAGGTAATGCTTTATTTCTTCGTCGGATAAGGTGCGAAAATAGACGTTAAAGGTTTCAACCTGTGTTTGTGTGCGGCCTGTTTTGCTGTTTAAAAGGGTGAGACCTGTGTAAAACGTGACCTTTTTTCCGGACGCACTCCTTAATTGTTGCTGGGCCTTTTCGAATGTTTTAGGTTTACCGATGATCTTCTCTTCTATTACACACACTTGATCAGAGCCTATCAGAAGGGCGTTCGGGTACAGCGCTATGCCTGCGCGCGCTTTTTCTAAAGACAAGCGTTTCACCAATTCAAAAGCAGGCTCCCCCGGCAAGGAGGACTCTTTGATGTTCGAAGAGAAGATTTGAAATGGCAGTTGCAGCTTATTTAATATCGCTTGTCGATAAGGGGAAGAAGACGTTAATACAAGAGGAAGCATGGTTTTATTTCTCTTAGTGAATGGACGCGCCAAGGTAAAATGCTTTATTCTTGCGTCCTTTAAAGAAGCAAATTGAAAAAAATGGCACTTGAGCTTGTTGGACCCCTCCAAAGTAATTGAAGATGCGCGCCGAAAACAAGCCAGTGACGCTCCTGAGCCTTTATCTACTCTGTGATTGGGCTGAAGAGCCAACACCCTGCATCTGTCAAAGGCGACGGGGACACAGACTGGCTTAATTCGAGGTGCAAAGGGTTTATACCATACTCTTTTTGCGCGATACACCCAAAAAAAGAGCGGGAAACCCGCGTCACTTCTGCGGGCGAAAGAAGCGAAAGCCATAAATTTCTTTGACTCAAGTAGGATTGGAGGATAAAATTCGCGACCTATGCAAAAGGTAAAACTACCACTGACGGTCGACCTGTCAAAATGCGCTCAAAAACGGCTTGATTATGATGGCATCATCACGATTAAACAGTTAAAGCGTCTTGTCGAGGTGACGGAAGGTGTAAATGACGATGTTGAGGTAAAACTTTCTTTTGATGTCGACCCACAAGGACTGAAGATTTTGCATGCAAAAGCAAAAGCGAACGTTAATCTTGTGTGTCAACGTTGTTGGGGCGTTTTCTCTCATTGTTGTGAAATCGAATTTATTTATAGCCCGGTCTTTAACGAAGATCAGGTCGGCATTTTACCGGATGCTTATGAGCCGGCATTCGTTGACGAAAATGGCGAGGTTAACCTGGTTCATCTGATTGAAGATGAGCTGATTGTGGCATTGCCACAAGTGGCCATGCACGATGAGCTTGATTGTAAAATCAATCCAGAGAGCATGGTTTTCGGTGAAATCCCGCTTGTTGATGAGCGTCCAAATCCATTTGCCGTTTTAAAAAACTTTAAGCAAAGTAACAAGGAGTAGGGTCAATGGCCGTACAAAAGAACCGTAAAACTCGTTCTAAGCGTGGAATGCGTCGTTCACACGATGCGTTGGGCACTGCAGCATTGTCTGTTGATGCAACCTCTGGTGAAAAACATTTGCGTCATAACATGACTGCGGATGGCTTTTACCGTGGTCGCAAGGTCATCAACAAGTAAGGTTGAGCCTTGATGAGTTTCACCATTGCAGTTGATGCGATGGGTGGGGATCTCGGTCCTAAAGTTACAGTGCCTGCTTGTTTGCAGGCACTGTCGTATTTCCCTTCGCTCACTATTTTTCTTGTCGGTGATCATTCACTGATTTCTGAACAGCTTTTGTTGCACCCGCATCCATCCTCATCACGCCTTATTCTTTTTCATGCAAGTGCCCTCATCAGTGACACTGTTCGCCCTTCAAAAGCGTTGCGCCACAGCAAGGGCACCTCTATGCATATGGCGTTAGAGCTTGTCGCACAAGGAAAAGCCGATGCCTGTGTCAGTGCCGGAAACACCGGTGCTTTGATGGCGCTCTCGCGTTCATTGATAAAATTGATCCCTGGGATTGAACGTCCTGCTTTGGTTTCTATTTTACCCACATTGAATGCGAAAAAAAGTTGGCTCCTTGATTTGGGGGCCAATGCTTCCGTGAATGCGGAAACCTTGTTTCAATTTGCTTTAATGGGCGCGGTTTTAGCAGAAGAACAATTAGGATATCCACCCAAAGTGGGGCTGCTCAATATTGGCGCGGAAGAAATAAAAGGAAATGACCTCGTTAAGCGTTGCGCTGAGATGCTTCGTGAATGTGATCTCATAAATTACACTGGGTTTATCGAAGGAGATCAACTTTTTACAGGGAAAGTGGATGTGATTGTGTGTGATGGATTTGTCGGAAATGTCAGTCTAAAAACGGCGGAAGGCGTGGCTCGGCTCTTTATTCATACTTTTTATTCACACTTTTCGTCGAGTTTTTTTAAAAAAAGACTGATGAAGTGCTTCTTCGGTGGTTTATTAAAGCGCTTGAATCATTTGAAACCCGATCAGTATAATGGCGCCACGTTGTTAGGATTACGCGGTATTGTTATTAAAAGTCATGGCTCTGCAGATATTTCGGCTTTTCAACAGGCGATAAGAGAAGCTGTTCTTGAAGTTGAAAGGAAAATACCGAACAGGATTCATGAAAGTTTGGATATCGTATTACTCAAGAGGCATTGTTAATCTTCATGTTCAGTAAGATTTTAGGCTCAGGCAGCTTTTTGCCAGCACAGGTTCGTTCCAATGCGGATCTTGAAAAAATGCTCGATACCAGTGATGAGTGGATAAGATCTCGCACCGGTATCAAAGAGCGTCGCATTGCTGCAGAAAACGAATCTGTGGCTGTGATGGGGTATCACGCGGCGTGTAATGCAATTGAAATGGCGGGGATCAATAAAGAAGATATTGGACTTATCATCGTTGCGACCACAACAGCTGAACATGCATTTCCTTCGTCTGCATGTGAAATCCAAGGAAAATTAGGAATCATCGGTTGTCCTGCTTTTGATATTTCTGCTGCATGTTCTGGCTTTGTTTATGCCTTAAGTGTGGCAGATCAGTATGTTAAATCTGGTGCGGTGAAACATGCCTTGGTGATAGGCTCCGATCGTCTTTCCCATGGCTGTGATCCGACAGATCGTGCCACGTTTATTTTATTTGGCGATGGGGCTGGGGCATTTGTATTAAGTGCCAGCGAAAAGCCAGGGATCATTTCAACCCACCTTCGTGCCGATGGGCGCTATGGTGGTCTATTAAACCTTAAAAACCCCTCTCGCTTGCCTTCTCAACCGCCCCATGTACAAGATGCTTGGTTTGAAATGGCAGGCAATGAAGTCTTTAAAATTGCGGTTTTACAGCTTGCGAATATCGTGACAGAAACACTCGCGAAAAATCAAATCGACAAGTCAGAAATAGACTGGTTGGTTCCACATCAAGCCAATTTTCGCATTATTAAAGCGACGGCGAAAAAGCTCAATATGCCGATAGAAAAAGTGGTTTTAACCTTAGAAAGGCAAGGGAATACCTCCGCCGCCTCTGTGCCACTGGCGTTTGACGAAGCGGTACGAGATGGGCGTATTCAACGAGGTCACACGGTCTTGCTCGAAGCGTTTGGCGGTGGTTTTGCTTGGGGTTCAGCCCTCATCAAATATTAACAAGGAATTTATGATGTCAAATTTTGCGGTGGTTTTTCCGGGTCAAGGCTCTCAAAGTGTGGGCATGTTGGCGGAACTCGCAGAGCACTTTCCTGCGGTAAAAGACACCTTCAAAGAAGCCTCTTCCGTATTAGGGTATGATCTGTGGTCTTTGGTCCAAGACGGACCATTAGACGCCCTGAATCAAACCCACAAAACCCAACCCGCGTTACTGACCGCGTCTGTTGCGGTTTGGCGCGTTTGGCAAGAGCAGGGAAACGAAATGCCCTGCATCTTGGCAGGACACAGCTTAGGAGAATATTCCGCCCTCGTTTGTGCTGGCGTCATCGACTTTAAAGATGCGGTGAAATTGGTTCAATTACGCGGAGAGTTGATGCAAGAAGCGGTGCCTTCGGGTGTGGGCGCCATGTCTGCTGTCATTGGATTGGACAATGAGGCCATTGCACAGGCTTGTGAGGCTGCCGCACAAGGGGAGGTTGTTGCCCCTGTTAATTTCAATTCTCCAGGCCAAGTGGTGATTGCGGGAAATAAAGCAGCGGTTGAACGTGCGAACCTTCTTTGTAAAGCCGCAGGCGCTAAACGTGCGCTCCCTCTTCCTGTTTCAGTGCCATCTCATTGCGCTTTAATGCAAAGTGCGGCTGAAAAACTGGCTTTGGCATTGGAAAACATCGTTTTTTCAGCGCCGACACGTCCTGTGATTAACAACGCAAATGTTGAAATGGAAGTGTGTCCTGACATGATCAAAAAAGCCCTTGTAAAACAGCTTTATAATCCGGTTCTTTGGACGCAAAGTGTTGAAAAAATGGTTGAAAATGGTGTTGAGCTTGTATTGGAGATGGGGCCTGGAAGTGTTTTAACGGGCCTTGCAAAACGCATCGATCGTCGTTTGAACGCTTTGGCGGTGCATTCTTCTGCTTCTTTAGAAGCGGCGGAGGATTTAGCCAAGACATTGACATCCGCACGGACTCATTCGGATCTATAACGAGGACATTTCATGAATTTAAAGGGCAAAGTTGCACTTGTAACAGGGGCAACACGCGGCATTGGGCGCGCCATTGCTGAACGTTTGATGGCGGATGGGGCGACGGTCATCGGCACGGCCACCACCGAAGCGGGCGCGTCGAGCATCAGTGAATATTTGGGAGAAAACGGCAAAGGATGCGTGCTGAATGTGGCCTCAAGTGAGTCTATCGAGACCCTATTGAGCGCGATAAAAGCGCAGTGGGGTGGCATTGATATTTTGGTAAACAACGCGGGTATTACGCGAGACAACCTATTAATGCGCATGAAAGAAGATGAATGGCAAGACATTTTAGAAACCAATTTAACGTCGATTTTTCGTATGTCAAAGGCCGTTTTGCGCGACATGATGAAAAAACGCCACGGCCGCATTGTGAATGTGGGCTCTGTGGTGGGGAGCATGGGGAACGCAGGACAAGTCAATTATGCGGCAGCGAAAGCCGGTGTACTTGGGTTCACTAAATCTTTGGCGCGTGAAGTGGCCTCAAGAGGGATCACGGTCAATACCGTGGCGCCGGGGTTTATTGAAACGGACATGACCAAAAGCCTCACTGACGAGCAACGTGCCGCGACCTTAAGTCAAGTGCCTGTTGGACGCCTTGGCGAACCGTGTGAAATCGCTGCAACAGTGGCTTTTTTAGTTTCAAAAGATGCGGCCTACATCACGGGTGAGACGTTGCATGTCAATGGCGGCATGTACATGATATGAAAATGGGGGTTGCAATCCTAAATGACACAGGTCAAAATCTGGGTGTTTAAAATCACATTCTTGGTTTAAGCCGCATAAAGAGTATTGCAACTTTGCTGGTATTGAATAAACTACTGCAATTGTTGAATCTGTAAGATCTGTAAGGACGAGTATTAAAATGAGCAATATTGAAGAACGCGTAAGAAAAATCATTGTTGAGCAATTGGGCGTAGAAGAATCTGAAGTTAAAAATGAATCTTCTTTTGTTGATGACCTCGGCGCTGATTCATTGGATACAGTTGAATTGGTGATGGCTTTAGAAGAGGAATTTGATACTGAAATTCCTGACGAAGAAGCTGAGAAAATCACAACAGTGCAAGCTGCGATTGATTATGTGGTTGGCGCTTCAGCGTAAGTTGTTTTTAATTTTATCAGGCGGTCTTTTGACCGCCTGAGTTGTTTATAAAGCAAGAACATTTCATTTTTATTTTTCCATGGAGTATTTCGTCGTGTCTAAGCGTCGCGTTGTGGTCACTGGCATGGGCATGTTAACGCCTGTAGGTAACACTGTTGAATCATCTTGGAAGGCGTTGCTTTCGGGTCGAAGCGGTATCCAGACTATCGAACATTTTGATACAACTGGATTTTCTACGACGTTTGCGGGCATGGTCACTGATTTCAATTGTGAAGATTACATGTCGAAAAAGGATGCACGTAAAATGGATGTTTTTATCCAATACGGCATTGCGGCAAGCATTCAAGCAATGAAGGATTCTGGCCTTGAAATTACCGAAGAGAACGCCCAAAGGATCGGTGTTGCGATAGGTTCAGGGATTGGTGGTTTGGGATTGATTGAAGTCAATCACCGTTTGTATCTTGAAAAAGGGGCTCGCAAAATAAGTCCTTTCTTTGTGCCTTCTACCATTGTGAATATGATTGCAGGCCATGTTTCCATTCGCTATGGTTTGCGTGGACCCAATATCGCAATTTCTACAGCCTGTACAACGGGTTTGCATAATATAGGCCATGCGGCTCGTATGATAGTCTATGGGGATGCAGACGCGATGCTGGCAGGGGGGGCAGAAAAAGCTTCAACCGAATTAGGCATGGGAGGGTTTGCTTCAGCCAAAGCCCTTTCTTCACGTAATGACAATCCACAAGCCGCTTCTCGTCCTTGGGACCGAGATCGTGATGGCTTTGTTTTAGGGGATGGCGCAGGCGTCATGGTCCTTGAAGAATATGAACATGCCAAAGCCCGTGGTGCCAAAATCTATTGCGAATTGGTCGGCTTTGGTATGAGTGGCGATGCGTACCATATGACGTCTCCGACGCCAGACGGATCCGGTGGCGCTTTGGCTATGCAAGCGGCCATCCGGGATGCAAAAATTTCACCGCAAGACATCGGGTACATTAATGCGCACGGCACGTCGACATTTGCAGGCGATCGCGCAGAAACCCATGGTATTCGTATGGCCTTTGGGGATGCGGCGAAGACCACCATGGTCTCCTCTACGAAATCCATGATTGGACATTTGCTTGGGGCTGCGGGATCGGTGGAATCCATTATTACTGCGATGTCTCTTTACGATCAAGCGATTGCTCCGACCATCAATTTAGATAATCCAGATGAAGAGTGCACCCTTGATTATGTGCCTCATGAAGCGCGTCAAATTAAAATGGAATACGCACTTTGTAATTCATTTGGATTTGGTGGAACCAACGGCTCTTTGATTTTCAAAAAAATATAATATAGACCCAAGACGCTTGACACCACGCGCCTGCGGCAAGTGAATGAAGCCCCAGAGCATCGATGGACTCTGTGATTGGGCCTTTAACCCTCGCAGATATCCACAGGTTCAAAGGCGACCGGGTTATGCAATGCAGTTGATGATGCAGGCAAGATGCCTGCATTGTCAAAAGAGACAGGTCAGTGCCCTTGAATAAAAAACGGGTACGGCCTTTTCTTCGAATGGATTGATTGATTTGTGAGACATATTCATATGGGAATGAATGGAAGACATTTAAACGGCTTGGTAATTTTTATCGAGCCGTTTTTTTTATCTTAGGAATGGACGGATGATCTTTATTAATGGATACCCGAATGACACTTTATTGATCACGGATCGTGCTTTTCAATATGGTGATGGATGTTTTACCACAATGTTATTGCATAAGGGAATTGTTGAGGCTTGGCCTCATCATTTTTCAAGATTGAAAAGAAATGCAAATACTTTAAAAATTAAAGGGATTGATTGGTCTGTTCTTCCTTTATGGGTAGATCAAGTGGCGCAGTCTCAAGCATTGTTCCCTAAAAGCGTGATGAAGGTGATGCTAACGAGAGGCTCAGGCGAACGAGGGTACAGTCCTTCTGGTTGCAAAGAGCCCAACGTGATCATTTCAACACACGCATACCCTGAATATTATGATGATTGGCAAGAAAAAGGGGTTGATTTGATGCTGCTTGAAAGGCGATTGGGCTTGTCTTCTTTGGGAGGAATTAAGCATTTGAATCGTTTGGAGCAGGTTTTTTTTAAGTCTGAAATTGAAGCGGCTCAATTGGATGACGGTGTGGCGTGTGATTTTTATGGGAAATTGGTTGAAGCGTCCACATCCAATATATTTTGGCGAAAAGGCCAGCGATTATTTACACCTGTCATTGACTTTTCGGGTGTAGCAGGAACCATGAGGCAACGCGTTATTCAGTGTGCCAAAAAAGAGTATGAGGTTGAAATTATTTCAGCTTTTCCGCATATATTATGGGATGCGGATGAAATGTTTATGACCAACGCCATTTTTAAACTGGTGCCGGTAAAGAGCATTGGAACAAAGATATTTCATACTTTTGAGGCGTGTAAGGATTTAAGTTTAAGGCTGGATGCATGAAAAAAATACTCGCAATTATTCTCTTTTCTTTTGTTTGTTTGGCTTCGAGCCTTTTTTATTGGGTTTCCACGGGAATTGACCAATTTCTTCTTACGAAAGTAAATGTGCCCAAGGGCGAGTTCGTTGTTGTGCCTGAAGGGACCCATTATCATCTTTTTGTTCGCCGATTAGTGGCGAAAGGATACATTCCATATTCTACTTGGGCGCGTTGGGCGGTAAAATTCGATTCAAACCTGTCCAATATCAAAGCAGGTACTTATCAAGTTCAACCCAACATGAGCTTGAAACGTTTATTTGTTTTAATCGGCTCCGGCAGGGAGCATCAATTTTCTCTTACCTTTATTGAAGGGACACGCTTTTCTGAATGGCGTGAGCAAATGCGAGAAGAGCGCTATTTGAAGCAAACCCTCGACAAAATGACAGATGCGCAGATAGCTTCAGCGCTTGCGATCAAAGAGAAACATTTGGATGGTTTGTTTCTTCCTGAAACCTATTATTATGTTTCTGGTGAAACCGATATTTCCATTTTAGAGCGTGCCAATGCGCAGTTAAAATCGACCTTGGATACAGCATGGGAAGCCCGAGATCTACGTATCCCGATAAAGTCTAAGTACGATCTTTTAATTTTGGCCTCCATCATAGAAAAAGAAACGGCCCTTGCTGGAGAGCGTGGAAAAGTGGCGTCTGTGTTTGTGAATCGTTTGCTAAAAGGAATGCGTTTACAAACAGACCCTACCGTGATTTATGGCATGGGTGACGCTTATAAAGGACGGATCCGGAAAAAAGACTTAAGAACCATGACGCCTTATAACACCTACATGATTTATGGTTTACCTCCGAGTCCCATCGCAATGCCGAGCGAAGCGTCTCTTTTCGCCGCGGCAAGCCCGACGAAGACACCTTATTACTATTTTGTCGCGAACGGCTTAGGTGGACATCAATTTTCAATCACACTTGCGGAGCATAACCGCGCCGTGAGACATTATTTGACGACGTTAAAATAAAATGAAATACGGAAAATTTATAGTTGTAGAAGGCCTTGAAGGGGCGGGTAAAACAACCGCGATTCACAAAGTGATTGAAACCTTGAACGCCAAGGGGATTGCTGACATTGAAACCACGCGCGAGCCAGGAGGGACCCCTTTGGCTGAGCAAATGCGCCGCTTAGTGAAAGAAGCCCATCCCGATGAGCCTTTGAGTAACATGGCGGAGCTTTTATTGCTTTACGCTGCGAGAATTCAACTGGTTGATCACGTTATCAAGCCGGCTTTGGCTCGGGGGGCTTTTGTTGTAGGCGACAGGCACGATATGTCTTCTCAAGCCTATCAAGGGGGAGGGCGTGGTTTTGATCAGGATCTGATGCACAATTTACGTCAAACCGTATTGGGCGATTTTCGTCCGGATCTCACCTTGTACATGGACATCGATCCGGCATTGGGCCTTGCGCGCGCCCGTGCGCGCGGCGCTTTAGATCGCATAGAAGAAATGCAGCTGGATTTTTTTGAACGTGCGCGCGCGCGGTATCTTGAGTTGGCCCATGCGGATGAAACGGTCAAGATCATTGATGCATCCGCCTCCCTTGAGCAGGTTTCAGGGGAGATCCAACAGGCTTTAGAAACATGGCTTGCGCATGCAAAATGAACTTTATCCCTGGCATGAAAAAATAGGGGATCAATGGCAAACCTTGTTAAAAGAAGGGCGTTTGCATCACGCCATTTTGTTGAGTTCCCCGAAAGGCAGCGGAAAGCGTG
>CAMRDW010000080.1 GCA_947041315.1 uncultured Enterovibrio sp.
CATGAACGCTACACATGAACTTTGCCATAAAATTGGCACATGGCGCGCCGGGTTGCATCGTCACATACCTTGGGTATAGGTACACTCGGTTATGGCGTTGAACAAGCACAAAGCCTGCAGGAATGAATCGATATTTCGTTGCGTCTTAACGTGACGTCACGGATCCCAAACGCCCTCTTAAAACACCCTATACCCAAAATAATTGACAATGCGCGCCTGCGAATGAAGCCCCTGAACATAGATGGACGCTGTGATTGAGCGCAGCGAGCCTAGCCAACACCCCCGTAACTTCAAAAGCGACGGGTATATCAACTTATTCAATCCTGTAAGGACGCCATAAAACACATTTCATTTTTTTATTTGTCGTCACTGTTCATTAATAATGCGGAAAAAAGTTTCATTGGATTTAATCATGCCAAGCTCATGACGAGCACGTTCTTCAACGGCTTCGCGCCCTTCTTTTAAATCTTCAAGCTCTGCATACATGAGTAAGTTACGTTGCTGCAGTTTTTCATTGGCATTCAACACAGATTCAGCCAGTGTTTTTGCATCAAAATAATCTGTTATTCCATTTTTTCCCCACCATAAATGATATTGAAGCCAGCCTAACAAAACGCATAACATCAGTGTCAACACTCGCATCCAGATCCCTCTTCATCATTTATACACAAGACCTCGCACGAGCAAATCAAAGTGAGGATAAAATACCCGTCACCTTTCAAACGAGATGGGTGTTGGGTAAAGACTCCGTCATGTTCCCACATTCACCCCCCTCACACCAGCACTTCAATCTTTCAATTGAAGAAGAGTAAAAAAAAAGAAAAAAATATTTCGTGCATATAAACAATAAGTTAATTTCACAAGAATCAATATTCCTTCTTTTATGAGTCACCGTTTTTCTCTACTATTATCTATAACGTCAGATCTTTTTGAATTTATTTATTCACACAAACCTCTGATTACTTTTATTTAAACATAATTTTCCAAATAAATTCAACAACTTGAAAGATCTTAATTAGAAGCAATGCCTGTTCACTTATTTTAATTGTTTGAAAAAACAATTTATTTAAAACCACCGACTCAAGATCCATCTTCTTTAAACAACAGGAAATATCATGAAAAAGTATTTATTAGCCGCCCTCATTTGCACAAGCTATGTAATATCGCCCACCGTCTTTTCGAGTGAACCGTCATTTCCTCATTTAAAAACGGTAGGAATAGGAGAAATCAGAACAACACCCGATATCGCAAGTATCAATGTCGGAATTAATCTAACACGCTCAACAGCACAAGAAGCAAAAAACACATCAGATACCGCAATCAGTGCCTTGTTTAAACGTTTAGAAAAATTAGGCATTCAACGCCAAGATATAGAAAGTGCAAATTTATCTTTACAACCTCAATACACATACGAAAAAAATTCACCTCCAAAATTGACAGGTTACCGTGCAAATCGGAATATCACGATCATTGTTCGGCATCTTAGTAACCTCAATTCAGTGTTAGATGGCGCGCTCACCGATGGCTTAAATCAAGTCAATAGAATCGAATTTTCTTCAAGTCAGCAAAAGAAATTAAAAGAAGATGCAAGAATGGCGGCCATTGAAAATGCAAAAGCAAAAGCAAACTCTTTGGCAAAAGGCTTTAATGTAGAAGTTGCTAACGTTTGGCAAATCAATTATGTAGAAGCTTCGGCAGTCCGTCCTTTGTTAATGCGAATGGCACAAGACTCCAACAACATTGAGCAAAGCTACCTTGATAACGAAATTACGATATCGGATCAAGTGGAAGTTATTTTTGCTTTAGAGCAATGATACCAATAAATATTTGATCATTTTGAATGAAATAAAAAAGCGGCCATTGGCCGCTTTTTTATTTCATTCAAATATACCCGTCGCATTTGAAGCTGCGTGGGTGCTGGCTGCTCTCATTCAGGCCAATCACATAGCCCATCTATGCTCAAGGCCTTCACTCGTTTGCTGCCTACACGCATCTTCACGTGTCTTGGGTATATATATAATTTCAGGACGCGATGTGATTCTCGTCATCCTCGCTTTTATCCCCTTCACCTTTAAGCGGGATGGCTTTTAAAAGGGCCGTCATTTGTTCCCAAAATAAAGCCACAGTGGCAATATTGACTTTCTCATCAGGAGAATGTGGGAATTGAATCGTGGGTCCAAAAGATATCATGTCCATATTTGGATAAGGCTCTTTAAATAAACCACATTCTAAACCCGCATGGATCACCATTATTTTAGGAATACGTCCATAGATGCTTTCATAAGTGCTTCTGAAAATATGCATAATTTGTGAGTCAGGGTTAGGTTTCCAGCCCGGATAAACCCCTGAGAACACAATTTTCGCGGACGCAAGCTCAGCAAGAGATTGCAGCATGCTTTCTACATATTCTCGCGCCGTATCCGTAAGCGAGCGAATAAGGCAAAGAAAGGTCATGCTGTTTTCTTCTGTGCTGATAACGCCAAGATTTAAAGATGTTTCAACAACCCCTTCAATATCATCACTCATACGGATCACACCGTGAGGACAGGCATTCATTGTGGCCACAATGCGTTTTTGTATTTCAGCTTTAATCGCAAGAAGCGGCATATCATAAGGTAAAACAGACAAAGTAAGATCCGTTTCAATGGCTTGCAACTCTTCTTTTAATACGCTTTGGTAATACTCAAATAATGCGCACAAACGGTCGATATTTTCATGGGGTATGGCGATATCAGCAAAGGCTTCACGCGGAATAGCATTTCGAAGAGTGCCTCCTCGAACATTGACGATGCGAAGGCCCAATTCATTGGCATGTCCTGCTAAAAAACGCCCTAAAAGCTTATTCGCGTTAGCACGTCCTGTATGAATATCACATCCAGAGTGACCTCCTTTTAAGCCTTTAATGGCCAGGGTTTTTCCGACATAGCCCTCAGTCAACGCGTCTCGTTCAAGCGAAAACGAAATGGACGCATCTGCGCCTCCAGCACAGCCCATATAGACTTCACCTTCTTGCTCTGAATCGGTATTTAAAAGGATCTCGCCTTCAAGAATACCGGCTTTCAATCCAAATGCGCCTGTCATTCCGGCTTCTTCATCAAGGGTTAAAAGCACTTCAAGGGGGCCGTGTTCTATCTCATTTGACGCGAGCACAGCAAGACAAGCGGCCATCCCCATTCCATTATCAGCCCCAAGGGTGGTGCCTTTGGCGGTCACCCATTCGCCATCAATAAAAGGTTGAATAGGGTCTTTTAGAAAATCATGTTCCGTGTCTTCATTTTTTTGCGGAACCATGTCAACGTGCGCCTGTAAAACAACCCCTTTACGGTTTTCCATTCCAGGCGTCGCGGTTTTTTTTATGATGATATTGCCGACATCATCACAGCGTACTGATAATTTCTCATCGGTAGCCCAATCAACAATGTATTGGGCAAGCTGTTGCTCGTGCTTGGATGGATGAGGAATGGCGCAAATTTTATCAAAAAATTCCCAGACAGCAGAGGGGGACAGTTGGCTGATTTCAGACACGAAAGATCTCCAGAAAAATAAAAAAATAATTTATGCATCAGATTAAGAGATGCCGACAAGATGAGTAAAATCGATTTAGGGTACCCGTCGCCTTTGAAGCTGCGTGGGTGTTGGCTACCTAATCACAGAGTTCATCTATGCTCAGGGGCTTCACTCGCTTGGCGCAGGCAAACAACGGCAATGACTTTGGGTATATCAAAAATCACATGTCTCGCGCTAGCTCGTTTCTCAATGCAACTTATAGGTCATGTGTTTTATTTTAATGAAAATGCCTTTTTTGTATACCTGCCTTGTGCTAACAAAGACGCTCTCTGAGCAATATGCCCTGAATGTTGCTTCCAAAAATGAAGCAAAATAGGCAATAAACTGGATTCAAAAAAGCCCCCGTCAGCAAAAGCGCTCAAAAAAGAAAAAACAAGGGGTAATATCAGAAAAAGGAAAGTGCATTTTAATGCAAAATTCTTGCACGCAATGTGCCATCAATGGCTTTTAGCTTATTCAGTGCTTTTGCAGAATCCTTTGTTTCGACATCAATGACCACATAACCACAGTCTGCATTCGTTTGAAGATATTGCGCAGCAATGTTGATCTCTTCTTGAGCAAAAATCGTGTTGATCTTGGTTAATATGCCGGGCTTATTTTCATGAATATGCAATAAACGCGAAGCTCCAATATGCAAAGGCAAAGAAACTTCTGGAAAATTAACAGAGGACAAGGTTGAGCCGTTATCCGAATATTTAACCAGTTTACCCGCAACCTCAATGCCAATATTTTCTTGGGCTTCTTGGGTCGAACCGCCAATATGCGGCGTTAATATCACATTATCAAAGGCCATTAAAGGAGAGTGAAATGCATCTTTGTTCGTCTTCGGCTCTTGGGGGAAAACATCCACAGCCGCCCCTCGAAGCGCCCCACTTTCTAGAGCATGACAAAGGGCGTCAATGTCTACAACCGTTCCACGCGAGGCGTTAATGAAAATAGCCCCTGGTTTCATATAAGAAAAAGCCTCTGCGTTCATCATGCTTTTGGTCGCAAGGGTTTCGGGCACATGCAATGAAATAACATCCGATTTATTGAGTAATTCAAGAAGAGAATGGACTTGCTGAGCATTCCCTAGCGATAACTTATTTTCAATATCATAAAAAGACACTTGCATACCCAAGTTTTCAGCAAGGATCCCCAATTGCGTTCCAATATGCCCATAGCCTATGATGCCCAGTTTTTTTCCTCTTGCTTCAAAAGAGTGATCCGCTGATTTCATCCATTCGCCTCGATGCGCCATTGCATTTTTTGCAGGCACACCACGCAGCAACAAAATCAATTGTGCAAGAACAAGCTCAGCGACACTGCGAGTATTAGAAAAAGGCGCGTTAAATACAGGGATCCCTCTTTTGGCCGCCGCCGTAAGATCCACTTGATTCGTACCAATACAAAAACAACCTACCGCAATCAATTTATTGGCTTTTTCAAATACAGCGTCACTTAATTGTGTGCAAGAACGGATCCCGACAAAATGCACATCAGAAATGGCCTTTTCTAAAGCCTCTCCAGATAAAGCCCCTTTATGGTATTCAATGTTGCTGTAACCTGCATTTTTGAATATTTCTAATGCAGAAGTGTGAAGCCCTTCAAGCAGTAAAATTTTGATTTTATCTTTTTTTAACGAGACATCTGGCATGTATTTCCCCTTCAAAAATGAACCCAATAAACGAAAGCATTGCCTTTTAAATCAAAAAGAGACTGACACTATTAAAGTTAAAAAACAAGCGTCTCACTGTGACTCTGCTCTTTTCTTCTCAGGATAAAAAAGTAAAAAAACGCAAAGCGCTTTTTCAGTTATGGGACGCACTTTTTTATCCTCTTAAAAAAGGGGACAGCTCTTCTGTACAGGCAAAATTGCGAACACAAGTTGAATGAGCGCCTCTGCTGAGAAGATAAAAAAAATGGAAGAGCTTATACCCAAAGGAATGGAAGATGCGCGCTTGCGCCAAGCGAGTGAAGTTTTGAACCTGGCTGTGTGGTGGGGCGCTGCGAAGTGTAGCCAGCACCCACGCAGCTTCAAAAGGGAGGAGTATCAAAAGATTTACTTGGAATGCAACTGGTATGTGATCACAAATAATTCATCCGCTTGAGGATATATTTCACGGATTATTTTTTTTAACTCAGGCAGTGTCATGTTTTCTTGTTTCGCATGAAATTCAGACAAGTGTGAAAAAGAAAGAGGCCGAACTTCTTTTATGAGCAAAGAGCAAAACCAACGCCCCGTTTCATAAGTCGAGACTTGAACAATTGAATTTTCGACATAATCTTTTTCTGTTTCATCTCGAATTGTGATCGTTTTTTTTCCCGACAAAATATCGGACTCAAAACATTCAAAAAACGTCATTTCTGTAGGGTGCATTCATTTTTCCTTTTATTTTTTAATACCCAAGACACTTGAGCTTGTGTGTAGGCGCACGTCTTCAATGACCTTGGGTATAAAGAAGGGCACTTTTTATTTAACTTTTTAAAACCCCATGAGGACTGCCTTGTAAGACTATATCCGCAGGGCGATGCGCAAAAAGGCCGACCGTCACCACACCCACAATGGCATTGATTTGATCTTCAAGACTTTTAGGATCGATAATTTTTAAATTATGAACATCCAAAATAACGTTTCCATTGTCCGTAATGCACCCTTCCCGATAGCATGGATCGCCTCCAAGCTTGACCAATTCTCGAGCAACAAAAGAGCGCGCCATCGGGATCACTTCAACAGGCAATGGAAATTGACCTAATACATCCACTTTTTTAGAATCGTCAATAATACATATAAATTTTTTCGAAATGGCAGCCACCACCTTTTCACGAGTTAAAGCAGCCCCACCTCCTTTGATCATTTCTTTATTGGCATTGATTTCATCTGCCCCATCAACGTAAATATCAAGGGAAGCCACTTCATTGGCTTCAAAAACGCGAATACCCAGTTTTTCAAGGCGTAAGGTAGAGGCTGTTGAGCTTGAAACCACCCCTTTAATCGTGTCTTTCACGCTTTCAAGTGCATCAATAAAATGATTGACTGTTGAACCTGTTCCCACGCCTACAATGCTGTTTTTTGAAACATATTCTAATGCAGCCTTTCCTGCTGCTTTTTTCATTTCATCTTGAGTCATGGCTATCTCTTGCACTAAAAGAAAAGAAGAGCAAAGTATACCTACTTTCTCCTTTTGAGCGATGCAATGATGACAATTCAGTAAAAATCAATCAAACCAAACCCATTGCTTTGAAGGGGTCAATATTTCACAAAGAGGCACATCCCATGCTTGAGTCTCTAATAAAAAAGGAAGCTGCTGGCAATCATGGGCTAAACCCAGAGTTCGAGGCACGGGTTCATTGTAAAAATGTTTAAACAAAAGGGGGGATAAAGTTCGGTCATAATACCCTCCCCCCATCCCTAAGCGCTGCCCGAGCGCATCAAAAGCGACCAGTGGAGTGCAAATTAAATCTATTTTTGAAGTGGGCAAAACGAATCGAATATCCAATTTAGGCTCAAAAATACCAAATTGATTTTTGACCAATGGCGAGTCTGAATCGTACTTTAAAAACAACAAATGGCCTTTGCAAAGAGGATGAATAACAGGAAGATAGACGGTTTTTTTTTGTGCCCAGCAATATTCGATGAAAGAGTCTGTTTCTAACTCACCATGAAAAGACAGATAAAGGGCAATGGACTGTGCATTTTTTACAGATTGAGACTCACTAAAACGCGCTAAAACCTTTTTTGCTGCTCTTTTTTGCTCACAGAGGCTCAAGGCTTTTCTTTTGGCTTGCATTTGCTTTCGCAGTGTTTCGCGTAGGATCCCTGAAAATAAATGCATGGGTTTTAACGTAGAATATATGAAATGAAAAAAAGAGGACCCCCAGAGTGCCGTTGTTGATCTTTTGCCCTTGAACCCAGCGGTTCAAGGCGGGAAAGTGAATGACTCCGCAGGCTTCTCGGTACGAGCCGAGCTTGCTCAATAGACTCAAATAACTTCCCCTAATTTATGCTTATCGGCTCAGGGACGCGGATCGACTGACGCGCACTCCAGGGAAATAGGGTATTACACTTTTTTCTTTAAAGGCACGCTTTCTTTTAGCAAGGCCTCATCAAGCATTTCTTGCAAAAACAAAACTCGCTGTTGGACTTGTGTATTTTTATCTGCGTTATTTTGCTTTTCTTCATTCAACTCATGGCAAACATTCAAGGCGGCAATAGTTAAAAGTCTTTCTATATTCGTTACTTTAGTGCGATCAGATAATTCATGCAATCGATGATTAAAATCATTTGCAGCGTCTATCAATGCTTGATCTTGGCCTGGTGGACAATTAACTCGCATTACTTTGCCTAGAATTTGAATTTCAACAGCCTGCGTAGTCATAATTTTTTGCAGCTCCCTTCAAAGCACACTATCGCTCCTAACGTAACGGAGACAGACTATAAAAAATGAAAGATTAAACTGCAAGTTTATCTTATTTTGTCTTACTTTTTCAGACACAAAAAGCATAAAATATCTTCAATGCGATGAAAATCAGAGCAATTTGCAAAATTCAGCTTTCATTTAATGAAAGTACAACGGTTTTTATCTTCTTCAAGTATTCTGAGATTTAATGTGAAGTGTTAACATGGTGGTTAAAACTCACGGTATTCAAGGTAACTTCAAGTGACCAAAACAATTTTACCAGATTACAATAAAATTTCGAGCGCCTTTCACTCTGATAACCTTGCAGTTACCCCTTCTGAAATACAAGGTTTTTTATCTGGAATGCTGTGCGGAGGACTAAAAATGGAACAAAGCACATGGCCTCAATTTCTTTATGATTACACAAACGACGGCGCCCCTTGGCCTTTGCGTTCAAAAGAATACGCAGAAATTTGTTTAAACCTTGCAAAAACCCAACTTTCAAGCACCGAAATGAATTTTGAATTGCTCATGCCCGCTCAAGAAAGCGAATTGATTGAAAAAGCACAAGCCCTCTCTGATTGGACAAACGCGTTTATCAGTGGGATTGGTCTTATGGGACTGGACTCAAAAAAAATATCAACACAAACGCGAGAAATAATTTCTGATTTGGCAGAAATCGCCCAGCTTGGCATTGATGAAGAAGAAAGCATGGAAGAGCAACTGAAGTTTTTAATCGACATCAAAGAACACGTCCGTATTTGTGCCATGTCCCTTTATCTTGCAATGAATTTTGATAATCTAGAAAACGAAAACAACCCATACACGCTTCACTGATAAAAAAATGAATCGGAGAAAAAGACAAAATGAACGCGACTTCCTCTTCTGCTCTCGCGTTTGATCTTGTCATCGCTGGCGCGGCAATGTCTGGGGCAACCCTCGCATTGGCTCTTGAACACTTGACTCATTCAGGCTTAAAAATCGCGCTCATCGAATCGGCAGCGCCCGAAAAAAAACAGCCCGAAGACGACACCCACAGCATCGCTCTCGCCTTTGGGAGCTGTTTATTATTAAACAAAATCGGACTCTGGGAAGCCCTTTCTCCGCATTCAACCCCCATCACAAAAATACATGTCTCTGATAAAGGCCATTGGGGCTTTACCAACATCCAAGCCAGCACGGAAAATCTTCCGTTTTTAGGGGGCGTCATTGCCCTGTCTAAAGCGGAGCAGATTTACCTAGAAACCATCAACAAGGCTAAAAATATTTCTTTATTTCGCCCCGCCTTGATAACAGAAATTCACCGCGAAATTCAAGAAACCACCTTGACCCTCAATACAGGCCAAACGATAAAAACAAAGTTGCTTGTGGCCGCCGATGGTGGACGCTCTTCTTGCTGCGCACTTTTAAAGATCCCACGAGTAGAGCATGACTTTCATCAGAGCGCCATTATTGCGAACATCACCACATCCAAGCCACATCAAAACCAAGCATTTGAACGTTTCACAGAGCAAGGCCCTCTTGCCTTTTTGCCTTTGTCTCAAAATCGCTCTTCCGTTGTTTGGTGCATGACACCTTCCCAGGCAACAAAAATCGAGTCCTTAGATGACGCTGGATTTATAGACGCACTCCAAAAAGAATTCGGCTGGCGTTTAGGGAAAATCCTCCAGACAGGAAAAAGAGCGCTTTACCCTTTATGCCTTCGACAAAGCGCACAATTGATAAGCCACCGTTTTGCCGTGGTAGGAAATGCAGCACAAACCTTGCACCCCATTGCAGGACAAGGTTTTAATTTGGCTCTTCGTGACGTAATGACATTGGCTCAAAACATTGCACATTCATACGAAAACAAATTTGATATCGGAGAAATGGTTCGCCTTCAGGCTTATCGAAAACAAAGAGAGCCAGACAGAAACGCAACCGTCTGTATGATCTCCCAGCTTGTGTATGGATTTTCTAATGCATCACCTTTACTGACTTTTTTTCGAAATATGGGGCTTATCGGCATGTCTGTTTGTCCTAAAACAATGCGTGATCCCTTTCTTAAACGTGCAACAGGCAGGTTCAAAGGACTATGAAAGTAACCAATGTAGACATTGCAATCATCGGAGGGGGAATGGTCGGTTTAACCCTTGCTGCACTCCTAAAAAAAAGCCCACTTCGCATCGCCATCATCGAAGCGCAAACCCCTGATTTATCCATCAACGATACCCCCTCTTTGCGTGTCTGCGCATTAAACCATGCCAGTGAAAACATTTTAAAAAGCGTGCATGCTTGGGAAGACATCCGTTCAAAAAACAAAAGCGCCTTTCAAAAAATGACAGTGTGGGAGCAAGACAGTTTTGCTCACATCCATTTTGATGCTATGGACTTAGGAGAAGAAAACTTAGGTTACATCGTTGAAAATAAAGTGATCCATCAGGCTTTGCTTGACAAGGTCAAAAAACAAACTAACGTCACGTTTTTTTGTCCTGATAGCTGCACTCATTTAATGTTTGGTGAAACAGAAGCTTGGCTCACGTTAAAATCGGGAAACTGCGTCAGCACCAAGCTGGTTGTTGGCGCTGACGGCGCCCATTCTTGGGTAAGAAAGCAAGTTTCCATCCCCCTAACCCAGTGGGATTATGGCCACACTGCCCTGATTGCAAATGTTCGCACCGCTCTTGCACATCAACATACCGCAAGACAAATTTTCACCCCAGAAGGCCCCTTGGCCTTTTTACCCTTGTCAGACTCGCATCTGTCTTCCATTGTTTGGTCACAGCCTCCTGAGATGGCAAAAAAAAGAAAAGAACTTGAGCCTTTTCAATTTAATAAAGCGTTAACCGCAGCCTTTGATGCAAGATTAGGGCTGTGTTCCCTTGAAAGTGAACGAGAAATATTCCCTTTAAAAATGCGCTATGCGCGAGATTTTGCAGTGGAGCGCGTCGCCCTCATTGGAGATGCTGCTCACACAGTGCATCCACTCGCAGGACAAGGCGTTAATTTAGGATTACTCGATGCCGCAACGCTCGCCCAAGAATTGATCCGTTTACATCACGAAAGAAAAGACATTGGAACAAAAGCCAACTTACGTATTTTTGAACGTTGGAGAAAAACGGAAGCGGCGAAAATGATCACGGCCATGCAAGGTTTTCGGGATTTATTTTCAGGCGAAAACCCAGCCAAAAAGCTCATCAGAGGTTTCGGTTTGATGGCCGCAGGCCACCTTCCAGGAATAAAAAATCATTTTATTGAACGTGCCCTTGGTGTGCGTGGAGAATTACCCGAGGCTGCCAAAGCAAAGCGCACCCTTTAAGTCAATCTGTACTTCTTCTTAAGATCTCCACAATTAGCGATACGCATCTTCACGTGTCTTGGGTATAGAGCCTCTTTTTGATGTCTCTTTTTTGCTTAGCACATTTTTTCAAACAACTCGGGCGAGACAAAAATCAATCCCAAAGAGCACAAAAAAACCGTTCGCTGATGCGAACGGTTTTTTCAATCTTAAATGAAGTTAAAACGAAGCGATTAAGCTTGGCCTTTCACTTCTTTTAGACCATTGAACGGTGCACGATCACCCAACGCTTCTTCGATACGAATAAGTTGGTTGTATTTCGCTACGCGATCAGAACGGCTCATTGAACCCGTTTTGATTTGGCCTGCAGCAGTACCTACAGCAAGATCAGCGATGGTCGCATCTTCAGTTTCACCAGAACGATGTGAAATAACAGCCGTTAAACCTGCATCTTTTGCCATTTTGATTGCGGCTAAAGTTTCAGTCAATGAACCGATTTGGTTAAACTTGATAAGGATTGAATTGGTGATACCTTCTTCGATACCACGCGCCAAAATCTTGGTGTTTGTAACGAAAAGATCGTCACCTACAAGTTGGATTTTGTGACCTAAAAGTTCAGTTTGGTGTTTGAAACCAGACCAATCAGACTCATCAAGGCCATCTTCGATAGAAACGATTGCAGGGTATTTTTCAACTAAACCAGCAAGATAGTGGTTGAATTCTTCTGCAGTGAAGCTTTTGCCTTCACCTTTTAAGTTATAAATGCCGGTTTCTTTGTTATAAAACTCAGAAGCCGCACAATCCATTGCCAAAGTAACGTCTTTACCTAGCTCGTACCCTGCCAATTCAACCGCTTCTTTAATCGCAGCAAGCGCAGCTTCATTTGACTCTAAGTTAGGAGCAAAACCACCTTCATCACCCACTGCCGTGCTCATGCCTTTGGATTTTAATACTTTTGCTAAGTTGTGGAACACTTCAGCACCAATACGCAAAGCTTCTTTGATTGTTTTCGCGCCAACAGGTTGAATCATGAATTCTTGGATATCAACGTTGTTGTCAGCATGCTCGCCACCATTGATGATGTTCATCATAGGTAAAGGCATAGAGAAGACGCCAGGCGTGCCGTTTAGCTCTGCAATGTGCTCGTACAAAGGCATGCCTTTTGCTGCTGCTGCCGCTTTCGCGTTAGCAAGAGAAACGGCAAGAATCGCATTTGCACCAAAATTAGATTTATTTTCAGTTCCATCAAGATCAATCATAACTTGATCGATTTGAGCTTGATTTGTTGCATCTTGACCAAGCAAAGCTGCTGAAATCGGACCATTTACAGCCGCAATCGCTTTTAACACACCTTTACCAAGAAAACGTGAGCTGTCGCCATCGCGCAATTCAAGTGCTTCACGTGAACCCGTCGATGCACCAGAAGGCGCAGCAGCCATGCCTACAAAACCACCTTCTAGATGAACTTCAGCTTCGATTGTTGGATTTCCACGTGAGTCAATGATTTCGCGAGCATGAATTTTAACGATCTTAGACATTGTCTTTCCTCTATATATTTAATTTTATAACTTCAATTACTTTCATTCTCAGCCAACAGGCCAAGATAAATCAGAGTTCACCGCGTTGGTATTTATCTGCTGCTGCCACAAAACCTTCAAATAAAGGATGGCCATCACGCGGTGTTGACGTAAATTCAGGATGGAATTGACAAGCAACAAACCAAGGATGATTCGGGTTTTCAATGATTTCTACCAGCTTTTTATCTGCTGACAACCCTGAAACAACAAGACCTGCTTTTTCAATTTTTGGAATTAAAACGTTGTTGACTTCATAGCGATGACGATGACGCTCATGAACCGTGTCCGTCTTATAAAGCTCACGCGCCTTGGTTCCATCGACTAAGTGGCACATTTGTGCTCCAAGACGCATGGTTCCGCCTAAATCCGATTTTTCAGATCGCGCTTCTCTTTTTCCGTCATTGTCTACCCACTCAGTGATAAGACCTACAACGGGAGACTTGGTTTTTTTATCAAATTCAGTTGAATGCGCACCTTTCATACCCACGACATTGCGTGCGTATTCTATCAAGGCCACTTGCAAACCTAAACAAATACCAAGGTAAGGAATGTTGTTTTCGCGCGCATATTTAGCAGCTAAAATTTTACCTTCAACACCTCTGTCGCCAAAACCACCCGGAACAAGGATGGCATCAAGCCCTTGTAAGGCTTCTTCTCCTTTGGTTTCAACATGCTGAGAATCTACGTATTTTATTTTCACCGTCAGGCGATTTTTTAATCCCGCATGTTTTAATGCTTCATTCACTGATTTATAAGCATCAGGAAGCTCGATGTATTTACCGACCAAACCAATAGAGACTTCACCTGTCGGGTTGGCCTCTTCATAAATAACCTGCTCCCATTCAGACAAATCAGCAACAGGGGCATCAATACCAAAACGCTGACAAATCAGATCATCCAAACCTTGTGAATGAATCAATGAAGGGATTTTGTAGATAGAGTCCACATCTTTCATCGAAATCACCGCTTTTTCTTGTACGTTACAAAAAAGGGCAATTTTCGCGCGCTCGTTTGCCGGAATCACACGGTCACTACGGCAAATAAGAATGTCTGGCTGGATACCAATAGAAAGCAATTCTTTTACAGAATGTTGTGTCGGTTTTGTTTTTACTTCACCCGCTGCCGCAAGATAAGGCACCAAAGTTAAATGCATAAAGAGTGTGTTTTCTCGGCCAAGCTCAACAGCCAACTGCCTGATGGCTTCTAAAAATGGGAGTGATTCAATGTCCCCCACCGTGCCACCGATTTCAACAAGCACAACATCGTAACCCGCGCCACCCGCAAGCACACGCTCTTTAATCGAATTCGTTATATGAGGGATGACTTGTATGGTTGCGCCAAGATAGTCTCCACGGCGCTCTTTTCGCAATACATCAGCGTAAACACGCCCTGATGTGAAGTTATTGCGCTTGGTCATTTTTGTTCGAATGAACCGTTCATAATGACCTAAGTCCAGATCTGTTTCTGCACCGTCTTCGGTTACAAAGACTTCACCGTGCTGAGTTGGACTCATGGTGCCCGGATCCACGTTAATATAAGGATCAAGCTTCATCATGGTCACGTTCAACCCACGTGCTTCTAAAATTGCAGCTAAAGATGCCGCTGCAATCCCTTTACCCAGGGAGGAAACAACCCCGCCCGTAACAAAAATATAATTCGTTGTCATGCTCAACCTGAGAATTGGATTTAGAGGAGATTTTGGAAATCTAGACGGGACCAAATAATACCAGAACCCCCTCTTTCTCACAACGTTAATAAACAGGGCCGCAAGCGGTTTTTGACCTTGTTCATTGACCTAGGTCATTTATCCAAGCAGACCGCTGTACGAAAAATAAACAAAAATATGGCAGAACATTATTTCATGTTTTACGCCCCTGTTAAGATCATGCAATGAATGAGGTCGATATTGTGAAGATTTAAATATACCTCAACGCCACAGCCAACAAAAACGCCAGTATTTTAGACGTTCTATACCCAAAGGAATTGAAGATGCGTGTAGGCGGCAAGTGAGTGAAACCCCTGAGCATAGATGGACTATGTGATTGGGTTGAGCGAGCGAAGCCAACACCCACGCAACTTCAAAGGCGACGGGTATAAATAGGCCAGAAAACGCATTTTGAAAAGAAACCGAGTCTTTAGTAAAAGTGCTATACCCGAGACACTTGAAGATGCGCGCCTACAGCAAACGAATGAAGCCTCTGAGCATAGAGAGACGATGTGATTGGGCTGAACGAGCATAGCTAACACCCACACAGCTTCATAGGCGAGGAGTATATTGGTCTAAAAAATTAAAGTCCCTTTTATATCCAAATACCCCAAAAAAAAGAGGTCAAGATTGTTGACCTCTAGATTGCTTATTAATTTAAATTATTTTATTAATAAACATAAATTGCACCGCTA
>CAMRDW010000081.1 GCA_947041315.1 uncultured Enterovibrio sp.
CGATGTATCTGGACACACAGAGTTAATTTGACTGAATTGAAATCTTAACCTCTTAAGATCGTGGGCTTTCAGCCCACACCCGAGCAAAAGTCCATTAGGAGTTCAACAGCTAACCCCTCTTGCATCTCCCAGCCGCGACCAACAAGATTGCAAACCTCAAAATCAACGCCAAATTTGCTAACAGGCTTAACGCGTTCCCGACGCGAAAAGCCTTATCACGGCATCCATGCCGCGATTACGCATTGGTCATTTATTTTTCTGCAATCTTGAAACGGTCGAAAATTAGATCAAAATACCAATTTAACGAGATGAATCAAGACACTCGCTATTAATCCAGCAGGTCTGATATCTTAAGATCGTGAGGTTTTACCCCACATCCGACCAATAGGGAGTCAACAGCGAGTCTCTATTGGAACTTTCAGATGCGATTGTGTTGTTATTTTTTTTACACTTTTTTAGACAGTGACGGGGTCGCGTAAAATTAAAATTTGAAGTCTTTCTTTTAATATCAATAATTTTTCGAGATCGTTATTTGGCTCCGGGCACTTTGTAATGACAAAATCGATGGTGCTCATTACGCTGCGCCAGCGCGGTGATTTTGGGACTGTTTTTACATTAAGGTATTTATCCAGTGTTCGCGTTTGGAGTGTGCTTCTGTCTAAGTAGACTCGCCATAATCCGCTTTCTTCCGCTAAATCAAATTTTGTCTTGCCTGTGCTTTTTTTCCAGTGATTTAATGTGGCGCTCATGACCTTGACTAAAATCTCTCGCAATTGCTCTGTTTCGTCTTTTTTAGTGTGTGTAAATTTATCCACCATGTGGGTAAATTCCTCGCCAAGATCTTTTAATTCTTGCAATTTCTCGATGTCCCCGTGAAAGGTGTAATTGGCGAGGGTATCGACTGCATTTTCAAGCAATTCTACACGTTGATAAGTGGCTTTTATATTTGAATCAAATAGGATCATCCTATGAAATTCTGAGTTTTTTGGCATGTTCAACATATTTGCTTGTAGGGGAATACTGCTCCCTTCAAGGGTTATTTTTATTTCGCTGATAATGCTTTCTTGATTTTCATGAGGAGCGGGCAGGCTCGTTTCTAAAAAATCATGCAATGGATGTTGAATGAGTTGGTCCATTTTACATTTAAAAAGGCTTGTACACGCTTGGTTTGCATAATTAATTTTGTTATTTTCTTGTACGCAAATGATCGCTTCTGGTGCGCTGTCGAGCAGTTTAAAAAGTTCATTTTGTAGTTCTAGCTGCTGTTTTTCAACATCTTCTTGACGTTGAATTGCGATTTTAAGAGAGCGATTTTTTTCTCGTTCTTGCTCGGTAAAAGAGGCATCTATATAGGCGCGAATACGGGCACTGATTTCATATTTATTAAAGGGTTTAATCAGGTAATCATTGGCTCCGGCTTCAAATCCTTTGACCTTATCTTGCACCTGACCTAAAGCGGAAAGCAAAATAATGGGCAGATCAGAACGACTGTACCTTTCTCGTAAGTGAGCACATACTTCAAAGCCGCTTAGCTCTGGCATCATGACATCGAGAAGCAATAAAACGGGTTTTTCAAGTGCGACAGACTCAATGGCTTGCCTTCCATTTTCTACCGCCTTGACTCGGTATCCTTCAAGGCGTAAAAAATTGCTTAATACTTGAAGATTCACCGGTTCATCGTCAACAACAATAACCAAAGGCCCAGCTGGATTTTCAGGGAAGCTGAAGGCATTGCTTGGGGAAATAAACTGTTTCGGCGCTAAAAAATGTGCGTTATTGGCAAAATTTGCCAATCGTGTTTTTGCTTTGTCTTCTTTTGTTGCAAGGGGAAGGGTGAAGCTCAATGTGGTTCCTACCATGGGTTGACTGCTTATGTACAGGTGGCCTCCCATGATATGAATCAGTTGTCGACTGATTGACAGCCCTAAACTTGCTCCTTGCCGATATGAACGAACCCCGCTCGGGTTGGTAAGAGGTTCAAAAATATACTCTAATTCGTCCGCCGGGATCCCTTGTCCTGTATCGATAACTTGGATTCTCAGTTGTTTTTCAAGCAAGATGGCGGAAATAATGACCTTGCCTTCGTCTGTGTATTTAATGGCATTTCCCATTAAATTATAAAGAATTTGTTCAAGACGCTGTTCATCGGCTCGTACGAGCGGAAGATCTATCGGAACCTGATTGATAATACGAACATGTTTTCCACCAATAAGGTGGCTTGATAATTCAATCACGAGTCTGATAACATTTGCAGCATCAACTGCTTGAGGTGAAATTTCTAATTCACCTTGTCGCATTTTATGGTAATCAAGCAAATCATCGATTAGATTTGAGAGTCTTTCTCCGCTGTTGATTATCATTTGTAATTGCGCTTGTTGTCTTTCTTTATCATGGCCTTCTGCATCCGCTAATAAGGCTTCTGCGAGACCAATCATCCCGTGAAGTGGGGTCCTCAGTTCGTGAGAGGTGCTTGCGAGAAAATCATCTTTCATTCGATCTGTTTGTTGTAAGTCATTGTTTTTTTGATTAATGATTTCAATGTTTTGCTCAAGCTCCTTATTTTGTTCATGAATGAGCGCCAGCTTTTCTCGCACAGAACGCTGCATGCGTGAAAAACTGACGGCCAAACGAGCAATTTCATCTTTTCTTTCTGTGCTTGTGATTTTTTGATCTAAATCGCCTGCGGCAACTTGCTCGGCGGCCCATGTTAAGCGTAATAATGGGGCTGTAATGGAATTAGAAAGAAGATGAGACGCTAAAATAACGAAGAAAATGGCCATCAACATCAGGATAAAAAATATCCTTTCGAGTTGATAAATATGAGCAAAGGCTTCTTCTTCGGGAAGTTCTAAAATGAGAGCCCAAGGTTTTTCTGCTAGATAAAGGGGAGCATAAGCGCCCAATGAGCGCTCAGAATTAGATCCGATGAAGCGCCCAAGATGGCTTTTACCCGATAACGCATCGTCTATTGCATTGTTTTTAATAGGAGAAAGAGAAGGACTGGGTGGGGCATTGCGTTGCAGTTTGTCGTGCCCGACAAGCAAGGTGGTGATGTTATTATCTTCTGGGATTTCATGGAGCATTTTAATCAAAGGAAGATTGGGTAATTTAAAAAGCGCATAGCTGTGTAAGTAACCTTGCTGTGTGATTGCAGCAGCAAACCAACCTTCCATTTCTCCTTTATCCGAAGGGGCGAAGTCGGTAAAAATAATAGGTAGCTTGTTTATGTCTGCGCCAGTTTGGGTTGTTTTTTCTCTAATTTGAATAAAAGCCTGTCCCAACGCTGTTTTTTTCCATTTATCTTCTAATAGATTCACCCCAAAAGAGGCGTTCTTTTCTGCGGAATAGACCACATTCCCTTTTATATCGACCAATAAAATGTCCGAAAAATCGGAGCCTTTAAGGTATTCTTTAAATCCCCAATCGTAACGTTTGTGCAGTAAGCTGTAGCGTTCACTTTCGATGAGGTGCTCTTTTTTTAATGAGATAGGGTGAACGCCCTCGTTTTGCGAAACGGCATAATGAGCCCGAGCCACTGTTTTTGCTTCTTCGTTTGTTTCGCCAAGCAGATGAAATGCGGCAATCAAGCCATAAAAACGCCCTCCGCTTGAGGTTGCAAGTTCTGAACGTGCGAAAAATCGGGCTTCTGCGTTGCGATCATCGAAATATTGAATAATCTCTTCTTTTATATTTTCTCTTAGAAAGGCCAGATGGGTTGTTGTTTGCGTTTCAAGATCTGCACTGTGAGAGCGCAGAAAAAATACAGCCATTAAGGTGAGAGGGGTGATACTCAATACGAGAAATGCGATCATTAATTTGTGCTGAAGTCTTTTGAACGCGTATTTATTGTGCATTGTCTGACCTGAAAGAAGAGACCCCTCATTTTCATCTTCCCTTTTTTATGGGGAATGGATCTTTGTTCTTTTTTGAGAAAAAAAAGAACTGGATTTTTTGATGCGAGGGTGTTTTAAATGATTTATTTCGAGTGATGTTTTATACAGAGGAATGAAAATGTCGCAAGAAGAGAAGAAGCAAATTACGTGTAAGGACTCAAAATAAATATTTATGTCCATTTTGAAAAGAGCGATACCCGTCACCTTTGTCGCAGTGTGGGTGTGAGCTACGCTCGCTCAGGTTAATCACCGAGCTTATCGATGCTCAGAGGGGAGTCGCTTGGCGCAGGCGCGCATTTTCAATTATTTTGGGTATAAATGCTTTGGTGATGATTAAATAAAATAAGCCAACGAGAAGGAGAGCTTATTTTATTTATTATGAATAATTCAATTTAATTTGAAAAAAGATAAAAGTTTTCTTTGTTTTTCTGCTTGTGCTAATAACTGTTGGCTTGTTTTTGAAGTTTCTGTGATCCCTTTTACATTTTCATTGACCATGTTCACTGTGGTGGAAATGTTTTGTGATATTTCATCCGTTACGTTGGATTGCTTGTTTGTTGCAATGGCAACCACGGAGTTGACATTTGAAATCGTATCCACGGATAACTTAATGCCATTGAAGGCCTCACGCACTTTATGAGCAATTTGCTGAGATTCATCAACAAGAGAGGCATTTGACGTCATAAATTGATCTGCTTTTTCTGCTTGTTCTTGAAGTTGGGAAATAATATCTTTTATATCGATTGTTGCTTTTTGTGTTTTTGCAGCAAGGGCTCTGACTTCTTCTGCGACAACGGCAAAGCCTTTCCCTTGCACTCCTGCTCTGGCTGCTTCTATGGCGGCATTCAGAGCGAGAAGATTGGTTTGTCCGGAAATGCTATTAATGACATTGATGACTTCGCCAATTTCAGTTGAATAGGTTTTCAGAAGATTAACAATAAGAACGGATTCACTCACAGATGAGCCTATTTTCTCTGAAATGTCATCAGAGGTCGTGAGTAATTTATGCCCATTATCGACATTCTTGATTGCATCCACTGCGGATCTGTCCGCTTGATTCGCATTGCTGCTCATTTCTTGAGCTGAGTGTGCCATTCCATTTACAGAATCAGCGACAACTTCCACTTGAGAGAGCATTTTATGTGAATTGTGATCAACGTTTTTCATGACAGAGGCTAAGGTATCGGAGGATGTGGTGACATTGTTAGCCACAGAGATGAGCTGGTTTGCAAGAGAGGTGATTTTTTCTGCAGATTTATTGTAGCTATCGGAGAGCAGCCCCAGTTCATTTTCTCCAAGCATAGGAAGACGAAACGTTAAATCTCCCTCTGACATTTTTGTCATCGCATCTTGTACATTTTTTAAGACGGTAATAAGGTGATTAGAAATATAATAAATAAATACAATGGAAAGGAGGGCAACTAAGAATAAAAGGAAAAAGATGAGTTTTGTAGAATAGAGATAAAGTTGGTTTGATTTTTCACTGGCTTCTAATGCTAATTTTGAATTCAAATTAGAGAGTTCGACTAATAAAGCTGAATATTTATTGTAGGCCGTAAGTGAAGCGCCTAAAAAAAGTAATTTTGCTTTTTCATTTTCATTTTTTTCTGATAATTCAATGAGTCTTTTATGAATAATGATGTAGTCGTTGTAGTTTCTCAAAAACGCATCCCAAAGTTCTTTTTCTTTCATTCCGATAATAAGTTTTTCATATTTTGCGATTGAACGTGTTATCATTTTTTTTTCATTATCAATGATTTTATTCTGCTCTTCTATTTGTATTGGATCTGTAGAGATAATATGAACAGACTCATCGTTTCTAAGATCCGCTGTTTCTGTGTTAATGCGTTCAATAAGCTGTACAGAAGGAAGCCATTGGTTGGAAATAAGTCCGGATTGATTGTTGATTGATTTCATTTGTATTATAGATAAGATAATCAAACCAAAAAAGGCAATGATCGGAATTGCAAATCCACCAATAAGAAGAGTGCTAATTTTAAATTGATTCATATTGTGCCTTTAGTTGCATTTTAGATATTAATATTTCTTTTATTTGAAATCTTATTCTCTTAATGTTTTATTTAATCTTAAATGTGCAATTCTTTTTGCGTTTTTTGTTAATGGGCATTTATTCTTTTCACATACATAAATAAAGTCTAAATTTCATTTTTCATTGGTTAAAAAGTTAAGACTTCTTTTGAATTGTATTTCTGATATATACCCAACGGAATTGAAGATGCGTGTAGGCGGCAAAGGAGTGAAGCCTTTGAGCACAGATGGACGATATGATTGGGCGAAATGAGCGTAGCCAACAGGCGCTTGAAAGTCGGCGGGGAGAGCAAGAAAGAAGGCAGCGATTGAATAGATCTTCGCTACCCCAAAAAATTAGTTTTATTGTTTTTTTGAATGATAAATAGAAAATTTATTGTTTTTCTTTATCTGATGACAGTGTCCAAACGCTTTTTCAATGTGTTCCGGATAGCGTAAGAAGTGATTCGCCACAATGAATAATTCTCCTTGGGAATGAAGGTGTTTTGGGGCTTCTTCTAAAAAAGTTTCTGTGGCGCTGTAATGTGTATTTATTCCTTTATGAAAGGGAGGGTTGCTGATAATGGTGTCAAATTTCGATGAAATTTCACTGTAAATATCAGAGGCAAAAACAAGGCCATTTAGATTATTAATGCGCAAGGTCTCTTTGGCACTGAATACGGCCAAAGCGCTGACATCCACTAAGGTTGCTTTCACATCAGGGTATCGTTGCAAAACGGCCGCGCCAAGCACTCCCGCCCCACATCCAAAATCCAAAAGTGTGCCTTTTTGTTTTGGAAGAGACTCAATCAATAATTGGGAACCTAAGTCCAGCTCACCTTGACTAAAAACACCGGGTAAGGAGCGGATGGTGAGGGTTTTTCCTTCAATCATGAGGGGATAGTCTGTGAACCAATCATCAAACACGAAAGAAGAGGCTTGTTCGCATTGTCCCCAATAGAAGCTGCAGCGTCTTGCTGAATCAAATTTCGTTATTTTTCCATAAGGGAGGAAGAGTTTTTCAATGCTTTTGACACCGCTTCTGTTTTCTCCCACAACCACGATTTCAGTCCCTTCTCCAAGACTTGACATGAGCATAGAAAGTAAAAAGGCGGCTTCTGCTTTGGCTTTCGGCCAGTAAAAAAGCACCATATCTATTTTATTTTGTTTTTTGTAGCACTCTGAAAATTGGACGTCGATGTTTTCAAAACGCTGCATTTTTTTTGCATAAATAAGGTTTGTTGTAAAGATGCTGATGCTGCCTGCGATATCACGCAGTTCACTGGCGTAGGTGTCCTCTAATTCACCCGCAAGGAGAAGGTGTTTTCCATGAAAATAATCAAGTTGTCTTGCGATGATTTGGCTTGGGGGACTGTAGGGCATGAGGGTCTCTAGAGATACAAGGAGTAAAGGGGATTTTCCCACAAAACGGGCTTGGGTGGAAATAAAGAGAAAGGATTGAACATTCTCTATCAAGGACACTTGAGTTTGCGCGACTGCGAAAAGTGAAGCACTGAGCATCAATGGATTCTGTGATTGAGCTGAAGGCGCGTAGCCAACACCCAGGCAAGATCAAAGGTGACGGGTATATTAGATCTCTTGCATTTTCTTATTCTGTTTTGTTGCTTGATTTTCATTTTATTGAAAATCAAGCATATTCGATTAAGAAGGGAAAGAGGCGTTTCTTTTTTGGTTCGTCTTTCATTCAAGAATTAAATGGAAAAATCATAAAAAATGAGGCATTAAGAATTGTCTTGTTTTTCCAAGAAATGATGAAATTCAGTTTCGTACATACGGTACAGAACCAAAGTCAATGAGAAAATAATAGGGCCATAAATGATCCCCATTAAACCATAAACCTGAAGCCCGCCTATTAATGAAAAGAAAATAAGCAAGGTGTTCATTCCTGAATTGCCTTGCATTAAAAAAGGACGCAGTAAATTATCAATCGAGCCAACGACAAGCACACCCCAAGTTGAAAGAAATAAAGCCCATTGCCATTCACCCATTAAAAGTAAATAAATCGTAGCAGGAAGCCAAATTAATGCCGTTCCGACGACGGGAATAAAAGAGGTGAAAGCCATCATGCTTCCCCAGAAAAGTCCCGGGAACCCAGCAAGCCACATGGCAAAACCACCGACAACCCCCTGGGCCAATGCGGTCAGAAATGATCCCATGACCGCAGATTTTGCTACTTTTTCTGTTTCTTCGAGCAAGGTGTCTTCTTGGGTACGAGAAAGTGGGCTGACATGGCGGAGTGTTTGAATGATGGTATTGTGATCGCGAAGCAAAAAGAAAAGCACAAAAAGCATCAACATGAAATTAATTAAGGTTCCTGTGACATTGCTTAAGAGTGCAGAGCTCATCCCTATCATGTTAGAGCTTAATGATGAAACGGTGGAAGCCGCTTTGGAGATCAGATCTTGAGGGTTAATCGACTCAAAAGGCAATAACTTATCAATGGACTTAATGGCAGATTGGACACTGGGCATATTGATAATTTCTTTAGCCCCGCCGTGGGTGACCCACTCGTAAGCAGAGCTAAAAAAAGAAACACCTTGATGCAAAATGGCAAGACTGACAATGAGTAACGGAATAATAATAATGACAGTTAATAAAGTACAAGATAACGCTGCTGCGAGATTTTTGTGTGATTTGAACCTGAGTTCAATTTGTTCGTGTAAGGGAAAGAAAAGCAAAGAGACGATAAAGGCCAGCACGATAGAGCTGATATAGGGGGCAATGAGATTGTAACAAGCATAAACGGCCAGGATCAATGCTGCAATGAGTGTCCAGTGGCGCGGTTCTGCTTTAAAAAAAGTTCCCACGATCTAGCTCCTTATTATTCCTTCGACGAAGGGCGAGGTGAAAAAATAAATGTATTTGATTATCCCTGTTGCTTTTTAAAGACGGGGATGTTGAATTTTTCGCGCAATGGCATTCGGTTGGTTGTTTATGAAAGAGTGTTCCTATGGCGTTAAGGTGTTATCCCGTCGCCTTTAAAGCGGCACGAGTTTTGGGTTTTTTCAGTTCATCACAGAGTACATTTATGCTCAAGGGTAATGCAATTTCTATCGTATTATCGCATATAAATTCAGTTTCTTGACAATATATCACTTTCATTGCTGCAATCTAAATCCCTCTTTTATTGGAAGAGTGGGGAGATAATGAAGGGAAATAAACCTTGTTTTATGAAGGGACCCCCTCAGCGTTAAAGCGACCGGTTTCCTTAAAATCATGACAGAATGCGTTGATACAAAAAGGCTTCAATCGCTTTCGGACTCGCTGCAAGCTCAAAGGGCTTGCGTGATCTCCTCGTCTTTGAAGCTGCGTGGACTTGCTCAAGCTCGTTTAGCCCAATCACATTGTCTTTTTATGCTCAGGGGTTTCACTCGCTTGCCACAAGCGCGTAACTTTAATTACTTTGGGTCGAGCAAGAAGCTGTATTTTTATAAAATAAAGTCGTCTTTTTTTACTAAAAAAAGAAAGATCATGAATCCTGCTTTTTTTATGGTTTTTTGTTTTTATTTTTTGTTGGTTTTTTGATGTGGTTTGGGTTATGCATTTTGTTTTTTTATAATGCATCAATATTCCATTTAATAATCTATTTGATTTTATTTATATGCGCTGATGGTTTAGGTTGTCATTTTTTATTGACTCGAAAACTCATTTTATGAGTATTCTTTTTTGTGCTGAATTAAAATGCCTTTTTTGTGATGCTTTTTGCATTGCTTGTATAGCATGTAAGAGATCATGAGCGTTTTTCCAGGTTATGGACTTTCATTTTTATTTTGAAAAAGCGATCTGTGATTCCTTTTTTTTCTTTATAGAGAAACGCGATGTTTATAAAATGTCCTTTAAAAACAGGGAAGGCGGACATTCCACAATGAAAGAACTTGTTTGTTGGGCATTATCTTGTTTTTTAGTATGGATTATTGTGCACTCCAATAAGCGAAAGACAAAAAGAGTGTTTAAGTTTTCCTTTCAGTTTCAAGGTATAGGTTCAAGAAATTGAAGACCGCCTTGATACGGATGGAGATACGCCATTAATTTTTTTATGGAATTATATTTAATCGGATATTCTGGCGCATTGATATTGAATTTCTTAATCAATTGAGCCAACTTTGATACGCAAGGTTAATGAATGAGGTGTTCAAATTTCATTTTTTTAGATTTTCGAGGTGAAGTACTTCAGCAGGAGGGTTTCTTTTGTATATATTATGAAACCTCGAATGAAATCTGAAACCCTTCTTTTTCTACCCCATTAAAAAATGATTGGGATTAAGTTGTTGTGATATTTCATGCTATTTCATATCATTGATAAATGACATTTCCTTTATAATTTGAAAAGATCTAAAAATTTAACATGTGTCTTTGAGGGGGTTTTAAAGTATCATTATTTCTAGATCTTAAATCATTAATTCATTCTTTTTGTGAATGATTATTTCAAAGGTTAAAATTAACCTGAAGACCCCTGTAAAAAAAGGAGGCAGTAGCAAGTAAATAAATCGCTAAACAGAGGTTTTTTGTTATGCAACTGAGAAGGCGAGAGAGAAGTATTAAGCCTTGTTTGATAAAAGACACCTGTCAATGCATTCCCTTACTCAATATTTAATCAAAAAGTTTTAGTTCTAAATTATTTATATTCAAAGCAATTGGAATTGCGTTTAGGCGGCAAGCGAGTGACCCCTGAGCATAGGCTGACTCTTTGATCAGGCTGAGCGAGCCTAGCCAATACCCACGCAGCTTCAGGCGACGGATATATTATTGAATTGGGTTTTGAGGGCGCAGTCAATAAATCGGCATCTTTAAAGGCGACGGAGATATGAAATAAAAAGAGAGCTGAATATAAGCAAGAAAAGAGAGTGCTCACAATATGTGAAGTATACATTTTCTCACGTTGATTTATTCATTTCATCAATGGTTCTTTTGGGTGGATATGTTTATTGTAATTAACGTTGCGATTAATTCAATTTACGGATGATTTGATTCGATTTTTCACAAGGGAATAGACTTAATAAACTAGAGTGGTTAAAGCGAAAATGAATGACCTTCTTGAACAGAGCGAAAGGATTATTTCTGCTAATGTAATTAGCTTCTTTGTTATTTTATTGATTATTGGTTTTTTTATATTGTCCTCTTATTTATCAAAAAAAGGAGAGGCATCTGAATTTGTCGTTTATACGCCAACGTTACTTATTTCATTGGGTGTTTTTGGTACTTTTTCCTGTGTAGCGATAGGGTTAATGGATTTTAATCCAAAGAACCTTGATTTAAGTATTGCAATTCTTGTCGATGCGTTACAAGCGGGCTTTTTCACCAGTATTATGGGAATGCTTGGATCTTTGCTGTTTAACGCCTTGCTGAGAACGCTTTTTCTCCAGAATGACGCCATGGAGCATGAGGGCGCATTTTCAATATCAGAAAGGCTTCTTGAAACCAATTTGCGTCAACTTGAAGAATTACGTGAATTGAAAAAAGGTTTTAATGCGCAAGAAGAAAACCCGCTGTTAGAACAAATTACTTTATTACGAACGGAAATTTCTGAAAATGCAAAGGCGTCCTTGAAGCAAGATAAAGAAAAATGGTCTGTTTTAGAAAAGCAATATGGAGATGCAGCGGACATGATCGGCAATAAAATTGAAAATTTCTCTCACTCCCTCTCCTCTTCAGGAACGAAGCAAATGACCCAAGCCTTAGAGCGAGTCATTGTGGGTTTCAATCATAATCTAACAGAGCAATTTGGCGGCAACTTCATTCTACTTAATGAATCAGTTAAGTCTTTGGTAGTTTGGCAAAAAAATCATAAAGAACAACTTCAACAAATGTGTCTGCAGTATTCTATGGGGGTGAAAGCCATGACCCAAACAGAAGCCTCACTCTCAAATATTTGTGATAAAAGTCAAAGTATCAGCGAAATTATGGAGGGATTAAAAGGGGTGATTGAGGTGAATCATCTTCAATTGAGCGAGCTGACTCTTCATTTAGAAAGCTTTAAAGATATGCGTGATAAAGCGATCAACGCGGTGCCTGAAATATCACGCCAAATTGAAGAGACCGTCTCCGGTATCTCGTCTTCTGTTCTGACGGTGAATTCTCATTATCAAAAGTTATTGTCTGAGTCTGATCATTTTATTCAAGAGCATGCGAAAATTTCAGAAGATTTATTGGTGCGTTTTGCAAACTCGACAGAAGCTGGAATTGAAAAAATAGGGACGCGCTTAGAAAGTTGCGTTGAGCGTGTTGGCAGTGACATTGCGACCGCTTCTTCTATTTTTACACAAAACACTGAACGCAGTAATGACGGAATTTCTAAGATGTCGAAATACATCGAGTCTCAGACGGAAGTGATGTTTAACCAACTTCAAAGTGTGATCACTGCATTTCATGAACAATTACACGAAATTATGGGCGGGATGTCTTCTGGTGCAAGTGCTATTAATGTCAGTTTGGTTGAAGCCAATGCGGATTTAATCAAAGACACCAAACTTGTACGTAATGAAGTCATTTCATCGATTGATGAAATGCAAAAACACCTTATTGATGTGCTTGAAAATGTGGTTTCAGAACAACACCGTCTTTCTGACATGACCTTCAAATCACTTGAGAAGAACATTGTGAAACAAGTGGCTAAAACGGGAGAGGTGGTAGAGAAACAAGTCTCAGTGATAGATCATGCATTACAAGAGGAAATCAATAATGCCTTTAGTGACATGGGAACTCAGCTCACAAAACTGACAGGGCAATTCACTCAAGATTATTCTCAGCTCACTCAACAAATGCAAGACGTTGTTAATCGAGCGAGTAATTCTTAATGCATTCTTTTTTTGATATGCAAAAAAACACCCGAGATAATCAAGATCCATGGATGTCTTTGATCAATTTGATGCTTGGGTTAATGATGGTTTTTTTCTTTATTGCGATTGTTTTTATGTCAAATAATCTACAAGATAAAAAAATGCCCTCTTTTGACGATGAGATACAAAATGAAACGCAAGCCTCCATTTATCATGCATTACAAAAGGAATTCCAAACCGAGATTTTAAAATGGAATGCACACCTTGATAAAAACACCTTGTCTTTTGATTTTCTTTCTTCTGATTTATATTTTATCGAAGGTGGTAAGAAGCTCTCCGAGAAGTACGAAAAGATATTAAGTGACTTTTTTCCTCGTTATATCAATGTCATAAAGACATTCCGTGATGACATTGAAGAACTTCGCATTGAGGCCCATACCAGTACCAATTGGAAACTCGACAGCACGGAAGAAGAAGCGTATTTCAATAATTTAAGATTGTCTCAAATCAAAACTGGCGAAGTTTTTCAGTTTGTTTATGGCTTGGTCCCCAAAGAAACGTATTGGATAAAAAGGAATGTTATCGCAGTTGGTTTTTCTTCTTCTAAAGCCCGAATTGTCAAGGGCATTGAAGATACTCAGAAGTCGAAACGTATTTCCTTTCGTGTGATCCTTGAAAAAGGGATTTTTCGAGAAGACGAGGGGAAAAATGAAATTATCGACTGATTTTTCAGGCTTAAGGAACCTTGTCGAAGAACTCAATTGTGCTCATAGAACCTACACACCTGATTTTTTTCTTGCAAGACGCACCAAAGGGATTGCAGATATTTTGGCGCCCTTTGAACAATTATCTGAAGGTTTGAAATTAGGAGAAGACATCCCTTTAGAGCAAATACAATCACGCAGTGGTGTTTTTGATTTCATGGGTCAGCAAGTCATCATTTATATGCCTGATCAAGCAGAAAAGATAAACGAAGTATTGGATGAACCAAAATCAGGATCGTGTTTCCATCTTGCTGAATGTAAAGTGATTGACGAAAAAAGAATGAAAACGTCCCTCGCCGATCATCTCATCATAAATCGAGTTGATGGGATCTTTCCCGTTTATGGCATTGATCCCGTAACGAAAAAGAAGGTAAAGGGAAGCTCCACCCTTCACGTGTGTCGATATTGTTTAGAGATTTTAAATTATAAAGGTTACTTTTATTTGCCTTTCAGTAAAAAGAAAGCAATCACAGAACCCTTCGATTTTGAAGCGTTTTTCGAGAACTACACCTCTCATTTTAAGCCTGTGCTTTGGGCAAAAGAGAAGTCGGAAAACGCCTCTAACGATGATCTGCTGCGCAAGATAAAAGAAGAACTTGATTATGGCTGTGAAGAGTGTGGGGTGAATTTAAAAGAAGCCCCCTCACTTTTACAGCTTTATCACATTAATGGTCTTTTATCGGATAACCGACGAGCGAACATTAAATTGTTCTGTGAAGATTGCAATAAGAAGCAATTGCATTTGGGGTACTCCTATGTAAAACGCAGATCTATTTTAGAGATAAACCGACGTCGACGTGAGCAAAATAAGTTTGACTCGATTAATTACCAAAAGCTTGAAAAATTAGCAGATTCTGCATTGTTTGGCTTAATTTCTAAATGCAGAAAGCACAACATCGCCTTACCAGAGCTGGGTTTGTCCTTGCTGCATGAGAATAAGAACATTGATATTGATTTGGCTTGGACTCGAAAAAAAGTAGCCATTTTAATTGATTTATCTGAGCAAAATGTTTTTGAAGAGGCCGGCTGGCTGGTTTATTCTCCTCATCAAGCTCTGACTCAATTTGACGTTTTTCAGAAAAAGGTAAGATAACCCATACTCAAGATGTTTGAAGTTGGCGCGTGCGCCAAGTGAGTGACGTCCCTGAGAGCAGATGGACTCTGTGATTAGGCTGAATGAGCCTCGCCAACACTCAGTCAGGTTCAAAGGCGGCAGGTATAGGAAATATGCGAAATAGGCGGTTTTAGGCCTTGGTTAGTGTGAAATTGAAAAGCTATTCGCTTTTCAATTTCACGTCTTCTTCGGATTGCTTCTTATATTGATGATATTCCCTTTCGGTGCGACGTACTTTTTTTCATGTTCTCTTTTTATGTATCCTGCGTTTTGCACCTCTTCTCGATTTTTTAAGCACTCTCCTTTTGATACTCCCACGGATAAAATTTTTTATTGCCTCTTTTTTTTCGCTTATCACGGTATTTGAAGATGCTCGCCTGCGCCAAGCGAATGAAAACCCCGGAGTCTCGATGGAGTCTAGGGCTGAGCGAGCGTAGGCAACACCCTCCCAGCGTCAAAGGCGAGAGGTATATAAAGGCGAGAGG
>CAMRDW010000082.1 GCA_947041315.1 uncultured Enterovibrio sp.
TTTATATCCCCCTGAATGAAAGATGATAAAATTACACATTAAAAATAAAAGGATCTCATTTCTTAATGGGCCTGTATTTCGCTGCATTCTCTCTATTTTTACATTCCGTCAAGTTCGCGTTCATTTCCTCTTTTATACGATAATCAACATTACTGTTTTCTATGATTTTCAATGTTCTACTTTTTATTTCTTCAGAAAATTGGGGGCCATATTTTAATAAATCTTGAATGGCAAAAACTATATCTCTATATTTTTCATTCGGTAAATTCAATTCATTTTCAGCCTTATCCACAAGATACTCAAGAGGCGTTAACCCCGTCATCGATTTAATATTCACATTGTAATAAAATTTTTCACACATCGCCTCAAAGTTTAAAGTTAATATTTGACTGCTTTCAGAAGCACAATGCAAGAGGGATAACCCCTCCGAATTTAAATCATTTAATACCGAGTATATAAAGTCGTCATTCTTTGAATGCATTAAAATATCAACAATTTGATTAAACACCCAAGTTGAAGAAAGTGTATTATGGAGCAAATTATTGTCATTTACTTTTGTGCTAATTGTCTTTTTCTTTAATCCATCCAAAAACGCATCGGCCAATGGTTGAGATCTCATATAAGGTGCCAAAGATCTAATCAAAGCCACATTTTCACAAATCACCTGTTCACTTGATGACCTATTGAATATACGTTTAAACACAGGGTATTTTATCATTTGTTCGGTGAAAGCACCCTCAGAATTTAAAGGCATATCTTTAATCAGAGGTAAAATGAGCGTACATACTTTATCTATTCCATGATCTTTGAGAGATAAGTACTCTAAAACATTACTCAAGGTGCTTTTCGATTCTGCTACCTCTTCAACTAATTTTACACGTTTATAAAATCCCTCCTTTAAATTAGATTTTGGAAAATCATACATAATCTGCAGTAGATTTTTACCCTCCCCATTCTTTTCAAGAATTCCCTCTGGGAAGGCTTCCACAAGGTATTTAAACATTTCAAAAGATATATCCGGAAGCCGAAAAATAATATACTGAAGTAAATTCGTCTCTTTTTTGGTGATCACCTCTTTGGAAGAGAAGTAGATAAACACTTTAGAATTTAAGGCCTCTTTATCCATCTCTACAATTTTTTTAACTTCATCAAAATTCTCATGTTTAATTGCTTCTCTTAATTTTTTTTTATTCAATCTTAATTCTTCAGGGCCTCCTATTTTTCCCGTTACAGGGTTCATTTGCGGCGCTGAAACCACCGCTCTGATCTCTCCCGCCATAGAGACCCCTTCTAAAACGCGGCCTTGTTTAGATCCTGATACAGGCTCTTCTTTTTGTAGTCTATTTTGTGCAAAGAAGGATGGCGGTATATTCATTTTTTACCTTAAATACCCAAAGTAATTGACGATGCGCCCCTGCGCCAAACGAGTGAAGGGCCAGAGCATAGATTGACTCTGTGGTTGGCCTCAGCGAGAGCACTCAACACCCACGCAGTTTTAAGTGTCTTGGGTATAGCGTTCGTCTGATTTTTAAAATATTTTCGTCCGAAAAAGAGGATAAAAAGAATATATTTCTGATTACCGCACTTCAAATAAAATAATATAAAATCGAATTTAAAATACCCTCAAAAAGCCTCATTTTTATGAATTAAAAATCAATAATTTATATGCTTTTCTTTTTATCTTTACATCCTTGTTTTTTTATAAAACGGACGCCCATTCATTTCAATGCCTTTTCTCCTTTTTTAAATGCATTGTCATCATCTTGTCATCAAGCTTCCATATTATTTCAGGTTTAAAACAAGATTTGAGGTCAGCGTGACAAACCCTGCCAATGCATTGATGCATGGCGATCCCCGTCGTCGTTTTAAAGATATACTTGCGCGTTTCTTCGTTTCTATTGGCGGCCTATTGGTGATCTCCACCTTAGTGCTTATTTTCTTTTATCTCATCTGTGTGGTTTTCCCCCTCTTTAAAAGCCCCCATATTGAAATCTCGCAACAATTCAAAATCCCGTCCTCAGATCAGCCCGTTCAAATTGGTGCCGATGAACACAATCAATTTCTCTTTCGCTATTCTGACAATGGCGCACTCAGAGTATTTTCTGTAAAGGAAAAAGGAAAAATCGTTTTTCAAAAAAAAACAGTGCAAAAACCCAGCAGTTTTTTTTCTTTACCCTCTTTACCCATGCACAGCGCTTTTGGGTTTCAAGATGGCACGGTTCATTTTCAGACCTTGCGTTTTCCCTCAAACCTCTCAAATCAGACAGAAGATCCCTCCTCTTCTTGGCTTCCTAAATTAATACAAGATCCCCCCCTTTTCTTGGCCGATAACGAACCTATCTCCCAATTGTCATTTTCAATGCAAGATAACCAACGCGTTGTGGCAGGAATAGCAGGAAAAAACCTGGTTCTCGTATGGCAAGAAAATCAGCGAGAAATCGCCAGAACTGAACTTCAAGGATTTGAAAATGCAAAAATTTTGCTCTCTCAAAATGGGAAAACACTCTTTGCCCTCTTCGATGAGCGCTTGGCTCTTTATCGCCTTTCTTTAGGGGCCGCTGAACACATACAAACAGTCGAATTTAAAATGAAAAAAGGCATCAAATCCTCTGATATGGCTTTTTTCGCAGGAGGACATTCCCTTTTTATTCGTTTTACAGATGGGCATTTAGAACAATGGTTTAATGTAATAAAAAACAACAAAAAGCACTTTATCATGGGCAAAAAATGGCCGATTAAAAACGGGCTTCTCGCCACAGAACAATACCGCCATGTCTTTGCCAGTTTCTCTCAAAAAGACGATTTACTCCTTTGGCATACCCGAAATAAAAAACCGATATCTTTCAATTTTCCGTTATTAAGCAAAAATCTAAAAGCATTGAGTTTTTCTATTCATGGCGAATACCTCTATGTTGAACAAGCCGGGCAATTGACCCTATTGCATGTGAACAACCCCTACCCCGAAGTCTCCCTTTATTCTTTATGGGACAAAGTCTGGTATGAAGGCTATGAGGCCCCCTCTTACATTTGGCAATCAAGCCCTAGCAATGAAATAAACGAGGGGAAGGTCAGCTTGACCCCCTTGCTTTTTGGCTCCATTAAGATAGCCGCTTATTCACTTTTATTTTCCATTCCGCTTGCCTTAGGGGGGGCTATTTATACTGCTTATTTTATGCCCGCGTCCTTTCGAAAAGTGGTAAAACCCACCATCGAAATAATGGAAGCCTTGCCAACCGTGATCCTTGGATTTTTAGCCGCGCTTTGGCTTTCTCCCATTATTGAAAAGCACCTTATCGCAACAAGCTTGATCTTTTTCTTTTTGCCGCTCTTATTTGTCCTTGCAGGTTTAATCTGGAGCAATTTACCTAAATCTTGGCGTGCCAAACTCCCTCAAAATCTGCATTTTTATGTTTTATTGCCATTGATATTTCTTTTTGGCTTTGGCGCATTTTGGGTGGGTCCTTTTATTGAAACCCACCTGCTAGGACAAGACGCACGTACTTTTGTGACAGAAGTGCTTGGGGTTAATTTTGAGCAACGAAACACCCTGATAGTCGGCCTCGCAATGAGCTTTGCTGTGATCCCAACCATTTTTACCATTGCAGAAGATGCCATATTTTCGGTACCTCGTCATTTAACCAATGGCTCTTTGGCCTTGGGAGCGACCTATTGGCAAACCTTAACAGGGGTGGTTTTACTGACCGCAAGTCCGGGCATTTTTGCGGCCATCATGATGGGCTTAGGCCGTGCGATAGGGGAAACCATGATCGTCTTAATGGCAACAGGTAACACCCCATTAATGGACTGGAATCTGTTCGAAGGCGCTCGCACCTTGTCAGCCAATATCGCCATTGAAATGCCAAAATCCGACGTCAGCAATACCCAGTATCGTGTTTTGTTTCTGAGTGCCTTTATCTTGTTTTCATTTACTTTTTTATTACATACCCTGGCAGAATTTGCACGCCAACGTTTACGAGAAAAATACCGTGCTTTGTGAACGCTCTTTCTTGGAACCCCTTTTCTTTATAAGGAGAGAAGATGTTTAAACATTTTAATCGCAGCTCTCCCTGGGTTTGGTTAAGTGCGGGATTTCTAAGCCTCAACTTGATTGCAGTGCTTGGGTTCATGTTGCTTATTGGATGGAAAGGACTGACTTCTTTTTGGCCCGTTCCTGTGTATCAATTTAAAATCCAAACCCCAGAAGGCGTTAAAAACTACTTCGGAGAAATTTTTGATGTCGAAAACGTCCCCTCAATTCAGCTAAAAGAAGCGGGAGTTTCTCTTCTCGAACCTCAAAAAAAATACCAACGCCGCTATTTAATTAACATTGGTCACCGTGAACGAGAAACGAAAGACTTCATCTCTGTATTAGAACAAAATATCCTTTCCAAAGTAAAAAACCCACACATCGCGGTCATCGAACGCACCATCGAAGGGGTCATTTTTGGGATCCCCGTCGGTGCGATTGATCAAGGACAAACTCTGGATATTTCAGGAGATCGACGACTTGCTTCTCATGACACGGCTTTTTTTCAGAAAAAAATTGCATTAAGTCAGTTGGAGCAAGAAAAAACGGCGTATCTTCAAAAACACATCAATGAAGATATCATCCAAAAAAGAATAAAGTTAAGCAAAAAGCTTAAAGAAAACAAAACTCTAAGCCAAACAGAGCGCACCTCTTTATCCCTTAAAATAGATAAACTGGATGAACGCTATAAGACACTTGAAAATAAACGCCTTAAACAAATAGAACGCATAGCCCAAAATCGCTTGGTGATTGATGATCGTAAAGGCGTTCAAGTTTTTATCCCTTTTGAGGATGTCGTTGAATTATGGTATCCAAATCTGCAAAGTCTAAACGAAAAATGGGGGCATTTTCTCTCTCAAATCGGTCGTTTTGTCAGTGAAAACCCCCGAGCCGGAAATTCAGAAGGGGGGGTTTTTCCTGCCATTTTCGGCACCGTGCTCATGGTCATGCTCATGGCCGCCATTGTGACCCCACTCGGAGTGCTTGCTGCTCTTTATCTTCATGAATACGCAAAAAGAAATTTATTTACCCGGATCATTCGTATCGCCGTTATCAATTTGGCAGGGGTTCCTTCCATTGTTTATGGTGTTTTTGGTTTGGGGTTTTTTGTGTATTTTATTGGAGGAAACATCGACGCCTTATTTTATTCTAAGACCTTACCCAGCCCAACATTTGGTACTCCTGGACTTTTATGGTCTTCTTTAACCTTGGCCCTGTTGACCTTGCCCGTTGTAATAGTGTCTACTGAAGAAGGATTATCACGCATTCCTGTTTCTGTACGCCACGCTTCCATGGCTCTTGGGGCAACGCAGGCTGAAACGCTCTGGCGTATTGTTTTACCCATGGCAAGCCCTGCAATTATGACAGGCTTGGTTTTAGCCATTGCCCGCGCAGCAGGTGAAGTGGCCCCATTAATGCTCGTTGGCGTGGTGAAGATTGCACCGAATCTTCCCTTGGATTCCCAGTTTCCTTATTTACATTTAGATAGAAAATTCATGCATTTAGGCTATCACATTTATGATGCGGGTTTTCAAAGCCCCAACATTGAAGCCGCGAGGCCTTTGGTTTATGCCACCTCTTTTCTTTTGCTAACAGTGATCATTGGCTTAAATTTAACCGCGATGTCCATTCGTCATCATTTGCGTGAAAAATACCGCGCATTAGATCAAGACATATAGGAAAGGTGCCATGATTTCTTTACGTTCTCATCTTCATTCATCCAACCCGCTTGATTTGTCCACCCTACCCGATGATCAAACCGCGCTTTCGATACGTGATTTAAATCTTTATTACGACAAAAACCAAGTGCTTTTTGACATCACGATGCGCATACCCAAAGGAAAAGTCACCGCCTTTATCGGCCCTTCAGGCTGCGGTAAATCCACGCTACTTCGCTGCATAAACAGAATGAACGACTTGGTTGAAGGTGCTCGTGTTTCAGGGGAAATTATCTTACAAGGGCAAAATATTTATGCCCCTGAAGTAGAGGTACCTGTGCTCCGCCGTCGCATTGGTATGGTGTTTCAGCGACCCAACCCTTTTCCAAAATCAATTTATGAAAATGTCATTTACGGCTTACGCCTTCAACGGATAAAAGACAGACGCATTTTAGATGAGGCCTTGGAAAATGCCTTGCGATCTGCTGCTTTATGGAATGAAGTAAAAGACAGACTGCATGAAAGTGCGTTTGGTTTATCCAGCGGACAACAACAACGCCTCGTGATAGCAAGGGCCATTGCCATTGAACCTGAAATCCTTTTGCTGGATGAACCCACCTCCGCATTAGACCCCATTTCAACCTTGACCATTGAAGAGCTTATCAATGATCTAAAACGCAAATATACTGTGCTCATCGTCACTCACAATATGCAGCAATCCGCCAGAGTTTCGGATCTCACCGCCTTTTTTAATCAAGGGAAATTGGTGGAATATGCTGACACGGATACCCTTTTTACGACCCCAAAAAGCAAACAAACAGAAGATTATATAACAGGCCGTTACGGTTAATTGAGGAGCTGTCATGGACAATCAAAATATAGGGCGTCATATTTCCGGACGATTTAACGCAGAGCTTGAGTCTATCCGAACCCAAGTGCTTGCAATGGGGGGGTTGGTTGAACGTCAACTGACCGACGCTTTGCGCGCCATTCATTTCCAAGACGCCCTTCTTGCAAAAGAAGTGATAAAAAAAGACAAAAAAGTCAATGCAATGGAACTTCGCATTGACGAAGCTTGCATCCGAATTATTGCTAAACGCCAACCGACCGCGGGTGATCTTCGCTTGGTGATGTCCATCATAAAAACCATCACAGATCTCGAACGCATTGGGGATGTGACGCATTGTATCGCCAAAATGGCCTTGGACAATTTGACAAACACCCAACAGCCTTTCTTGGTGTCTCTTGAGAACCTTGGATTGAAAGCGGCCCGCATGTTACACGATGCGCTCGATGCTTTTGCACGAATGGATGCGAATGCAGCAATGAAGGTGTATCACTCTGACGCCATTTTAGATAAAGAATACGAAGTCATATTGCGCCAATTAATGACACACATGATGGAAGATCCGCGGTCCATTCCCGATGTGCTCAAAGTCATGTGGTCAGCCAGGGCCATTGAACGCGTGGGAGATCGTTGCCAAAATATATGCGAATACATCATTTATTTTGTAAAAGGAAAAGACATTCGCCACAGCAGTAAAGAACAATTAGAAAACATTTTAAAATAAATCCTCGTTTCTCCGCTTATTTTTGAGGAAGTCGGCCCATTGCATGATTTCCTCAATAGACGCTTTCATAAAGCCCATGATACAAATATCCCCCTCGCCTTTGAACCTGCGTGGGTGTTGGCTGCTCTCGCTCAAACCAATCACAGAGTCCATCTATGCTCAGGGCCTTCACGTATTTGCCGCAGGCGCGCATCTTCAAGTTTCTTGGGTATATTTAAAATAATGAAAAAAAAATACGGCGCTTCTTTTTCCGATTTAAAATAAAATAAATAGGCCAAATGAAGAAATCACTCTATTTTCATTTAGAGAATAAATGCGTTATTCCCCCCTTATTTACGAAGGAAAAAAACATTCACGTACAGCTGCGTGTGATAAAAAATAAAGGAACGTGTTTTTTCATGTTCTTATCAAGCGCTTTTATTTTTTTAAAAAAAGAGCCGCGTTAAAAAATCAAAACTAAAAAAAACAGCCAGCCGAAGAGGCCATCCTAATCTAACTGCAACACAATGATTAAATTAACTATTTTCTTTTCATAAAAAGAAACGAAATGTAAAATAAAATCGAACAAAAAAAGAAAAAAACACACATTTTATACCGGCGTTTCCACCCTCAAAAACGCCTTTTTGAAGAAGATCCCATGCCAAAAAAGAAACGCGACATTGCAGCACTCCACCTGACATTCACGTCATTTTTTATACAAAAAACACACGAAAATTGACAAAAAACAAAAAGCCCAGACAAAAACTAACATACTTAAAGCAATATAACGAAAAATGCACCCTCAACAGGGTCAATATATTAGGCGAGCTAATCTAGAAAAATATACATTGAACAATTAATTTATTTAAGTATATTGTGAATCGACACGAACTGTTAACACTAAAGCAAACAAGGCAACAATGATTTACATTTTTATTATTTGCCTTATGAATAATGCGGTTTGAATTTTCTCCACTTAAAAAAAGATATTTTCATCTTCTTTAAAATATCAATTAATAGAAAAAACTTAAACCATCCACCCTCTAACCATAATTAAAAACAACTAAATTAAACCAAGGTATTTATGAGATTAATAAAACAAAATACATTGCTGTGTATTTTATTTCCTTGTTTTGCGTTTGCAGAAAATATAATATCAACAAAGCAAGTTTCCATTTATCAAACGGATTTACCGACGTTATCAATACATAATTTATCACCCGAAGAGGTTACATTGGATCTTTCAGGACAAACCGTCAGCATCCCTTCCTCGTCAGGGGTTAAACTGGATTGTTTAGGCTACAACAACCTTGGTTTACAGTTTCAAAATGAAACACAAGATTACATGGACGTAGAATGCAGTTCACGGATCATCATCAATGAATCCTTTAGAAATAACGCGGAATAAAACCTTCAATGAAACCTTTCTTTTTTGTATTCACAGTTTTAGCATTATCAGGGTGCCGTGGGCTCAATGAAGATGGTTCATCAAAATTCACTTATTCATCCTGTCAAATTACCGCTTCTGAGGCGCCACATTTAATTGACCAACAACATGACTTACAACAATGTTGGAATACCCCAGGTCTGGGTATTTTTGAGCAAAGCGAAGCCATCTTGTGGTGTGAAGAGCGCATTAATGCATACGTAGAAAAGCGCTACACAACAATACACACCATTTATTATTCTATTTCCACAAAAAATTGTGTTTTTTAACTCTGTGTTATTCACAAATAAAATGATTTTAAAATAAATGAAATGATTTACATCTTAATCCGTTATATGCTTCTTTTTTGATTCTATTTAGAAAAATTAAAAATGAACCATTCCATGTTCTGCATTATCATTGCACTTCTGACACTCACTGGATGCGGCTTTGACATGCCCTTTAATTCTGAAACACCGAGGTTAATCGGCGCAGACCAAGATAAACATGCCTGCATTGCATCGGCTGGGTACACTTGGTGCGAAAGAACACAAGCATGTGAGCGCCAGTGGGAACTATCAGAAAAAAAAGGATTTGAAAACACAAGACAAAATTTTGGGCTGTATTGCAAAAAATAATACAATCCCAACTCACCTTGTAAGACTTTATACCCGTCGCCTTTGAAGCGCGTGGGTGTTGGCGAGGATCATTGAGCCCACTTACATCGTCCATCGATGCTCAGGGGCTGCACTTGGCACAAAGTCACGTGTTTTGTGCGGCCTTTAAACGTTTTACAAGGTGAAAAGTCAAAACCCAATACACCCCGTCTTTCGTTCTTTATTTTTTGTCATTCAAGCCTAACTCTGCAAGCTGAGCCTTAATTTGAGCTTTCGGAAGAGACGCAAAACCATCCAAAACAAGACGATCCTGACCTTCTGCCGATAAAATATACTTTATAAATTCAGCCTCTTTGTCTTCAAAGGGTTTATCTTGAGGTTTATTAACATAAATATAAAGATAACGTGACAAAGGATATCGGTTGGAAATCAGGTTTTCAGGCGTCGCATAGACAGGCGCCCCCTCTAATAGCAAAGGCAACATTTTAGTTCCCGCCATCTCATACCCCACCCCAGCAAATCCAATTGAATTAAGGGAATGACTGACCGCTTGCACCACAGAGGCCGAACCTGGAAGTTCATTAAAGTCAACCTGAAAATCACCATGACACAAGGCTTCTTGTTTAAAAAAGTCATAGGTCCCAGAGGTCGAATTACGACCAAAAAGCTGAATATCACGCTTTTTCCAACGTCCATTTAGGCCCAATTCGCCCCATTTTTTGATGCGCCGTACTCCTCCACAATAAAGGCTTTGTGAATAAAGAGCATCCAGATCTTGAAGGGTTAAACCGGAAATAGGATTGTCTTGATGAACAAAAACCACCAAACCGTCTATCGCTACTTTTATTTTTGTTGGAGAGTAGCCATATCGACGTTCAAATAATTCGATTTCTCTGTATCGCATTTCGCGGCTCATGGTTCCAAATTGCGCCGTCCCCTCGATTAAAGCAGGCACGGCCGCAGAGGAGCCTGTAATTTGAATCTGTATATTAACCAATGGATAATAAGCTTTAAATTCTTTTTCCCATTGAGACACAATATTACCGAGGGTTTCTGAGCCCACAAGGGACAAGTTGCCTGTCAAGTTGTCTATCGGCTGGTATGTACTGGGTTTATCTAAAGAGCGGGGATGCGGTGCGACCCAAAAAGCCGCACCAGTCACACTGAGGAGGATAAAATAAAGTGAAGCTCCATAAAAAAGCCTCTCTAAAATCCACTTTAACACGCCAATTTCCGAGGCAGGGTAAAAGAAAAGACACTTCCCTCGCCCAACGTACTTTTAATTTCAAGCTCAGACTCATGATGATTCAAAGCATGTTTCACAATGGCTAGCCCTAAACCACTGCCACCGGTTTCACGAGAGCGGGCTTTATCTACACGATAAAAACGCTCTGTTAATCTATCAATATGTTGTGATGCAATCCCCTCTCCCGTGTCTGTCACTTCAAACCGGGGGCCTTTTATTGAGGCGTACCAACGGACGCTGATCTTTGCGTTCTCGGGGGTGTGTTTTACCGCGTTATAAACCAAATTTGAAATGGCACTTCGCAATTGCTCGATGTCTCCTCGAACGCGCAATGCCTTATCAATATCAAAGTTAAAATGATGGGCCTTGTCCCCACTTAATGCCTGAGCTTCTTTTTGCAGCGCTTCAAGCATCTCGGGAACATCCACCGTTTCATCCAGTGCAACCGCGAGACTGGCTTCAATTTTTGACAAAGTCAATAATTGTGCCACTAAGCTTTCCATGCGTGAAAGCTGCTCTGTCATAACCCCATGTGCTTTTTGCCACATGGCTGCAGGCAACATTTGCGGATCTTCTGACATCTCAAGATAACCCCGAAGTACAGTCATCGGTGTACGCAATTCATGAGAGACATTCGCAAAAAAATTGCGGCGCATCCCTTCAAGCTGTTTAAGCTGGGTTATGTCACGTACGACCATTAAATATTCCCCTTCGGCATAAGGCATTGTTCGAAATTCAAGGATTTTAGAGGCATGCAAAATGGATCGCATTTCAAAAGGTTCTCCTCGCTCAGCCTTGCTTAAATATTCAATGAATTCTGGGGTTCTAATGAGATTGACAATGTATTGCCCTGCATCATCCGGCATACGCAAACCCAATAACTCTTGAGCAAGCTTGTTACACCAGACTATCGCGCCATCTTGCTCAAACACAACGACGGCATCCGGTAAAGACTCAGCACCATTTCGAAAGCGTCGAATAAGATTCCCCAAATCTTTTCGCCGACGACGAATGCGCCTTTGCAATCGATAAATCCCGTTAAAAAGCGGGATCCAAGAGCCTTTTCCTGTGGGCGGGGTAAGGCTTCGTTCTTTCCACAAAATATCGGATAACTTGAGTTGGTGATAAAAATTCCAAAACAAAATGAGTACAGTGGCAAACAATAAGAACCAAGAAAGCCCCCCAAAAATCCAACCGAGAATAAACCAAGGAACATAAAAAAAAACCAGCTCAAGTGCCAGTTTTTTCCAGGTCAACCTTTCTACCATCTATCTACCCCCATCGCATTGAAAGCCCATAAAGGCGATAAAAACAAGATTATAAAATTGAATAATTCAAAATAAGGGCACTTAAGCGCGAACCGAAAAACGGTACCCCGCTCCTCGCACCGTTTGAACGAGCTTATCATGGCCTTCTGGCTCTAGGGCTTTTCTTAAACGACGAATGTGTACATCTACAGTTCGATCTTCAACATACACATTGGTTCCCCAAATATTATTTAAAAGTTGTTCACGACTGAACACCCGTTCTTGATGCGTCATAAAAAAACGCAGCATCTTAAATTCAGTCGGCCCCATTTCAACGGGATGATTGTTGGCCGTCACACGATGCGAGGTAGGATCTAATTTTAATCCTTGGACATCAATGATCTCTTCCAAAGACGTAGGTGATACTCTGCGCATGACGGCTTTTAATCGCGCAATAAGCTCCTTTGGAGAAAAAGGCTTTGTGATGTAATCATCCGCACCCACTTCCAAACCACGGACTTTGTCTTCTTCTTCACCACGCGCGGTCAACATGACCACAGGAATTTGACGCGTTAATTCATCGCGTTTTAGACGTTTAATGAGGTTAATTCCCGATCCTCCAGGCAACATCCAATCCATTAAAATCAATTCTGGGTAAGGCTCGCAAATCTTTTCTAACGCGCTTTCAAAATCATCCGCTTCAATCGTTTGATAACCTTTTTGCTCCAAAACGAAACAAAGCATTTCTCGGATTGGCGCTTCGTCTTCAACTACAAGGATCCGTCTTACCATTTTTTACACCCAGATAGGTTAGATTGCACAGCATTATGTGATTTTATTATGACAGTTTCGTGATGCTTCCCTTTTCATAAAGAAGAGACTCTTCATTCAAATGAAAGGAAATAAAAGATTAAAAACACGAAATGAACGCCGCCAACACGCTTGCATTTTCAAAGACGAGGAGAATAAAAAAATGGTTTTCTGTTCCGTGTTAGGTTTGAATGGCTCTAAACCAGTCCAACCCCGCTTTTTCTTTTTCTAAGTTCAGATTAACTGACTCCTGCCCGCTTGAAACGCTGATGGACATTGATGTAAGACCATATTCAAAGCGAACAGACACGGGGTTTTTCACATGATGCCCCATCCAAATCGGCATTGAAAAAGCCCAAAATAGACTCAGTGGTGACCTGCTCTTCCTTGTTTAGCATCAAATAAACGACCGCCCTGATCTGTCTGTATTTGTGAATCAAAGCGCGGTCTGAAGAAGGTGAGGGTGAAAAATGGGCTATTTCAGACACTCTTTTTGATATAAATGCGCTGCGAGCGTAACCAACACCCACGCAGCGTCAACGGCGACGGGCATAACCCCCCCCTCGTTGAAAAGAACTTTACACAAACAAAAGAAAAAAACACAAATAAAAAATTTAATGAAACTTTTTTGTTAAATTAATGCCTTAGAAAAGATTTTTTATTCGTGCTCTTTTTTCAGTATCAATACAATTCATTTTCATGCATCCTGAAAAAAACATTCAGAACAAAAATCCAACCACGCCCCTTAAAATGCCCACGCCCCAAAAAAAAGTGGCATCAACAAGGGCGTCAGATAAAAAATAAGATCTTATCTTTTCAATGTATTTATATACCCAAAGTAATTGAAGTTACGTGTAGACAGCAAGCGAGTAACGCACCTGAACATAGAAGAGACTCTCTGATTGGGCGCAGCGAGCGTCGCCAACATCCACGCAACGTCAAAAACGAGGGGGATACTCCTTATTTAAGAGGTTAATTTATGAAGCGCTTCACATTTATCGTATTGTCTATTTCAATGTGTATTTCCTTTACGGCATCCGCCAATGGACAAGACTGGGAAAAAGCAAAATCCTCTGCATCAGAAGCACTTGAATCTGCAAAAGAGGCAGCAAACTCCGCAATAAAGGCGGCCAAAGGTGCCAACGAAGAAGCATGGTCTTCCAGTAAAGAGGAAAGGGAGTCCTTAAAAGAGGCCGGAGACGCCGCGATAAAAGCAGGAAATGATGCCTGGTCTGCCACCAAAGAAGAAAGAGCCTCCTTAAAAGAAGCCGGAGAAGCGGCCATTAATGCGGCTAAAAAAGCAGGCGAAGAAGCGTGGTCTGCCACCAAAGAAGAAAGAGAAACAATCAAAGAAGCCAGCACAGAAAAAAACACAGAAGTTTGGGATGAGGTAAAAACAAAAGTCGAAAAACTGTGGAATGATGCCACAAGCCCCAAAGAAAACATGCAAGAGAAAGCCTAACCTCTCTCGCCCTTCTCCCCCCTTTAATATAATCAGGGGGGATCTTCTCACTCACTTTCGTCCCATAGAGTACATAAAAAATGACGGTTTTATTCTTCTAACTCGGGCATATCGTCAAAAGATTCATCTGCTTGCTCTCCCGAAATAGCCCCCGCCCCCCTCCCCTGAACAGAAGGAGGCATATTAAGAGCCTCTTCGGGTAAGTAATTCGATTTAAAATCGATTAAATTTTGTCCAAGCAGATCCAGTTGTTCCTCAATGTCCTGATATTGCAGACTCGTCACCATATCGGATGCTGCTTCTTCGCGTTCATTCTGCTGGTAAGCCGTTCGATTTTCATCTGAATTTTTTTGAGTCTGTATCTTGATAGCCTCTAATCTCTCAGTCTCAGTGATTAAAGCGTCACTTATCGCTAAAAGTAAATTAACAGCATTCTCCCTATTTTCTGTGGCATTTTCAGTCACGATTGAAATTAATATCAATAATGCTTCTGAGAGTATGTTTACTTTCTCATTTAATAATTGAATTTTTAGAGAATGATCATTTA
>CAMRDW010000083.1 GCA_947041315.1 uncultured Enterovibrio sp.
CGCAGGCGCGTATCTTCAAGTGTCTTGGGTATATTCTTATAATCCTTTAATATATTGCTGATGAGTGGTTGGAAATATCAGTGAATTGATCTCTTTTTTTGCATTCATATCGCCGTTTAATAGGCGTTCAAAGTGAAGGATGATGCTTTCTTTGTCTGTGTTGATTTGTGTGTCTGTTTTTATATTTCTTAAATCAATAAATAGATTTGTAAATTTATCTGGCATGTCTGTGTGAATCTCCATATTCAAATAATTGTGTTCACTGTAAATATTGTTGTATTCACCTTTTTGTTTGTCGATGACAAAGGAGAGATCTTTCATATTGATAATAGACGCGGATTTCTTGCATTTTTTAATACAACTATCATCAAAAACTTCTTTTTTACATCCTGTTGTTTGATGAAATAAACATTGTCTGCTTGTCATCAGTAGAATTGGATGATAAATACTGTAATGAAGAGTGAAGTTATCTGGTTTGGTGATGTTTTTTATTTGGTTTTTATTTATTTCATTTGAAATAAAGGCGCCAGTACAATTAAATTCATTTTTCATGCACTGTAAGCTAAGTGAATTTGTTGTGTTTAAAAAAGGCCCCGCAATCCATGATATTCCCATTTCATAAGCTTTATAGGCGATCCCTGTATTATTTGTAACAATCGATTTAGGTTTTATGACATCTAAAAACTTTATGGCTGCATCATAGTTTTTGCCAATTAAAATAGCGGGAAACCAAGGGATTAATTTCTCGTTGGTTGAAAAAACATCTATTAAATTAGAATAATCAGCCTGTATTCCTTCAGGTAACTGAAAATAGATGTCTGTGGATCTGTGATGGGTCAGGTTTACATCTTTTTTGGATGAAATAAGCACTGATAGTTTTGTTTTTATATTTTTTGTTTTATCGTATTCTTTTGTTTTAGTGTCTAAAGGGGGTTTTAAAGAAGATATTTCAACCGGAGAAATTAAGTGTTTTTCTCCATTTAAAATATAAGCGATCTTATCTTTTATATTCGAAATTTCTTTGAATGAAATAAAGAGATGATGCTTTAATTTATCAAGGTTTAATTCTTTAATAAAATATTCTTCAGTGTTTAATTGGCGAAGTCTTTTTTCTATGCTTTCAAAATCGACGGTGTATTTACTGGCTTCAATCAAAACGCTTTCTGATTGTACTTCAAATGTGCGTTCAGGCGTTATCACCGTGGCCACCAAGGCTTGCCCTAACTTTCCTGATATGTTGATTTTTAATGGCAGAATGCTGATGTCTAAATCTTTTATTTTTTCGGTAACGGTTGTGATGATATCCGTTTTAGTATTATAGAGTTTTTTCTTGAGAAGACTTATTTCAGAGGCTGTTTCGCACTTATGTATATTTGAAAAATGTGTAACCGTATTGTCACGAGGATTATCAATAAACATCTCTTTATTGATTTCACCTTTTAAATACGAATTTGTGAAATCTCGATTGAAAACCGTCCGAAGCTCTGTATCATCGCTCAGTAATTCATTTGTATCACAATAACTTTGAATTTGTTTGCGCCAATTATCGACTACGGTATACACGTAGTGAGATTTTTTTATTCGCCCTTCTACTTTTAATGAATAAACGCCAGCGTCAGCCAGTTCTTTTAAATCAGAATAAGCAGAATTATCTTTAAGATTTAGAGGGTAGCTTTTTCCTGCTGCGGTTGTTTTATATTCATCTCGACAAGGCTGTGAGCATCGGCCTCTGTTTCCTGAATTCCCATTGTTAACAGAGCTAATGTAACACAGTCCTGAAAATCCAATACAGTAGGATCCATGAACAAAAACCTCCATCAAAACATTGTGATCTTTTCCTATTTGAGCGAGGTGTTTTATTTCTTTTATGTTTAATTCTCGTGATAAGTTCACGCGGCTTGCATTCAGTTTACCTAAAAATAATACTTGCCCTTCATTATGGGTGTTTGTTTGGGTTGACGCATGGACATCAAGAGATTTAAAATGTTCTTTTAATAAATAAAATAGCCCTAAATCTTGAAGGATGATACCGTCAATTTTTGTGTTTACAAGTTTATTTAAAAGGCGAAGTAGGCTCTGAAATTCAGATTCTAATATAATAATATTAAGCGTCAGAAATATTTTGCAATTATATTTATGAGCCAGTCTAATAATGCCATTTAGATTTTCTAATGTTATGTTTGTGGCTCTATTTCGCGCATTAAATTTATCTAAACCACAATATATTGCATCAGCTCCCGCAATAATAGCGGCTTTAATTGATTCAATGTCTCCGCCCGGTGCTAATAATTCAAATCTGTTTGTCATTCTGTTTTATCTCTTTTTTATCGTCATTCAAGATCTTTTATTTTTTCTAATTCTATACCCAAGACACTTGAAGATGCGTGTCGTCAGCAAACGAGTGAAGGCCTTGAGCCTAGATCTATTCTGTGATTGGCCCAAGGGAAAGCAGCCAACACCCACGCAGTTTCAAAGGCGACAGGCATAAACCGGCGCGTGATCTTTTCTTCCTTTCGCAATCTTGGTTTCACATACTGAGTCGACTCATGATTGAAGCTGATTTTTTTCAATCTTTTTTAAGTGAATCAAAGGGGTATTAAGTGAGGCAAGATAACTGAAAATGCGTACAGAGGAAATCTTAATATACCCAAAGTAATTAAAGATGCGCGCCTGCGCTAAACGAGTGAAGCCCCAGAGCATAGAGAGAAGATCTGATTGGGCTGAACGCGCGTAGCCAGCACCCAGCCCGCTTCAAAGGGGAGGGGGATAAAACAAAGATCTGACGTTCTATATGAAATAGTGGGTTATATATGCAGTCACTGAGACATGATTTTCATCTGTGATTTGAACGCAAGAGTCAACCTAATACGCCTCAATCCTATTACTGGGTTACAGCTTGCCATGTTGATTTGAACATATGGTATGCTTGATAGGCTTTCGTTTTTGAAGGGGTCAATTCGAAAGAATACATATAGCCGCTTTGATATCCATGCCCATCGCCATTATTCGCATATTGTGTAAATTTCCCTCTTTTTATGCTCTGCATTTTGTGCGTGTGTATTTTACAGAGGTTCATTTTTGACAAATCAGGTGCTGCATTAAAGATGAATTTGTTATTTTCTTCGGTTAAGTGAACGTTTCTTGGTGATTGTGGCCCCAACTCTTTTGGCTTTGTGTTTTGTGAGTGCCTTTTGTTGTTTTGAAATGATCTTATCTCATCAGACACATTCGTGTACCTGTTTGATCGGTTGTCTTTTGCAAGACAGAAAGAGGGATGTGGGAAAGGGGGATGATTTGTGCGATCGTTCTCCTCTTTTTGATCTTTGAGATTTCAGATTAACGACAAGTTAGTCTCAAAATATAGAACAACAGGATCTTCATTTTTATTTTCAACCCAAGGATCTTCAGATAATTTGGGTTATATAGAGGGGGGAAATTGTGAAAGCCTCTCTATGCAAAAATAGGCCGTGATATTGAGATCCCCCCTTATGCGGAAGGGGATACAATCGCAAATGAAAAATATCGAATTTAAGGTTTTTTATGACATTTAGTGCTGTGATTTTGGCTGCGGGTAAAGGCACTCGTATGTATTCTGAACTACCGAAAGTGCTCCACTCCCTTGCGGGTAAACCCATGGTAAAGCATGTGATAGATACATGCACTTCACTAGGCTCTAAACATATTCACCTAGTGTATGGACACGGGGGGGACACCATGAAAGAAAGGTTATCTATGGAGCCGGTCAATTGGGTGCTCCAGTCTGAACAGCTGGGTACAGGGCACGCGGTGAATCAAGCAAGCCCGTTATTTCATGATGATGAGCAAATTTTGGTTTTGTATGGAGATGTCCCATTAATTTCAGAGCAAACGCTTGAAAACCTTCTTGAAGCTCAACCCGATGGCGGTATTGCCTTATTAACGGTTTCTCTTGAAAATCCGGCAGGTTATGGACGTATTGTTCGAAGAAATGGACCTGTGGTTGCGATTGTTGAAGATAAAGATGCGTCCCAAGAACAAAAATTGATAAAAGAAATCAATACTGGCGTGATGGTTGCGACTGGAGGAGATTTGCGTCGTTGGTTGTCTTTGCTTAAAAATGACAATACACAAGATGAGTATTACCTGACTGATGTGATTGCGATTGCTCATGACGAAGGACGTGCTGTGGAAGCGGTGCATCCTGAAAGCGCCATTGAAGTTGAAGGGGTCAATAATCGCATTCAATTAGCGCGGCTTGAACGCGCTTTTCAAATGGCCCAAGCAGAGAAACTCCTTGAAAGTGGCATCATGCTTCATGATCCTTCTCGGTTCGATTTACGAGGTGAGCTTCAATTTGGCTTTGATGTTGAAATTGATATCAATGTGCTGATTGAAGGATCTGTGACCCTCGGCAATAACGTGGTGATTGGTGCGGGTTGTGTTTTGAAAGATTGTGAAATTGATGACAATACCCATGTTCGTCCTTATAGCGTGATTGAAGGCGCAACGGTGGGAGAGTCTTGTACTGTCGGTCCTTTTACAAGGTTGCGTCATGGCGCTGAGTTACTTTCTGATTCACATGTCGGTAATTTTGTTGAAATTAAGAATACCCGGATTGGTAAAGGCTCAAAAGCGAATCATCTGACTTATCTTGGAGATGCAAAAGTGGGTGAAGGCGTCAACATTGGCGCTGGGACGATCACATGTAACTACGATGGAGCGAACAAACATCAAACCGTTATCGAAGATAATGTCTTTATTGGTTCTAATACTGAACTTGTGGCGCCATTGATTGTACGAAAAGGTGCAACTGTGGGAGCTGGGACCACTTTAACAAGAAGTGTGGAAGAAGACTCTTTGGTTATAACACGTACAAAAGAACGTGTTATTAAAGGCTGGATACGTCCCAAAAAGAAATAAAGAGACTTTTTTCGGTTGAAAAATAGACAAATTAAGTTTTTTTTTAAAAAAGCGGTTAAAAACAGAGCAAACAGATGTTTTTGGGGTTGACGGGTTATCCTATCCGCCATATTATACGCGCCTCAGTTGGGATATCGCCAAGCGGTAAGGCAGCGGCTTTTGATGCCGCCATTCCCTGGTTCAAATCCAGGTATCCCAGCCATTGCGTCCGTAGCTCAGCTGGATAGAGTACCTGGCTACGAACCAGGCGGTCGGAGGTTCGAATCCTCCCGGACGCACCATCTTTTTTAGATGGGAGAGGAAGACAAAGAATGCGGAAGTGGCGAAATTGGTAGACGCACCAGATTTAGGTTCTGGCGCCGTAAGGTGTGAGAGTTCAAGTCTCTCCTTCCGCACCATAAATTGAAGTTATTATGCGAGTTAAGCATGATCTCTGTTGGGATATCGCCAAGCGGTAAGGCAGCGGCTTTTGATGCCGCCATCCCCTGGTTCGAATCCAGGTATCCCAGCCACTTAAATTTGGCTACGTAGCTCAGTTGGTTAGAGCACATCACTCATAATGATGGGGTCACAGGTTCGAATCCCGTCGTAGCCACCATTTATACCGAAAGCGATTAGCTTTCAAACTGGTCAGGAATACTACCATCTAGTCCTGAGCTTGAGATATAAACAATTTGCGGTGGTGGCGGAATTGGTAGACGCGCTAGCTTCAGGTGCTAGTATCCTAACGGATGTGAGGGTTCAAGTCCCTCTCTCCGCACCAAAATGTACTTCCTTTTTTTTTTGGGGTTCATTTAGCAATAAAATTTGCGGAAGTGGCGAAATTGGTAGACGCACCAGATTTAGGTTCTGGCGCCGCAAGGTGTGAGAGTTCAAGTCTCTCCTTCCGCACCATTGATTTAAAACAAAGTAATCTTTTATAAAGGTTACTTTGTCGTATCTGCTATTTACTCCATTTCCTTCTTATTTCATTCTTTTTCTCTTTTACCGACTCAATTAAAAATTTATCATTTCCATATGCCAATCCAAATGAATCTGTTATAACGTGGTTTAGTCTATTTTCTTGTGCATTCTTTATCACGAACTGTTTTTTTACTTTCATTCTCTATATCAATTTTTTTTGTCTTTAAAGGATCGTAAAAATGATGCGAACCTTTTTTATTCATTCAGTTTTGCAACAATTAAAAGAACTCGAGGGTTGATTTAGAGTAGAAATTAGGTATGTTTCTTGTTGTGAACCAAAGCCTATGAAGCGTGTCAAAAAAAAATATATTCATTTTAGGAAGGTGTGATTGGATTTGTGGAGAGGTTTTTTTTCTCGATCTCTGTTTATGTATTAGCAATTTGTATTTTTTTGGATTTGCAATTTGCAATTTGCAATTTGCAATAAATAAAGAGTCTTTGCATTTTGCGAATTTTTTTGTACGATTCAAGCGTAACATTTGTAAATAAAAAGCGTTTTTGTTCTTTTTTATCCCGTATTTACAACCTTAAAAGTTTTCAGATGTCCAAATTGTTGGCGCGTATTGTGCTTAATGTAATTAATAGATATTTTTTAAATTAACGTATATTTTTTTAGGAGTTCAAATTAATGATTGATTCAAAAACTCAAGTTGCAAAGCGTATTAAAGAAGCGAGAGAGTGGAAAGGAATAACGCAAGTTAAAATGGCAAAATTACTTGATGTAGCCCGTCAAACTTATCTTGATATTGAAACAGGAAAAACAGAACCAAGAGTTAGAATGCTTTCTGAAATTGCAGAATTAACCGATCGTCCACTTGTTTGGTTTGTTTATGGTGAAAATGAAGTGGGTTCTAATGACATTCAATATAAGCAAGATGTTAACCGTCTATTAGAGTACTTTTCTAAACTTCCTCATGAAGCCCGTACGGCCATTTTGAATCAAAGTGTTAACATGGCTTCTTTTATGGTTACATACGGGAAGAGTGCACACAGAGTGTGATTACTTTAACTAATACATTATCGATGAAAATTTATACATCTGCTCATGGCTCGCTTGCATACAAGCGATGCGATGAGCTTAATCATCGATCTAATGCAGATTTCCTTTTTTTATCCTGTTGTTTTAAGTGGTAATGGGAATTAAACAATATAATAATGAAATGCCAGCTGAAAGATAAAGATAATATTTTTCTTTTATCTAATTTAAGAATGTTCTTCCTCTTTTTCTCATTATAAATGTTATATATAAAATTAAACTCATTCATGAGAGTGATCGAACTTAATTTTTAATTATAAAATACTATCGTTTTATCGAAAATAAGATCCACTAAAAATAATTAAGCTCCTTTTATAATGAAAGGCGTAAAGCTGAATATTTTATATTTCACTTTTTATTATGTTATTTTATATGTTCTCACTTTATTTTGTTTTATTCTGTCATCCTTAATTTAATACATAATGATTTTTATATATAAAAAGAGTCAATTAAAAAGATATCGAATTGAAATTAAGCCATGTTTTTTTAATTTAATATATACTTTAAAGTTTCCTTATAAGAAGAAAGGTTATTTTCTGCTTTTTTAATTTCTTTTTTAATACAAAAGCACATAACCAAATAAGCACATAGACACATAGGTACAAAAAGCAGGATTAAAAATAATGCAGGAACATTTATTTCTAATACCCAAAGTAATTGAAGATGCGGCTTGCGCCAAACGAATGAACTCTCTGAGCATCGATGAACTCTGTGGTTGGGCGCTGTGAGCCCGCCCAACACCCGCGCCGCTTTAAAGGCGACGGATAGATATGAAAAACGAGGCAACGAAGGCCTCATTTAAACTTTTTGAATGAAATGTGATTTTTAAGTCATTTTTTCCTACATTGGGTTTGTCAAAAAAAACTGATAAGCCGAATTGTTGCTTTCTTCTTTCCAGCAATAGCCTATTTCATGAAGATGCGTGTTGAAAGACGGAACATCTTTTCTTTTAAGCTCAAAGCCACAGAGAACACGTCCAAAATCCCCCCCCTGATTTCGATAATTAAAAAGACTGATGTTCCAACGGGGGCCTAGCGTGCTTAGGAAACGGATCAATGCCCCTGGGTACTCCGGAAATTCAAAGCTATAAAGACGTTCTCTTATTGCAAGTCTCGGGCGCCCTCCTATCATATAGCGCACATGGACCTTTGCCATTTCGTCCTCTGACAAATCAATCACCTCATAATTTGCATTGCGCAAATCTGAAATAATAATATCAAGTTCTTCTTGACCGTGAAGCAAGCGAACGCCAACAAAAATTTTGGCTTGTGTTTCGTTGTTGTAGCGGTAATTAAACTCTGTGACTGCGCGCCCTCCGAGGACATGGCAAAAATGCAAGAATGCCCCTGAACGTTCAGGAATGGTGACGGCTAAAAGGCCTTCGCGTTTTTCACCAAGCTCAGCGCGCTCTGAGACATAACGAAGCGTATGGAAATTGGTGTTTGCTCCAGAAAGAATCGCGGCCATTTTTTTATTCTTTAATTGGTTTTCTTCGCTATAGCGTTTTAATCCAGCAAGAGACAGAGCGCCAGCGGGTTCTGAAATGGCCCGGGTATCTTCAAAGATGTCTTTCACTGCGGCGCAAATTTCGTCACTGGTCACGGTAATGATCCCATCGAGATGCTCTTTGCATAAACGAAACGATTCATCACCGATACGCTTTACTGCGACCCCGTCGGCAAAAGTCCCAACATTTTTAAGTGTGACAGGCTCGTCAGCCTCTATGGCTGCTTTTAGACAGGCAGACTCTTCTGCTTCGACCGCAATCAATTGAATGTGAGGCATGAGTTGTTTTATGATGAGCGAAATGCCCGCAGCCATGCCCCCCCCGCCCACAGGTAAAAAGATGTAATCAAGGTGGGCGTTTTGTTGAATAAGTTCTATTCCTATTGTGCCTTGGCCTGCAATGATCGAGGGGTGGTCAAAAGGAGGGATTAAGGTGTATCCGTGTTCATCTGCGAGGGCTAAGGCTTTTGTTTTGGCTTCATCAAAATTATTACCATGTAAAATGACGCTTCCTCCGAAGCTTTTGACGGCCGCAATTTTAATTTCAGGTGTGGTGCGAGGCATCACAATTGTGGTTTTTATCCCTAATTTATTCCCAGATAAAGCCACGCCTTGGGCATGATTTCCAGCAGAAGCGGCGATGACCCCCGCGTTTTTTTCTCTTTCATTTAATTGAACCATCATATTGTACGCGCCGCGCAGCTTAAAGGAGTGTACGGGTTGCCTGTCTTCGCGTTTGAGTTGAATGGTATTTTTAAGCCTTTCGGAAATTCGGGGCATATTTTGCAATGGGGTGATGATGGCAATTTCGTAAATGGGAGCGCGCAATATGTCACGTAGGTATTCGGCATTGCTTAAGTGGGCGTTTTTGTGCGCTGAATGGCTTTGGTTCATTTTTATTCCTCTACTTTGCGTTTATCACGCACAGCCCCTTTGTCCGCACTGCTTGCCATGTGAGCATACACTTTGAGTGCTAATGAGACTTTACGTTGACGTGAAAGAGGCTTCCATCCGCGAAGTTCAGCCTGTACTCTGCGTTTTATTAATTCTTCTTCATTCACCTCAAGCATGATCGTACGATGAGGGATATCGATACTGATCATGTCTCCTTGCTTTATTAGAGCAATGGCGCCTCCACTGGCCGCCTCAGGAGAAAGGTGCCCGATAGACAACCCACTGGTGCCTCCTGAAAAACGTCCATCAGTAATGAGAGCGCAGGTTTTTCCTAGACCCATTGATTTCAGATAAGTCGTGGGATACAACATTTCTTGCATACCTGGACCTCCTTTTGGGCCTTCGTAGCGAATAACAACCACGTCACCTGCTTTTACTTGTCCATTCAAGATCCCTTCTACCGCATCTTCTTGTGCTTCAAATACATGGGCTGGACCTCTGAACGTCAGATTTTCTTCGTCTACTCCAGCGGTTTTAACAATACAGCCATCAAGGGCAATATTGCCACTTAAAATGGCCAGCCCACCGTCTTGGCTATAGGCATTTTCTTTGTTACGAATACAACCATTTTCTCTGTCTTCATCAAGCGAAGGCCAGCGGCAATCTTGTGAAAAGGCTTTTGTTGTTCGAACGCCACCTGGCCCTGCTCGATAAAAGGTTTTAACATTTTTTGATGAGGTGACTTTAATGTCGTATTTTTTGAGTGATTGAGAAAGGCTTTCACCTAACACATTGGTCACTTTTGTATTTAATAAAGCGGCGCGATCGAGCTCCCCTAAAATTCCGTATACTCCTCCTGCGCGATGAACATCTTCCATGTGATATTTTTGAGTCGAGGGGGCCACTTTACATAAATTTGGGATTTTTCGAGACAGGGTGTCGATGTCAGACAAATTAAAATCTATCTCACCTTCTTGGGCTGCGGCTAAAAGGTGAAGCACGGTATTTGTTGAACCTCCCATTGCAATGTCCAACATCATTGCATTTTCAAATGCGGCTTTATTTGCGATGTTGCGAGGCAAAGCGGAAAGGTCATTTTCTTCATAAAAGCGCTTGGTTAAATGCACAATGGATTGCCCTGCTTTTAAAAAGAGTGATTTTCTGTCTTTGTGCGTTGCGAGCATGGAGCCGTTTCCGGGCAAACTTAAGCCCAAGGCTTCAGTCAGGCAATTCATGGAGTTGGCGGTGAACATGCCAGAGCAGGATCCACAAGTAGGACAGGCGGATCGTTCGATCATTGCGCTTTGTTCGTCTGAAATTTGAGGATCGGCCCCTTGGATCATGGCATCGACAAGATCTAACTTAATGATTTGATCCGATAATTTTGTTTTCCCCGCTTCCATAGGCCCACCTGAAACAAAAATCACGGGGATGTTAATCCGCATGGCTGCCATCAGCATTCCGGGCGTGATTTTATCGCAGTTTGAAATACAAACCATGGCATCTGCGCAATGTGCATTCACCATGTATTCAACGGAATCGGCGATAAGTTCGCGAGAAGGCAGGCTATAAAGCATGCCAGAATGCCCCATTGCAATTCCATCATCGACAGCAATGGTGTTAAATTCTTTTGCAATTCCCCCAGAGCGTTCTATTTCACGGGCGACCAATTGCCCTAAATCTTTTAGATGGACGTGACCGGGAACAAACTGAGTAAATGAATTCACAACGGCAATAATGGGCTTTCCAAAATCTTCTTCTTTTACGCCAGTGGCTCGCCATAAAGCGCGTGCTCCTGCCATATTTCGACCTTGGGTTGTTGTGTCTGAACGGTATTTAGGCATGTCCTTTTCCTTTTTTGTAACCTTTTATCGAGGATCTAAATGAAGGTGGTCAAGCCAGCCCCATTTGTCTTTTGTTTGCCCATTAAAAAGCCCAAAAAACAAGGATTGGAGTTGGTGCGTAATGGGGCCTCGTGCTCCTGAGCCAACTTGTATTTGATCCACGCTTCTAACGGGGACGATTTCTGCGGCGGTGCCAGTCAAAAAGACTTCATCAGCAAGGTAAAGGGCTTCACGAGAGAGGGTTTCTTCGCGTATTACAAGCCCTGCGTCTTTAGCTAAAGTGATGATGGCGTCGCGGGTAATACCAAGAAGAATGGCGGAAGTTGAAGGGGGCGTTGAAATGACACCATTTTTAATGATAAATATATTTTCACCCGCTCCTTCAGAAAGCCCCCCTTTGGTATCAAGAGCAATCCCTTCGGCGTAGCCCTGGCGGCGTGCCTCTCCTCCAATAAGCAAGCTGGATAAATAATTCCCTCCCGCTTTGGCCGCTGTTGGGATGGTATTGGGGGCGGCGCGTTGCCAGCTGGAGACCATGGCATCAATCCCTTTTTCTAAAGCTTCTTCACCTAAATAAGCGCCCCAAGGAAAAGCGGCAATGATCAGGTCCATTTTTGTGCCAGGAGGAGGGCACACGCCCAATCCAACATTGCCAATAAATCCTAAAGGACGGATGTAAGCAGAGCGCAGGTCGTTTGCTTTTAAGGTTTCACGACAAGCTTCCATGAGCTCATCGACAGAATAAGGAAGAGGAAAACGGTATATTTTTGCACTGTCTTTTAAGCGTTGCATGTGTTCTTTGTGGCGAAAAATTGCAGGGCCTTTTGGGGTTTCGTAGCAGCGGATCCCTTCGAAAACAGAAGTACCGTAATGCATTGCATGGGTGAGGACGTGAACCGTCGCGTCTTTCCAAGGGATTATTTTTCCGTTTGACCAAATATAATCAGCGGTGTTTGCCATTATTTTCATCCTTTTAAATAACGTATATTTTTTTAATTAAGACCCGTCTTTATACCTGTTCTTTTTGACTCTGTTGGTTTTTTGTTGCCCCCTCAAGGCCCCATTACAGCCTCTGTCTATGCTTACGGCTTTCGCATTTTAAAAGATCTTATCTATCAAGTGTTTCCTTTTTTATGGGGGTAAAAAAGCCCTCGGATCTTGCGACGCGAGGGCCTGTTGGGGGGCTTTTTTTTGTTCATTTTTCAATTATACCCAAAGTGATTGAAGGTGCGTGTGGGTGGCAAGCGAGTGAAGCGCTGAGTATAGATGGTGTCTTTGGTTGGGCTCTGCGAGCGTCGCCAACATCCACGCAGCTTCAAAGGCGACGGGTATATCTATTCTGTGTATCGGTGACTTATATTTATATTGTTATACATGAGTTGATCGTGTGACAAGCAATAATTGTGTGTTTTTTATGTTTTTTATTTGTTTTTTTGAACGATATTTATTTTATGTTTTTATTTGTTTATATAAGTTAATCCTATTCTATGAGCCTTTCTATTATTCAAAGCCGAGCCTGTGTGGGTGTGAGCGCCCCACAAGTGACAGTTGAAGTGCATATCAGTAATGGGCTTCCTGCCTTTAATTTGGTGGGGCTTGCTGAAACCACAGTAAAAGAAGCGAGAGACCGTGTGCGCAGTGCCATTGTCAATTCTGGTTTTGAATTTCCTTCTCGCCGTATCACGGTTAATTTGGCACCGGCCGATCTGCCAAAAGAAGGCGGACGTTTTGATTTACCGATTGCTTTGGGGATTTTGGCGGCTTCGGGTCAATTACTTGAAACAAAACTTAAAGATCATGAATTTATTGGTGAATTGGCTTTATCTGGTGATCTTCGTGCAATAAAAGGCGCATTGTCTGCGGCGGTGGCGAGCGGTGAGTCAAAAAAATGTTTGATAGTTCCCGAGGATAATGCAAATCAAGCCGCGTTGGTGGGGCGAAACTTGCACCTTTGTGCGCCAGATCTTCTTTCTGTTTGCCGTTATCTTTCAGGTCAGGAAACCTTAACCTTGAACGAATCGGATTGTGTTTTTGATAAAACGGACTCTCTTTCTAAATCTTGTTTACAAGACATTATTGGGCAGCAACAAGGAAAACGGGCATTAGAAATTGCGGCAGCAGGTGCACATAATCTGCTATTTTTAGGGCCTCCGGGAACAGGAAAAACCATGTTGGCTTCGCGCATGGCGGGTTTACTTCCCCCAATGAACAATAAAGAAGCCATCGAAACCGCCTCGATAACCTCTCTCACTGAAAAAAAATTAAATGAAATGAATTGGCGTGAGCGCCCTTTTAGGGCCCCTCATCATTCAAGTTCGATGGTGGCCTTAGTGGGCGGGGGGAGTCTTCCTCAGCCGGGTGAAATATCTCTCGCTCATAATGGAATTTTGTTTTTAGATGAAATGCCTGAATTTGATCGAAAGACCTTGGACTCTTTGCGAGAGCCTCTTGAGTCGGGGGAAATTATTATTTCTAGGGCCAAGAGTAAAACCTGTTTTCCTGCGCGTTTTCAATTAATCGGGGCTTTAAATCCCAGCCCAACCGGACATTATAAAGGGCCTTTTTCACGATCGAACCCTCAAGCAATATTGCGTTATTTAAATCGGCTTTCTGGGCCTTTTCTCGATCGTTTTGATTTATCGATTGAAATTCCGGCTTTACCGAAAGGGGCTCTTTCTGGTGGTGGGGCGCGCGGTGAAACAACGGAAAAGGTAAAAGTGAGGGTTAAAGCGGCAAGAGATCGCATGCAAGTGCGGGCAGGAAAACCAAACGCTCAGTTGTCCAGCAGAGAAATTGAACATCATTGCTCTTTATTAAAAGAAGATTCAGATTTTTTAGAAGATGCTATTCATCGTTTGGGTTTATCGGTTCGGGCGTATCACAGGATCATTAAGGTTGCGCGCACTATTGCAGATTTAGAAAATGAAAAAAATATATTGCGTCAACATCTTGCTGAAGCTCTGGGTTATCGCGCAATGGAACGCTTGATCAAAGATATTTCCTCTCAGGTGAGTGACGGTTTTTTACCTTAAAAATGGGTGTTTATCTTCTCCTCCTTCTGCGTACTGAATATATTCGAGGTTGAACGCGCTTCTTTATATATTTATACCCGTCGCCTTTGATGTGGCATGGGTGTAGGCTACGCTCGTTCAGCTCAATTAGCTGACTCCTCTATGCTTAGGGGCTTCAGTCACTTGCCGCAGGCGCACAGCTTCAAATGTCTTGGGTAGAGCCTCGCTTACGAGAGGGAAAAGCTTGAGGGTGAAGGTGTTTTTCTGACACCTTTAAAAAAGAGGGGAAATATGTTCAAGTTCTTCAGGTACAATATTACTTGGATATATTTACATATAAAATGCAAATACATTTGCTGCTGGTTATTTGCTTTTTAAATGTAA
>CAMRDW010000084.1 GCA_947041315.1 uncultured Enterovibrio sp.
ATAAGGATTTTATGTCTTTCATCGCTTTTATAAAATATGAGAAGGTTCCGTTTGATAAGTGGTTGTGTTTTTTATTGGTAAAGGTATTTAGTAAATAATAAATCGGATAATACTTTTTGATTCGTTTCTGCGAGCAAGACTTCATTTACTTTCTCAAGGCATAGTTTGCGAATGGCCTCTCGTCCTGCCAGGGACTTGATTCGCATTTCACTTTCTTGGCTTAATACTTCAATGATCGTGTCTCGAATTAAAGGTTGATGGTATTTCAATATCTCTAAAAGAGATGGGTTATCAACCATTAAATCAACGCGAACATTAATAAACCCCAGTTTTCGGCCATCGGTTATGAAATTGGTGGTGATTTCTGGTTCAAGTGTAAAGTAGCTAAATTTCACCGAGTCACCTTCTTCTTTTGAGACTGCAGAGAAAGAAAAGAGGAGACTGAAGAACAAAGCAAATAAGGTTGTGTGGATACTTTTCATGGTTTGCAACAAGCCCCAAAAAATGAATGGATTAATTTGCGTTTTTTCCTGCGCGTCAATGAGCGAGGCTGTGTAAAATAGCACTCTATTTACACTAAACAGTATTGGCCGATTCGGCGAAATATGTGTATTTTTTTTTGCTTTCTAGTTCAGGATAACATGTCAAATTTCAATAAATTACATATGAATGCTTTGTTAGATGCGATTTGGTATGGTGCTATCAAGCAAAAAAGATTGACTGAAAATGAAAGAAACTGGTTGATGGACGCGCACTCCATGACTGAGCGCTTAAAAAAACACTGTGAAACCTTGTCTGTTGAACTTCTTTCTCTTCAGGATGCAAAAGAACACCTTTTATCAGAAAAAGAGCACCAAGTGATTGGAAAAGAAGGTGGAATACTGCGTGAGGTGCTTATTTATGGAGACAATCTTCCTTGGCTTTGTGCCAGAACATGTATTCCAAATTCGACACTCACAGGTAAAGAGCAAGATATAGCTCATTTAGGCTCTATTCCTTTGGGGTATCGAATCTTCAAAGAAGAAGGGGTGCGTCGAGATGAGATTGAAATCGCATTTGTTGAAGTTAATGGGCGTCATTTATTGGCGCGACGTTCTTGTTTATGGGTGAATCATAAAGTGTTGTTTGTTTCTGAGCTATTTTTGCCACAAGCGCCAATTTATAAAAAGGAAACATAAATGGATCGAGCGAAGCTAAATGCGTTTTGGCAATTAATGCGACTGGATAAGCCAATTGGTACTTTGTTGTTGTTATGGCCTACATTATGGGCGCTCTTTTTAGCCGCCGATGGGGTTCCTAATTTACATGTTTTGCTGGTCTTTGTTCTCGGTGTTCTATTGATGCGCTCTGCCGGTTGTGTGATCAATGATTTCGCCGATAGGCATTTTGATGGACGTGTGGAACGGACCCAATCACGGCCTTTACCAGAAGGACGAGTGAGCGAAAAAGAAGCCTTGGGTTTATTTTGTATTTTAGTTTTATGTTCACTTTTATTGGTTTTAACGTTAAACCCATTAACCCTTAAATTATCTGTTATTGCTTTGTTTTTGGCTTTTTTTTACCCCTTTATGAAGCGTTATATTCAAGTTCCTCAATTGGTGTTAGGGCTTGCATTTAGTTGGTCAATACCCATGGCATATGCCGCACAGTCAGGATCTTTACCTCCTGTTGCTTGGATGCTTTTTTTAGCAAATATTTGTTGGATTATTGCCTATGACACGCTTTACGCCATGGTCGATAGAGAAGACGATATTCAGATCGGTCTTAAATCTAGCGCGATATTGTTTGGGCGTTTCGATAAAATAGCCGTGGGCGTTTTTCAGTTATTAACCTTATTGCTGCTTTGGTGGGTGGGTTATCTTAGTCAATTGGCCTCAGTATATTATTCTTTTCTTTTAGCGGCTTCGGGCTTGTTCGTTTATCAGCAATGGCTCGCTCGGAGTCGAGAGCGATCTCTTTGTTTTAAAGCTTTTCTCAACAACAATTATGTTGGGCTTCTTGTTTTTCTTGGATTAAGCTCGGCTGTCGTTGTGGGTAATTAATTATTTATATCTCTGAAAATGGTTGACTACAGCATCCAGCAGAAACCTCAAAGGCGAGGGGGTATTTTCAAATTTTTTGGGTGCTTCCTTTATATAAAAAAATCCTCGAAGAAATTCGAGGATTTTTTTATAGGGATAAAATGAGCCTTAATCGTCTGTTGCTTGGTTGAGTATTGCTTGTATGGTGAGTTGAACTTCAGGTGAAATCAGTCCAAGTACGCATTCTCGAAGTGTTTCTATTTCTTTGGCTTTAGCGTGTGCTTCATTGTCTAAATACCCTTCTTTTGTAAGGGTTGAAAATAAGGTGCTAAAGATGGTTTTGTCGAAGAATTCAGGTGTATTAATTCCATGTAAACGATTGAGGCGTTGGGCCATCATTTGGCTTTGTTTTTCAAGCTCTAGTTTTGACGCATCGGGTTCATGGCTAAAGAGTGTCAGTGTCATTGCATAGCGCTGCAGAGTTTCAGCTACGATACGGGCTAGCAGTTGAAGTTGAGTCAATTTAGCTCGATTACGTTGTAATATGCCATTTTCGATCGAGAATAATTTCTGGCGTTCTAGCTCCGTGATCACGTTATTGAAGTAGATATCAAGAGACGTCTCGTCAAACCCCATGTGAAGTTCGGCCTTAAGAAAGGGATAAAGCTTAATGACTGTTTCATGGAGTGCTTTGAGTGAAATACAAGCGTTAAAGATCAAGGCTTCTGCAATTAATGACGGGATAACAAGCAGATGAATGATGTTATTGCGATAATAAGTCATCAAGATGGTTTGTTTGCGATCTAAAGAGATTATTTCCCCTAATGAGTCTTTGTCGATGATAAATTTATTCAGGCTTATTGCGTGCTCAATCAGCTCCGGAACTGTTTCTTCTGGAAGTGTACAGCTTGATGAATAGGGGGCATTACGCAATAAGTCAACATAAATGGTGATTTGAGATTCGAGCGCTTCACGACTCAAAGCGCGCTGACGAGACGCTAAAAGGGCGGTGGCGCATAAGGTTAATGCATTGGCCGCTGTTGCGTCATTGATTTTTTCCATCATGCATTCAGCAAGAGAATTCACGAGAGGATTGAGCCACGGTGGCCGTTGAGTTTCAATGGGATTGATGTATTGTTTCCAGTCGGGTACGTCATTAGTTAAAAATTGGTTGACATTGATGGGCTCGCCAAAATTAACATATCCTTTCCCGTAATTTCGTAATTTCTTCATTATTCCTATGATTTGAAAAAGATTTTCTTTTTTCTTTTGCTCTCCTTGCAGCTCTTTTGCATAGGTGTTCACTTCCATAACGTGTTCATAACCGATGTAAACAGGCACGATGGAAACAGGGCGCTTTAAGCCGCGTAACATCGCTTGAATCGTCATTGCGAGCATGCCTGTTTTAGCTTGAAGTAAGCGTCCTGTTCGTGAACGGCCACCTTCTGGGAAGAATTCCATTGAATAGCCTTTACTGAAAAGCTCTGCAAGATATTCACGAAAGACAGTGGAATAAAGTGGATTGTCTTTAATGATCCTTCGCAAGAAAAATGCACCACCACGTCGAAATACAGGGCCTGTCGGGAAAAAATTCAGGTTGACCCCCGCTGCTATATGGGGAGGGGCTAATCCTTCTTTATATAAAATATAAGATAAAAGGAGGTAATCCATGTGCGAACGATGGCAAGGAACATAAACAATTTCATGTCCATCATGCGCTAATTTACGCACTCGTTGTGCATTATTGATTATGATCCCTTGATAGAGGCGGTTCCAAAGCCAGGTTAAGATGGTGTCGCTATAGCGTACAAGGGTTGGTGAAAAATTTGCCGCAATTTCTTCAAGCATATTGAATGCTTCTTTACGTGCTTTTTCTACAGGAATGTTTCGGTTTTTTGCATCGTTTTGCACTGCTTTTTCTATGGCTTTTGAAGCCAATAATCGTTTAAAAAGTGCCTGTCGGTTTGGAAGTCTTGGGCCTGAAGATGCCAATTTTTGCCGTGCAAAATGGATTCTTGCAACGCGGGCTAATTTGAGTGCAATTATTTTGTCAGTTTCTTCATTGTGATCAGCGAAGTAGCGAAGAGAAAGTGAGTGATTAAAACGCACCATGCTATCGCGGCCCAAGGTCAATATTGTGTAGAATTTCTGCAGCGCATTCATCGCTTGTAATGCGGGGGCGGCGGGGCGCGTTTCTTTTCCTGGATTTCGGTTCCATACAATTGAAACAGGAACCAATTGAATATCAAGCTCTCTGTCTTTATGGTGCAAATCTAATAAATCAGTAAATAAATCAATATACTCGCTTGGTACCGGATCCTGGTTGTCGAACATGGGTTTTCCGCTTGAAACAAACAGATAACGAGGTAAGGTTTTACCACCGATTTCAAGAGCAGTAAGAGGGTCAGGTAAACCAAGTTGGATACAACTGTTTCGAAGAGTTAAAAGGTCGGTATGAGATTGAAAAGGAAGTACGTAAACGACAGGGCGCTTAATGTCAATTTCACATTGTTTTATTGGGTCAGATGGAATACTGATTGTTTTTACTAATACGGACAGGGGTAAATTTAATATTTTTTGATAAATAGACTGAAAAGCAGACATTCTGGCGTGGCCCCATATATTTTGTGCGTGGCAAGAATAGCAGAAAATGCTGCATAATTTTCTGTTAAAAGAGAAAATTTAACCTTCCATCACCTTAAGCTTGAGTGTAGAGCGAATGCTTAAAAATAAAAATTTCGACTTCAAACTTAAGAGCCTCAAAAACAAGAAAAAATACGACTTTTCAATTAGTAGAACACTGGATATACTTACAGTTAGCTGTATAAAAAAACAGGTGATTATATGAAGCCCTTAACTGCAAGGCAGAAGCAAATCTTTGATCTTATAAAAGAAAAAATTGATCTAGAAGGAATGCCTCCAACCCGTGCTGAAATTGCAAAAAAACTGGGCTTTCGCTCTGCAAATGCAGCCGAAGAGCATTTAAAAGCTTTAGCTCGAAAAGGAGCGCTTGAAATTATTCCAGGAGCATCGAGAGGGATCCGTTTATTGTCAGACAATCCCCCAAGCAATGAAGAGCAAGGTTTGCCCTTGATTGGTCTTGTTGCAGCAGGAGAGCCTATTTTAGCAGAGCAACATGTTGAGCAGCATTATCAGATAGATCCGACTTTATTTAAGCCAAATGCTGATTTTCTGCTTCGAGTGTGTGGTATGAGCATGAAAGAGATAGGGATCATTGATGGTGATTTGCTTGTGGTTCACAAAACACAAGATGTACGAAATGGACAAGTGGTTGTTGCGCGTCTTGGAGAAGAGGTGACGGTTAAACGATTTGAAAGAAAAGCAAATTATGTTTTTTTACATCCTGAAAATGAAGATTTTTCTACGATAAAAGTGGATCTAAATGAAGATATTTTTAACATTGAAGGTGTTGCTGTGGGAGTGATTCGTAATACACATTGGATGTAATTTATTTTGATATTTCAGGCGAGTTTCATCAATTATTTTATTCATCGTGAGTGACGCTCACAAATAACAACGAATTTAAAATTAGAACCCTTTTGTTAAAAAATAGATCAAAATAAGTCCTCTGAGGAAATAAGAGAAACTGAATGTATTCATATTTCATGACTTGAATTTAAGAAGGGGAAATGCAATTTATTACACATACAAAAGACGTTCCCCATGAATAAAATAAGCACAATTCTGTGTACATTTAATATTTGAAAACGCTCTTTTTTAGCTGTGCATCATCATAATTTCTGAATGAAAATTTACCCGTCCTCTTTGAATCTGCCTGGGGGTTGGCTACGCTCATTCAGCTTAATCAGATAGTCCATCAATGCTCAGGGGCTTCAATTGCTTGCCGTCGGCGTGCATCTTCAATTACTTTGGGTATACCATTTTAAATTAAATGCGTATTTTCTTTGTCTTTTTGTGAGTTATTACCTAATTTTACTTGTAAATGAAGTGTTGCTTTTTATCTTTGTTTTTTTTGGTTTTGATGTGCTATATGCGTGCTTACGTTGAGGAGGGATCCGGTGACGACTCGCCAACTTCAATTCATATTATTTCTATTCTTCCCGTTAACCGCTTTTTCTTCAGTTGGTGATCCTTCTTTTAATTTACCGCGTGGTGTCACTCAAATCAGCGAGCAAGTTTATGACTTGCATATGACTATTTTTTATATCTGCTTAGCCATTGGCATTGTGGTATTTGCTGTGATGTTTTGGGCCATTATTTACCATCGAAAATCGAAAGGTGCTGTTTCTGCCAATTTTCACGAAAACGTGAAAGTAGAAATTCTTTGGACCTTGATCCCTTTTCTTATTTTGATTGGCATGGCGATACCCGCAACACGGGTTTTAATTGCAATGGAAGATACTTCTAAGTCAGACATTACTGTTCAAGTGACGGGTTCGCAATGGAAATGGCATTACCGTTATTTTGACAGTGATATTGCATTTTATTCTTTATTGGCTTCATCGGATGCTCAAATTCATGGTGAGCAAAAAAAACGCGAAAATTATCTTTTGGAAGTGGACCGTCCTCTTATTTTACCTGTGGGGAAGAAAGTGCGCTTTTTGATAACCTCTGAAGATGTGATTCATTCGTGGTGGGTTCCTGAATTTGCATTGAAAAAAGATGCTAACCCAGGATTTATTAATGAGGCATGGACTGTTATCGAAAAACCTGGGATTTATCGAGGCCAATGTGCTGAATTATGTGGGAAAAATCATGGTTTCATGCCCATCGTCGTGATTGCAAAGCCTCAAGAAGAATTTGATTTATGGGTGAAAAAAACCTCAGCCCAACAGGCAAAAAACCGCGAAGAAGAGCAAAAATTACTTTCGATGAACATGAACTTAGATGAACTCATGGCGTTGGGTGAAAAGGTCTACAACAGCCGTTGCGCGGCTTGTCATCAAATCAATGGACTTGGAATGCCCGGTATTTTTCCTGCTTTGGCTCAAAGTGATATAGCGACAAATTCTGATCGCCTTTTTGATCATCTTCATGTTGTTATTCATGGGAAAACAGGCACTGCGATGCAAGGTTTCGGTGTTCAATTAGGTCTTAAAGAGCTTGCTGGGGTTGTGACTTATGAGCGCAATGCTTGGGGGAATAAAACCGGGGATGTGATTCAAGCCTCCCAGATTAATGCGGTGCTAAATGGTGATGATCTTTAAGGAGAGGTTTCAATGACAGAGCTAAAATCTGAGCCGTTTGAAAAAGACGTTCATGATGATAAACCTGCAGGTTTGACGCGTTGGTTATTGACGACGAATCATAAAGACATTGGTACCTTATATTTGCTGTTTAGTTTTTCTATGTTTCTGATTGGCGGGGCAATGGCTTTGGTGATCCGAGCAGAGTTGTTTCAACCCGGATTGCAATTAATAGAACCTAATTTTTTTAATCAGATGACCACGGTTCATGGATTAATTATGGTATTTGGCGGTGTTATGCCCGCTTTTACAGGGCTTGCTAACTGGATGATTCCTTTAATGATTGGGGCGCCAGATATGGCTTTACCTCGAATGAATAACTGGAGTTTTTGGATCTTGCCCTTTGCGTTTTTCATGCTTTTGTTCTCTCTTTTTATGGAGGGTGGGGGTCCTAATTTTGGATGGACTTTTTATGCGCCGCTCTCCACTGTTTATTCGCCAGACAGTACCGCTCTTTTTGTTTTTGCCATTCATATCATGGGGATAAGCTCAATTATGGGCGCGATTAACGTGATCGTAACCATTATGAATTTAAGAGCTCCTGGTATGACATATATGAAAATGCCTTTATTTGTATGGACTTGGCTTATTACTGCATTTTTACTGATTGCGGTTATGCCTGTCTTGGCGGGTGCTGTGACCATGGTGCTCACCGATAAATATTTTGGGACCTCGTTTTTTGATGCGGCAGGTGGAGGGGATCCTGTCATGTTTCAGCACATTTTTTGGTTTTTTGGACATCCAGAAGTTTACATTATGATTTTGCCTAGTTTTGGCATTATCTCCGCCATTATCCCCACTTTTTCGCGTAAGCCATTATTTGGTTATGCTTCAATGGTTTATGCAACTTCCGCGATTGCGGGGTTAAGTTTTACCGTTTGGGCGCACCATATGTTTACGACGGGAATGCCTGTGTTTGCGGAACTCTTCTTTATGTATTGCACCATGCTGATTTCAGTGCCGACAGGAGTAAAGATTTTTAATTGGGTGGCGACCATGTGGCGAGGCTCTTTGTCATTTGAAACGCCGATGTTGTTTGCCGTGGCTTTCATTGTACTTTTCACCATCGGGGGGTTTTCTGGGTTGATGCTTGCGATAACCCCCGCTGATTTTCAGTATCACGATACGTATTTTGTTGTCGCGCATTTTCATTATGTTTTGGTTTCTGGCGCTGTTTTTTCTATTTTGGCGGCGGCGTATTATTGGTTACCAAAATGGACCGGACACATGTACAACGAAACCTTGGCTTCATGGCATTTTTGGTGCTCTTTAATTTCGGTAAATATTTTATTCTTTCCTATGCATTTTCTTGGTTTGGCTGGGATGCCTCGGCGAATACCTGATTATGCCCTTCAATTTTCAGATATTAATGCGATTGTGAGTGTTGGGGCTTTTTTGTTTGGTTTTTCACAGCTGATATTTTTGGTGTTGCTGATTAAATGCATTCGAGGTGGCGTGCCTGCGGCTGCTCGACCTTGGGAAGGGGCGAAGGGGTTAGAGTGGGAAGTGCCTTCTCCTGCGCCATATCATACGTTTTCAACCCCCCCCAAAATAGACTGAGGTCATTTATGAAGGCGCTCTTTACAAAGAAAAGTAAAAACATGAAGCGCAGCGCTTTAATCTTGTTCGTTGCGGCCTCATTGATGTTTTGTTTTGCTTTTGCTCTGGTGCCGCTGTATGACATTTTTTGTGATATTACGGGGATCAATGGGAAAACAAAGGACATTGCTGCAAAAGAGAGCCGGCTCGTTGATCAATCAAGAAAGGTAAGTGTTGAATTTATCGCTTACAGCAATCCTAAATTAGGCTGGATTTTTGAGCCTGAAATAAAACGTATTTCTGTTTTTCCTGGCGAAACACATCGTACTGCCTATTTAGCAACGAATTTGACGCAGCATGATTCCGTGGGTCAGGCGGTCCCTTCTGTGACTCCTGGTTTAGCTGCGAAATATTTAAATAAGATAGAATGTTTTTGTTTTAACCGTCAGGAACTCAATGCGGGTGAAAAAGCGAAACTACCTTTGGTATTTTATGTCTCTCCAGATATTCCGAAAGAGATACATACCCTGACACTGGCCTATACCCTGTTTAAGTCAACGTCGGAACCTGCCGACAAATAAATTGATGAGGTCACTATGACGTCCAATGAGCTCGACACCAAGGAAAAAAAAGATTATTACGTTCCTGCTCAAAGTGTTTGGCCAATCGTCGGTGCTATTGCTTTATTTCTTATTGCGATGGGGGCTGGTTCGACTATTGGAGCCTTCTTTGGCGGAAATGGACCTTGGATTTTATTAGCGGGAGTCGGTCTTCTTCTCTTTATGGTCACGGGTTGGTTTCGCAATGTTATTCATGAGTCTATGGGGGGGTTATATTCACCCCAAATGGATCGCTCATTCAGGCAAAGTATGAGCTGGTTTATTTTTTCTGAAGTGATGTTTTTCGGTGTTTTTTTTGGCGCATTATTTTATGCGCGTTTTATTGCGGTGCCTTGGCTTGGCGGAGGAAGTAACAATGTGATGACCGCTGAGGTGCTATGGCCTGATTTTATTCCAAGCTGGCCGTTACTTAAAACACCTGATGGAACTGAAACCCAAGCAATGCCTCCTTGGGGATTGCCATTTTTTAACACTGTTATTTTATTGACCTCTTCTATTACGCTCTATTTCGCGCACGTAAGTCTTGAAAATGGGAAAAGATTTTCTCTTAAATGTTTTTTATTTTTAACGGTTCTTTTAGGTTGGCTTTTTTTATTTTTTCAAGGTGAGGAATATATTCATGCCTATGAAGAAATGAATTTACGGTTGGACTCCGGTATTTACGGAAACACCTTTTTTATGCTGACAGGTTTTCATGGCTTACACGTATTTTTAGGTTCGATTATTCTCTTTGTTGTCTGGATTAGAATATTAAAAGGACACATGACATCAAAGCATCACTTTGCATTTCAGGCTGGGGCTTGGTATTGGCACTTTGTTGATTTAGTGTGGCTTTGTTTGTTCTTGTTTGTCTATATTTTTTAATAGGGCCGCAAATTTGGGTTAATTTGACCTGTTAAAAGTGCGATGAGCAAAAGAAAGAGAATTAATCCCGAAAAGAGAACACGTTTTTTGAAATGTTTTGACATTGTTGAGTTCCCTTTTTTGTTGATTAAATAAGGAAAAGAGCGGAAAAGATTAATGAGACTCAAAATTAAAAGAGCGATGAGGATCCAGTTAAGTAACATAATATCTCCAAAAAATGAAAGTGTGATGTTTTTATTTATTGAGCATAAGTGATCATGGATGAATTATTTTAATGGGAATGTAAGAAAAATTGGTTTTCTTTTTTTTACTTTGGCGCTTGTTGCCTTTTTGGTCAAGCTTGGTTTTTGGCAAATATCTCGTGGTATTGAAAAAGAGCGTTTGCTTGAGCATTTTGCGCAAGGTGAGTTAATTATTTATTCAGATCTTATTGAATTACCTGAAAATGCAAAAGGCTTGACGGTTTCTTTAAAGGGCGATTTTGATGCATCTAAAAGTGTTCTTTTAGATAATCAAACTTATAAAGGGAAAGTCGGGTACCGTTGGATGATGCCTTTTTTACCTGAAAAACAATCTTTCCAAAAGAATAAATGGATTTTAGTTGATATGGGATGGATTTCTGCTTTTGAACGACGTGAAACACTTCCTTCTCTCCCTCTTCTTTCTGGTCGCTATTCAATAGAGGGAGTACTCGATTTTCCGTCATTAAAAATGGTATTAAAAAATGAAAACCCAATGCTTTCTTGGCCATTACGAGTTCAGCTTGTTGATTTAAATAATATTGCAAAAATGGCGAAAAAAGATTTCTTTCCCTGGGTTCTTCGTTTGCAATCCGGGCCATTTCAAGAAGGTGAAGTGGTTCATTTAGATACAACGCCTATTTGGAAACCTGTCGTGCTTCTTCCTGAAAAGCATTTTGCCTATGCTGTTCAGTGGTTTGGCTTGGCCTTCGTGCTTCTTATTGGGAGTTGGATTTTGTGGAAAAAGGAGAGGATATGAAAGGGAAGCAGGCGCTGTCTTTAGTATGTGTGGTATTTATTTTGCCTCTTTTCACTGCCAAATTAGTACTTGATATGGGGTGGTATCAAAAAGGGGTTACAAATAAGGGCGATCTATTAAATGCACCAGTGCGTGCTGGGTGGCTAGATGGTGATGGCTTATGGCGTCTGGTTTATTCCATTCCAAAAGTGTGTGATCCTCAGTGCGAAAATGCACTTTTTCAATTAAATCAAATTCCGATTGCGGTTGGAAGAGAAAGGGAGAGAGTGACAAGTTTACTCTTGGTTTCTCAATCTCACGCAAATGTTAAAGAAAATAATATACAAAAACAAGATCTGAGCTTTCAAGAGCAAAAGGCAATACTTGGGCTTCCCTTTCATGGAAAGGCTATTTACCTTGTTGATCCTCTTAATAATTTTATTTTGGCTTATCCTCTTTCAAAAGAAAAAAATGAGCAAATCGTTCAGAGCAAGGGGTTGCTTTCTGATTTGCGTAAGCTTATGAAGCTTTCAAAGGTTGGTTGAGTATGATCTCCGAAAAACACTACCTCTTCTTAATTTATGTGTCTTTTTTTCTTTCTCTATGGGTGGTGGGGTTGGGTGCTTACACTCGCTTAACAGACGCAGGTTTAGGTTGTCCTGATTGGCCTGGTTGTTATGGTTTTTTAAGTGTTCCTCAATCTCTAGAAAGTATAACGCTTGCGAATGAAGCCTTTCCTCATTCGCCAGTTGAAAACCATAAAGCATGGAATGAAATGATTCACCGTTATATGGCGGGAATTTTAGGTCTGCTGATTGGAGCTCTTGCCTTTTTTGCTTGGCGTAGCAAGGTCAGATTTCGTTTCTTGGCGAGCGTGTTACTTATAGGTGTGTGTTTTCAAGCGGCTCTAGGCATGTGGACCGTGACCATGAAACTTATGCCCATTGTTGTTATGGGACATTTATTGGGTGGTTTTAGTATGGTTTGCCTTTTGTTTTTACTTTCTTTTTTAGAAAGGCGGCGTATTAAACGTGCTTCTTCTTTATCCTCTCATTTACCTTCTTTTAAAATAAGCGATTCTTTAAAATTTTTTTCACTGCTAACTTTGACCGCTTTAATTATACAAATTTCACTCGGAGGATGGACATCGGCTAATTATGCGGCCTCAGCCTGCACGCAGTTTCCGGTTTGCGGTCTTGACTGGGTCTCTAAATTCGATTTTTCTGCTTTCTACCCAATGAGTCCAAACAGCGATACTTACCAATATGGTGTGCTTAATTTTGATCAACGTGTCAGCATTCATGCTTCTCATCGGCTCGGAGCCATGATTGTGAGTCTTTTGGTTTTCTTTTTGGCCTTGTGGATACGTAAAGCGCTAGGAAATATTTTTTCATTTCTTCTATTGGCTTTATTGGTGTTACAAGTTTCTCTTGGGATCATCAATGTTCTTGCTTTTTTTCCTTTGTCTCTTGCTTTAGCTCATACCCTTTGTGCTTTGTTATTATTGCTGTGTGTGGCAGGGGTTACGGTTAAATTATTCAGTGAAAAAACAGTGTATTTAATGTTAATCCTTAGCAAAAACAGGAGGTTTAGCGAATGGATAAACTCGAAGAGGCGACATTAAGAAACACAATACCTTCGCCAAGAAAATGGTTCCTTTGGCGTGACTATTTGGAGCTGACAAAGCCAAAAGTGGTCGTCATGTTGCTATTGACTGCCCTTGTTGGAATGTGTTTAGCAGAGCCTGGATTGCCCTCTTTAAATGTATTAATCATTGGTTTATTCGGAATTGGTTTACAGTCGTCTGCTGCGGCTGTTTTTAATCATGTGATAGACCGGCAAATTGATAAGAAAATGCAAAGAACATTCAATCGCCCTCTTGTTAAAGGGCGTGTTGGCGTCGTTTCAGCTATTTTATTCGCAACTTCTTTGATGGTGATAGGCTTTTCCCTTCTTTTATTCCTTAACACTTTGGTTGCTTGGCTCACTTTCGCAAGTTTGCTGGGTTACGCCTTATTTTATACGGTTTGGCTGAAATATTTGACGCCACAAAATATCGTTATTGGAGGGCTTGCAGGTGCAATGCCTCCTTTACTTGGCTGGGTTGCAGTGACGGGGGCATTAGATCCTCATGCTTTTTTGTTGGTGATGATTATTTTTACCTGGACCCCCCCTCATTTCTGGGCGCTTGCGATTCATCGTCAAAAAGATTACGCGAAAGCGGATATTCCGATGTTGCCTGTAACACACGGCATTGAATTTACGAAAACCATGATATTGCTTTATAGCGTTCTTTTGGTTCTCGTTGGTTTATTGCCTTGGCTTTCTGGAATGAGTGGAATGATTTATCTTGTAGGCAGCTTGGGCTTAAATCTAACGTTTTGTTTTTATGCTTTTTTATTGAAATTTTCAGACAGGAAAGGGCTTTCATTTAAAATGTTTAAATATTCCATTTGGCATATTTTTGGCACTTTTGTGGTTTTATTGGCTGATCATGCGTGGCATTTTTTAAAAGTCAGCTAGTTTATTTCTTTTTTTCTGACATTTTTTACTGAAAAAGCCTTGATACACCGATTGCTTTGAGTTGAGGGGGGGGTATATATCCTCCTCGCTTTTGAGGATGCAAGAGGTTGGTTATGTTCTCAAAATCCAATCATATACCCGTCGCCTTTGAAGCTGCGTGGGTGCTGGGTACGCTCATTCCGCCCAATCAGATAGCCTCTCTATGCTCAGAGGCTTCACTCGCTTGCCGCCTACACGCATCTTCAAGTGTCTTGGGTATATAGAATAAGTATGCTTAATGCCTTTTTTGCTCGGCCCTTACTTTCATCTTCAAATCTCTTAGATATATTATCCCTCCCATTTGAGTTTGCTGGCTTCCCGCCTTCCCTCGTTCAATTGATTCAGATTGTGTACTTATGTTCAAAGACTTCATTTGCTTGACGCTTATAGCGAACTTTAAATCCCTCCTTTTAGAAAGGTTAAGTGAGCAATAAAGGGACTTTTTAGCTCTATTGATTGTAAGAAATGACGCTTTCGAGCAAAAAACATCCGGAAATGCTTATTTTAATAAAAAAACAAAAAAAAGCCTTGCCAAGATTTTAAAGCGCCCTATAATGCGGCCTATCGACACGAAACGGCTCGCATAAAGGCTTCTGAATTGAATCGATACAGTGATACGGCTTTTAAATTGATTGAAAATAACCGC
>CAMRDW010000085.1 GCA_947041315.1 uncultured Enterovibrio sp.
CCACCGACACGGGGATTTTCAATCCCCTGCTCTACCGACTGAGCTATCGAGGCAAATGGTGCCGGCTACCGGAGTCGAACTGGTGACCTACTGATTACAAGTCAGTTGCTCTACCAACTGAGCTAAGCCGGCACAAATATTCTCTTCATGAAAGAAAATATGGTGCCCGGAGGCGGAATCGAACCACCGACACGGGGATTTTCAATCCCCTGCTCTACCGACTGAGCTATCCGGGCTCAGGTGGGCTATTAAACGCATTTTTAGAGGTGTCGTCAATATTTTTTTATTAAAAAAACAAGTTAGAGGATTGTTTGCTTGTATTTTCATCAATCTGCTTCTGATTTGTTCGTTTTATTATTTAATTGTTTTAAATTCTTTTTGGCTATGGGTGACTTTGTGCAGGTAACGCCGTGATTCTGTTGAGGGGTGTCGGTTTGCGAGTGCAGAATAAACTTGATGAGGATCTAATTGATTGAGCTGAACGAGCGCTTGTGCTCTGTTGGAACGATGAAAGGTTTTTAACACGTTACCTGTTCCGCCATTGTAGGCCGAAATCATACTGTAATGTTGCGAGAGTGGGTTTCTGACATCTTTGAGATAACGGGTTTTGAGTATATGAAGGTAGGCCGTTCCTATGTCGATATTTCTCGCGGGATCGAAAAGATATTGTGGCGTGGGTTCACCTGTTTGATTTTTAATCAATTTGAAGACGTCTCGTCCTGCTGTTTTTGGGACCACTTGCATTAAACCATAGGCATTGGCCCAACTGACGGCATAAGGATTAAAACTGCTTTCCGTTTTGATGATGGAATAAATAAGATCTTCTGAGATGTTGTAGCGTTTGGCGGCATTACGGACCAAGTTTGCGTATTGGTAGCTGCGTTTGTTGGAGTGATCGGTCACCATTGGAATATTGACATAGAATACTTTTTGAATGCCGAGCTGTTTCGTTTTAATTTGGCTTTTTATTAGATAATCAGCAAAACGATGGGCTCGCCATTCCCAAGAAATTTCTTTTCCTTCATGATCCAGTATTTGCCCTTGAAGAAAAGGTTTTCCTTCTAATTTAACATCAGCGGCTGAATATAAATCAACGGTAGCAGGGTTATTGGGGGTCAAGAGGGTGGTGATAATGGCTTGTCTTAAGTGTGTTGTCGGCTCTTGTAAAGAAAGTGTTTCGATAGTGACGAGTCCACGCTCAAAATCAACGCGAGCACGACTTTGGTAATTATCCGTGTATTTTACGTAATCTCGTTTACTTGATACATAAACTTCATTTTTTCCCCAACGCATTTCGATATCCCCAGTGAAATTGGTGATAAGATCGTCAAGTGCTGCAATGTCTTTTTCAAATTGCCCGGGAAGAGGGGCTAAATTCTTAGCAAAGCGATTGGTTGTTTTGTAATTGATGTCGTAGACAGACTCGACCATGCTGCGGCTGCATCCCGAGAGGACAAAACAGGCAAGGAAAAAAAAGAAGACGCGAATATTTATCATTGATTTCATTATGCAATAAACCCAAAGGAATTGAAGATGCTATGTGTTGGCAAGCAAGCGAAGTGAAGGCGCTTGCATCTTCAATAGCAAGGGGTATTTATCCAAGAAACTTGAAGGTGCAGGTCGAAGGTCAATAAGCGAAGCCCCTTAGCATAGATGGACTATGTGTTAGGGCTTTGAGGTTGTAGCCAACAAGCCTGCATTTTCAAAATAGAGGTGTATAAAAGCACCCATGAAGTAGGTTAATCTGGATGCAATTATTTACATAATAATATATTGAGATTTTGAGCAGAATGTAGTTATTTTGACGGGGGGATATAGCCGTCAATCACGGTATCATGCCCTTCAAAAAGGAACTTAACCATTTCATCTTCGAGAAGTTTTCTGTGTTCAGCTTGCATCATATTGAGCTTTTTTTCGTTGATAAGCATTGTTTGCTTACTTTGCCATTGTCCCCAAGCTTCTTTCGAAATATTTTCATAAATGTATTTGCCAAGCTCTCCTGGATAGAGTTGAAAATCCAGTCCTTCCGCTTCTTTGTTTAATCGTTTACATGAAACAAGACGGCTCATTATAAAACTCCCAATAGGTTATTTGCTTGCGAGTGTGTTTCTAAATCGCGGGTGAGTTGTAATAATATTTTTTTTATCGGTGATGAAAGGCCGATTTCAGGTGGTTGATTTAAGTTATACCAAAGCGCTTTATTGGATTCCAGAAAGGTTTTATTCTTTTGAGTGTCAGGTTGGATGTTTAACATGAGGCGCACAGGTACGATATCAAGATGAAAGTGGCTAAATGTATGACGAAATGCACCAAGATATTCAAGTGCGGTGTCACTTGAAAAGCTTAATACTTCTTCTTTTTCTTTTATGAATGCAAGGAGATCTTTTTCTTGTGTTTCAGGTAAACACCATAATCCCCCCCATAACCCAGAAAGTGGGCGTTGCTCTAGAAAAATGGTATTTTTGTATTGTAAAACCAGTAAGCAGGCTGTTTTTTCTGGCAGTGTCTTTTTTGGTTTTTTTTCTGGAAAATCATGTTGTTTTTCAAGAAAATTCGCTTGGCAGTGATCTTTTAATGGGCAAAGGGTGCATTTGGGATTGCGGGGTGTACACACCATGGCGCCGATGTCCATCATCGCCTGATTGTATTCTTTAACCTCATTTTTAGGGGTGTTTTTTTCAGCAAGCTCCCACAATTGGTTTTCTACGTTTTTTATTCCAGGCCAGCCTGAAATAGCAAAAAAACGGGTAAGAGTGCGTTTGACGTTTCCATCCAATATTGGAAAATGCTGGGATAAAGAAAGAGATAGTATTGCTCCAGCGGTTGAACGTCCAATGCCGGGGAGGGCGATAATATCAGAAAAAGACGTGGGAAATACGCCCTCGAATTCTTTCACAATGATTTGTGCGCTTTTGTGTAAATTGCGCGCCCTCGCGTAATAACCTAACCCAGTCCAAAAGTGAAGAACCTCATCAAGCGGTGTGTCTGCCAAATGGGTCACCGTTGGGAAACGCGTCATAAAACGTTCAAAGTAGGGGATCACGGTTGAGACTTGCGTTTGTTGTAGCATGATTTCAGAGACCCAAACCACATAAGATGTTTGCTGCTTTTGCCAGGGTAATGACTTGCGGCCATACAGGTGATACCAACTCAGTACTGAATCTGAAAATGAAAATGCCTGACTCACTGTTTATTCTCTTTTTTTGAAAGGGGGAAGATCTTGGGCAAGTGAATGCCAAGACGTATTAGTATTTTTCAGATCTTGTCTTGTTGATTTCTCTTTTGATATTCTTGTTCAATGCATAACCAACATACCGACTAATAACCTCTTTGAGAGTGAAATACGGAAAGATTTTTTTCGTAGTAAGGTCTGAAAGGTTGCACCAACGTGAGATCTTTGGATAATGCCCGATCCGCTGAACTTTTCTTCATTATTGAGGCGTAGGGAGAAAACCATGTCTGAAGTCACCATACCTAAAATGACAAAAGAAGGTAACGTTTTTCGTCAAATCCGCAGTTTTGTTCGTCGAGAAGGCCGTTTGACGAAGGGGCAAGAGCAAGCAATGAACGAGTGTTGGCCCAGGATGGGGATTGATTTTTCAAAGGAAAAATTAGATTGGGTGATTGTGTTTGGTAATGATAACCCCATAATTTTAGAAATTGGATTTGGGATGGGAGCCTCTCTCGTCGAAATGGCAAAAAATGCGCCTGAAAAAAATTTCGTGGGCATTGAAGTTCACAGTCCAGGTGTTGGTGCTTGTTTGATGGGGGCGAGAGAGCAAAGCTTGACCAACCTTCGCGTGATCTGCCATGACGCAGTTGAAGTTTTCGAGCATATGCTCCATGAACAAAGTCTTGACGTGGTTCAGTTGTTTTTTCCTGATCCTTGGCATAAGAAACGCCACCATAAGCGACGTATTGTTCAAGCAAAATTTGCAAAAATGCTGCATTCAAAATTGAAATTGGGCGGTATTTTCCATATGGCGACAGATTGGGAACCTTATGCTCAACATATGATTGAGGTTATGGACTTGGCACAAGGCTATGAAAATACTGCTTTAGACGGGCGTTTTATCGAACGTCCAGAAGAGCGCCCTTTAACTAAATTTGAACAAAGAGGACACCGTCTGGGGCACGGGGTTTGGGATATGAAATACCGGCGTTTTGAATAACAACATCCTCGCCTTCATATTTGAAGGCGAAAAACAGGCTTATTAATTCCACTGTGATTTTTAATACTTGAAGTGAGTATATGCCCTGTCGTCTCTGAAGCTTCGTGGGTGTTGGCTAGGCTTCGCTGCGTCCAAGCGAGTCTCTCTATGCTGAGGGGCTTCACTCGCTTGTCGCAGGCGCGCATCTTCAAGTGTCTTGGGTATTAGAGCTTTGATGCATTGGTAGATCTTTAAATTTCTTGGGTAGACAGGGTGTTCTCTTAACTGAGACATCTTCTTTAATTTATGAGGAAATAGTCTCTTTTTTAAGCAGGAATAGACATTCTCATTCACACTCTTATTCTGTTCTTTTTTGAAAAAAGAGGAAGACTTCTAATTATTGAACAGAAAGAGAAGAGATTAAAAATAAAGATAAAATAAGCCTCTGATCAATATTGTTTTTATTTTTAAGCCTGCAGTTAATTATAAAAGGAGAGAAAATGGATACATCACCTTTTAAAAAGAGTGTGTTTTTTTGTGTTTTTATTATGGGAATATTTTCATTTTCGGTGCATGCCAAAATGTGCCAAGTGCAGCTTCATGGTGATATTTTGATTGAAGCGGATAACCTTCTCATTGAAAGCAATAATAATTTATTTCGTATTGACGCGAAGGGTAATCTTTTTTTTGATGTACATAAAGTGAATCTCAATACCGCACAGCGTGATTCATTGGCTTCTTATAATGAAACCCTTCGAAAAGATTTGCCTTATTTTAGCGAATCGTTTTCTAAAGAACTTTATATGTCATGGGTTGCAGTGGATAAGGTTGTTTCCTCAGCGCTCGGTGAGAAAAGCATGTTGGCTTTGGAAATAAATAAATATCATCAATATTTACAAAACCGCATAAAAGCTTCATTTTATACCGAAGATAGACGGGCTAGACTGGATCATCAGATGTTAAGCAATGCCCTTAAAGAGCTAAAGATGAGCCTTCCTCAATTGATTGCGAGTGTCTCCACTCACAGTGTGACGGACATTGCGGCTTTGAGTAAAGGGCAAAAAAATAAAATGATCTTTATGTCTGAAAAGATGGCGGATCTTCAAGAACAGCTTTTTAATGAAGTCGGAATGCAAGGGCGTCGTTTACAAGCGATTCAGGAAGACGTGTGTACTCGGTTAGGTTTATGGCAAATTCAAGAGAAACGGATATCCGATCTGATACCTGCCTTATCACAGTGGAAAACAGTGAGCATGGGCTGAAGAAATGGACTGAGATCTGAAAAAAAGGCCATTTAAATCAAGAGATCATTGGTATCTTTACAAAAAAAAGGGGCGTTCTCGATGAACTCCCTTTTTTTGTGAAATTTTGAGGCTTTTTAAATAGCTGATTATTTTGCAAGAATACGTTGTACATCCAAAGTGGGACGACCTGCATCATGATCAACTTCTGCATTAATGATAACAAGCGTCTCTGGGGTTGTTTTTAGGCCATACCAGTCGTCTTGGTCGATTTCAACCACAATCTCAGCGGTGCCATCACTGAACATATACTTTTCACCGCCTAACGATTGAGTTATTTTTCCCGTTAAAGTGACTTGCATTTCTTCGACACTGCGGCCTGAATTAAGAATTCCGCGAACGCTGTTCAAGTTTTGAGTGCCAGGTGCAGCCGCGCCTGGTCCTGTGAAGCCTCCTGTGTTGCTTGTATTTTGATTTGCAAGCAAAGGGGCAGAGCAGAGGGTGCTAAGAAGGAATAAAGTGGTGACGGTTAATTTTTTCATGTTAATACTCAATTATATTTTTAAAAGGAAGAGCATTCATAATATACGTATTTTTGTTTTTTTACAGCTTAAATATTTGTATATTATTATGCATTAAATTTATATTTTGACTTGTTGTCAAGAAAAGAATGAGCATTCATTTAAAATAATAGGCAACTTATTTTAAATGAATACGCTCTACTTCAATGGAGGTGCCATAGAATCCCTTTTCAATTTCACCATTAATAACAACAGTGACATTAGGATCGACGTTTAGGCCATACCAGTCATCATTATCAATTTCAATTTTAATTTCTCCGGTGTTATCTCTAAAGGTATACATTTCATTGCCTAATGATTCAGTGATAACGCCCGTGAGTGTCACTTGAATGTCATCAGAAAAAACACTGGTATTCTGTGCATCTTGGATCGTCCTTGGCATATTTTGTGCCCCAGGCCCTGAAAAACCGCCGGCATGACTGTATTGATCTGCAAGTAAACTTGAAGATGCAGTAGAAAGAAGAATAAATAAACTGGCGAAGGTGAATGTTTTCATATTTTAATTCCTGAGTGATTTTGATATCTTTAAGATGTTGAGAAGATAATATCTACAATGTTTTCTTTTTACATCTTACAAAATTGTGAGGTAGACATTTAGCATGATGGAATCGGGGTGCTTGTTTTGTAAGTTGCTGTTTTTGTTGTGTTATAATTTAGGTTTCAGTGAATATTAAATAAAGTTAAAGATCTTAGATATAACGAAATCGACCTGTTTTTTTAGTTGGTAATTTAGGAATTGATTTTTGTTTAAGGTTCTATCGGTGTTCCAATTATGACTCTTGTCTTAATACATTTTTTAAATGTTCATCATAATATTAAAATCTGGAACGTTTTGATCCTTCATTCAGCATTTCACCTCGTTTTTTAAATCTGATGTTGAAATTAAAATTGAAAAGCAAACTTTTCACCTATACCCACGTAATTGAAGTTACACGGCTGCGCAAAGCGAGTGAAGCCTTTGAGCTGTGATCTCCTATGTGATTGGGCAGAACGAGCGTAGCCAACACCCACGCAGTTTCAAGTGTCTTGGGTATAAGATGGGTTTTGATGTCTAGGCGCAGCTTTAATGACTTTGGGTATATAAAGGCGCACTGACTGCGCGCCATTTTGAGTGAAAGCAAAAGGAGGGGGATTATTTTGCTTGAATGCGCTTTACATCCACGCTCGTGCCATTAAAACCTTTGTCAATTTCACCGTTAATAATGACGGTTGTATTTGGATCTACTTTTAACCCAAACCATTTATCATTATCAATCTCAACGATGATCTCGCCCGTGCTGTCGCGGAATGTGTATTTTTCGTTCCCTAATGCGTTCGTAATGACACCGGTCAAAGTGACTTCTGTGTCGTCAACAAATACACCTAACTTTTTGATTTCACGAACAGTACCAGGAATTTGAGTCGCGCCAGGTCCTGAGAACCCTCCGCCGTTGCTGGGTGTGTTATTAGCAAGAACACTTAAGGATGTGGCTGTAATGACAAGGAATAAACTTGTTAAGGCTAATTTTTTCATTGCTGTGTTCCAATGATAAATTCGTTGGGTCGATCATATACAAGATTGAGTTTTTTATCATCTTACAAATTTGTAATTGATATTTCGTTATTTATTTATTGAGGTGATGCATCCATCCATCCCCTTTGAAACTGCAGAGGGGTTGACCGCGCGCTCAAAGCCCAAATCAAATATACCCGTCGCTTTTGAAATTGCGTGGGTGTTGCCTGCTCTCGTTCTGGCCAATCACAGAGTAGATCTATGCTCAGGCCTTCACTCGTTTGCCGCAGGCGCGCATCGTCAAGTGTCTTGGGTATGGAATATCTATGCTCTGAGGCTTTTTGTTCTTGTCGCCTACCTGCAAGGTCAAATATCTTGGGTATCGTCACTCAAAAAGCAGGCGATAAGGTCGTTTAAAAATAAGCGTCCTTTTTTTGTAACGCGCCATTCGGTGGCTGTTTCTTGTAAAAAACCTTGTTCAATAGCGCATTGAATGGGAGCGTCTATCGCACTTAATGTCAATTGCGTGTGTGTGAGGAAGGCTGATTTTGGGCAGGGTTCCAATAGACGGAATCGATTCATGAAGAACTCAAAGGGCAGGTCATCTTTGTTTACTTCGTTTAATTCACTTAAGTAATCTTTATTTTTGTCTAAATATCCCCGGGGATGTTTCACTTTTACTGTGCGAAAGATGCTTCCGCTTTGAGATGTTATTTTACCGTGTGCGCCACAGCCAATCCCAAGGTAATCCCCAAAACGCCAGTAATTTAAATTATGTCGGCATTGGTAACCGATTTTGCTGTAAGCCGATGTTTCGTACTGTATATAGCCTGCTTTTTCTAAAAGTGCCTCTCCTTGGGTGAAGATGTTCCAGAGCTCATCTTCGTCTGGGAGTTGGGGAGGATGTGAATAATATTGGGTATTTGGCTCTATTGTGAGCTGATACCAAGACAAGTGTGTGGGGGCGAGTGAAATGGCTTCTTCTAAATCATGGAGTGCATCTGCTTGGCTTTGATTTGGTAAACCATGCATCAAATCGAGATTGAAGCTTGGAATTTTCGCATCCTTTGCAAGTGTTGCAGCTCGTTTTCCTTCTTCTGCATCATGTATGCGGCCAAGGCGAGCTAATTTTTCATTATCAAAGCTTTGAATGCCAATTGAAATTCTATTTACACCTGCTTTTTTATAGGCTAAAAAATTATTGGCTTCCAGGGTTCCAGGGTTGGCTTCCATTGTGATTTCAATGTTGTCATTAAAGGAAAATTGCGTATTTATCCCCTTGATTAGTGTGGCGATATTTTGAGGCGAAATCAGACTTGGCGTTCCGCCACCAATAAAAATTGAGTGCAATGGACGTTCTTTTATTTCGGGAAAATGATTTAAATCTTTATTTAAATCATCAAGCAAGGCATGAATATATTCGAGTTCAGGTATTGGTGCTTTTTGGGTATGAGAATTGAAATCACAATAGGGGCATTTTTGTACGCACCATGGAATGTGAACATAAAGGCTGAGGGGGATGGCTGTTTTCATAAGAGATTATTTTTTCTCTTTACTTAATGCGGTAAAGAGCATTTTTAATGCTTTAGCTCGATGTGATATTTGTTTTTTTATTTTCGGTTCAAGCTGCGCTGCTGTGCAACCTTGCTCGTTAATGAAAAAGACAGGATCGTATCCGAATCCATGGGTACCAGAGGGCTGGCGGGTAATTTCACCCTCGAAAATTCCGTGGCATACAAGCGGTGTAGGATCATTGTAATGTCGAAGATAAACCAAGACGCAGTGAAAACGAGCTTTGCGTTGAGCCGGAGTGGCCTCTTTCATGTCTTCAAGCAATTTTTCAATATTGGCTTGATCTCCTTTTTTTTCACCTGCGTAACGGGCGCTATAGATGCCGGGGGCCCCATTTAAATAATCAACTTCTAAACCAGAGTCATCCGCAATGGCGGGCAGACCTGTTTCTTTTGATGCGTGACGGGCTTTAATAATGGCATTTTCAATAAATGTAAGACCCGTTTCTTCGGCCTCGATTATTTGCCATTCACTTTGCGCAAGCACATTAAAACCAAAACCTTGGAGTAAGTCCGCCATTTCATTGACTTTCCCAAGATTTCCTGTTGCTAGAACCAGGGTGTTGTTCATTTTTTGTTCCTTATTTAACGATTTATTATTCAAAGTAATATGAAACGTTATTCAAACAAAGGCGTGCATTTTTTTCTTCTAGAATAATGTTATTTCTTGGGCTTTTGAAGCCCTATACAAAAGACGCTTGAAGATGCGCGCATATTAGATCGTCTCTACTTTGTTCAGAGATTTCCTTTATTTTTCGATTCTTTCTACCCAAAGTAATTGAAGTTGCGTGTAGCCAAGACCCACGCAGCTTCAAAGGTGGCAGGAATAAACCATAAAATAGACAGTGAATATATATTTTATTCTTGGAAACCCTGGGTTGAATTAGGTCTTAATTGGCGCTGAATACCCATTAAGAAATTACGGAGAATTTGATCTTTACATTCTCTAAAATGTTTATTGTCAGGTTTTCTAAAAAATGCGCTTAATTCATGTTTGCTTATTTTAAAATCAACCAATTCTAAAATATCAATAATATCTTCGGCTTTTAGATTAAGTGCAATGCGTAATTTTTGGAAAATCATATTATTGTTCAAAAAATATTCGGGTTTCGGTTGTTCACCTTCACGGGTGCCGCGTTTTAAATTAATCAAACCATTTAGATACATAGAAAAATCAGTGTTGTTTAATTTTATATAATTCTCATCCTCTTCTTTTTTTAGCCAAGAGATGATTTGCTCTTCGGTAACATTTGTGTTTGCAAGAGCGAAAATATCAACCATTTCTTTATCATTGAAGTCAAAGGTGTAACGAATGCGGCGTAATATATCATTATTAGTCAAAATAATTCCTAGTCTTAGGTCAACCCAGCTTGATCATCATGATGGACTGGTGAACAGGGGAGATTCTAACAGAAATTGTAATTTGAGTCGCATTTGAAAACTAAAAACGGGTTTGTGATGACATGGAACTCTGGCTCTTAATGCGATGTTGGTATTCCTCTCGATTTGAACTTGGCTGGGCTTTGGTTAGGCTTATGTGGCCCAATCACAGAGTCCATCTATACCCGTCGCCTTCGAAGCTGCGTGGGTGTTGGCTAGGCTCGTTCAGCCCAATCACATAGTCAATTTATGCTCAGGGACTTCACTCGCTTGCCGAAGGCGCGCAACTTCAAGTGTCTTGGGTATATGCTTTTAGGCTTCACTCAGGTGCCGAAGGCGCGCAACTTCAAATGTCTTGGTTATAAAAAAAGACCTCCTGCAATACAGGAGGTCATTTCATGCTGCTTTCTAAAAAAACAGAGGGGAATAATCCATTATTTTGATGTATGCCCGTCGCCTCTGAGGCTGCGTGGGTGTTGCTTCGGTTCGTTTAGCCCCATTAACGAGTCCATCTATGCTGCTCAAGGGCTTTATTCACTTGCCGTAGGCGCGCAACTTCAAGTGCTTTGGGTGTATTAAAGAGTGGGATGGCAAATTGAAGAAATGCCATTATATCCTTCTAAGCAAGGTGTATAGCAAAGCCCTGCAGTTTTTTCTTTGTCTGGAGCGCAAATAGGCATTTTTCCAACACCCCGGCCATATGATGGTGTTTTTGGCCAACACATAGGACCTATTCCATTGTATTCCGGTTGGCATTTTGGGTAACACAAACCAGCATCATTTTCTTTATTTCCAGAACATTGGTTTGCAATGGTCCCAACCCCTCTTCCATAAGAAGGCTCATTTAACCAACATACTGGGCCCACACCGTGATAACCCGTGTCACATTTTTTATAACAAAGACCTGCGTTATTTTCTTTGTTCGAAGGGCACTGACCTGTAAAAATGTTTGATGGAATGGTCCCCACTCCTCGGCCGTAGCTTTTGGATTTATTAGACCAGCACACAGGACCGACACCATGATAGTCATTTTTACATACTGGGTAACACAATCCTGCATCCCTTTCTTTGCCTGTTCCACAATCTGTTGGGACTTCTCCTACTCCCCGACCGTATTCTTTTAAATCATTCCAGCAAAGAGGTCCGACACCAGAAAAACCAGATTCACATTTTGGATAGCATAAACCTGCATTGTTTTCATCTTCACTTTTGCAATGCGCGGGTATTGTGCCTACACCACGATTATAATAAGCTTTAGGTGATTCAATGAAACCGACATCACAGCTATTGTCGGCCACCTCAAGGTTAATTCCGACGTTTAAGTGCTTGTCTTTTCCATTATTTATCTTCATCTCTTTCAATGCTAAACAGTTAATTTCTGGAAATGTATAATTATTAACGATGGTGTCTAACAATGTGTTTATTTCGTCAAAAACAATATCAGAAATAAAGGAATTAAAAAAGTTAAGGGTATTTTCTTCAATAGCCTGACTTCCTATTTCTAATTTTTTAATTTTTATTTCATTTACTCCATTTAATTTCAAAGCCAATTGTGAGTTATTCACTGACATATTGACATTTAGCTTCAGAGCAAGAGTCGAAGTAATTAATGTTGTTCCATTTGGGTTGGAAACTAACTCGCCATTGTTGATTTCTTTAATAAGCTCATAATTCTTTGCCTCTTCGATAATGCTTTGGTTATTTATTCTTATTTTTAATAGGACTTCATCAGCATTGACTTCAATGGCCTCTAAGTTATTTTTTGAATCGAACCCTACCCAAGGCAGTGATGTAAAATCGATTTTCGCAGTATCCGTATCCTCAAAAATATCTTTTCCTAGGGTGAAATCATTATTGCTCGTCGTTACATTAAAAATATTCCCTGAATGGAAAGCATACAGGGTCTCATTGAGGAAATTAGAACTCATTAATAAATTATAATTATAATTATGCGCTTGATTGCTTTCTATTTCATTTTTATTGAATCTAATGATCGTTTCTTTTTTTGGGTTTTGCGGTGTGGCACGTAAATTGGAGTGCAAAGAGATATTGTTGTTTTTGCTGCTTAAATATGTTTTACTGAGATTAAAATCAATTTTATGCGTAGCGTCAAAAGTGGGTATTTCTACCGTATAAGTTATATTTGTAATATCATTAAGAATAGGACGTAGCTGCTCATTAAATACATAATTTAAAATTGAGATTATTTTTTTTTGAAAAGCATCATTTACAAGAGATCTAAAAAAAGAGCTGTCCATTGAATTCCCAGTATCTGTGTCTGGAGTAAATCTATTTTTAATTATAAGCGTCTGTAGATTCAGCGATTGAACCGAGAAAGGTTTTTCATTGTTTAAGTTAATTGTGCCTTTTATTGTTATCGGCCCTGCAACACCTTTATGTGGAGCATTCAAAAAGTCAATTAAAAAATCGACATTGCTAATTATTAATTCTAATGAAATAATGTTCTCATCGACTGGGTTTAAACTTATTTCCTTTATTGATATCAGAATATTGTGGGCTGTAGCTTTATTAAAGTTTTTTTCTAGAAAAGCGTTAATAGCTTGAATTAAAGGTTTCTCAATTAGTTTTGCATTGGTGTTGATATTGTTTTTTATAATATTGGTTATTAATTCAGTACCTTCATTGTCAATGTTGATCATGGCGTTTTCTGTAAGCGTTGAATTGCCAAAGTAACTTACTTCTTTGACTTTTGAATCATTTGAAAATAACTGGAAATTGTATTCTCCTTGTTTTTTGTTAAAAATAGTTATATCGAAGTAACCATTTTTTTTGTCAAATTGAAAAAGCATATCATTGATATATGATTGATATACATTGGAATAGTTAACAATTTCCCCTTTTATCCTTGTTTGATCAACCCCCACACTTTCGGTGCTCTTAATTAATACATCAGTGAGAGATAAAAATGAGTTCTGTTTATTGTTCTCATTTGATTCTTCAGGCATGTTTTCATATAAGCAGGTTTCTGGATGAGTAATTTCTTCACTTTGTAAATGGTTGCATGATGAGGTGTAATGGTGATTTGATTCTTTAGCGTAAGAGGTCGCTGATATGATAGATAAAAATAAAATAGTTTTAAGTCTCAAGAGGGACTCCTAAATGAATTTGAATGCATAATAAAAAAGTAATATTTCCGAAAAAGAAGGTGGCTTTTTATTTGTTTCATATGCGAATTTTAAATCGATGAATATTTAAGTTTCCTTTTGCTTTTAAAAAGGAGGCTTTCTATACCCAAGACACTTGAAGATGCGCGCCTGCGGCAAACGAGTGAAGGCCCTCTTCATTGAATCACTATGTGGTTGGCCTGAGCGGGCAGGCAACACCCACGCACTTTTAAAGGCGATGGGTATAATGCATGATGTTGCACTTATTTTGTTGCTTGTGTGAATTACAAGTGAAATATTGTAATAAAAATAAAAACTTAAAGCAAATGGGTATTTAAAGTGTGCTTTTTGTGTTCTTGTTTCGGATTGTTTATGTGGACTGAAAAGAAAGTACGCGTTTATTCATGCTCTATTTGAATATGCTGCGAACCGATCAATATACTCAAGAGACTTGAAGATGCGCGCCTGCGGCAAACGAATGAAGGCTCTCTCCGTGATTGGGTTGAGCGAGAGCAGCCGATACCCACGCAGTTTCAAAGGCGAGGGGTATAGATGAACTCTGTCATTGGGTTGAAGGAGCGAAAGCATTATCCGTGCAGCTTGAAAGTCGAGGAGTTAAAAAAATGAAGGTTTATTCTGTATTCGTCTTCTTTTTTTTGAGAATGGATCTTAAAACAGGCTTGGGTTGTTCGTGTTTGTTTTTGGGTTCCAGTAAAGGTGAAGAGGAATTTATATTTCTGTCTAAATGCTCCTCTAAATGCTCCTCTAAATGCTCCTCTGAATGCTCCTCTAAATGATAAACCGTAAGGCTGTCTTCAAATTTAACTTTTGCTGCTTTTTTATTATTGATTGTCTCT
>CAMRDW010000086.1 GCA_947041315.1 uncultured Enterovibrio sp.
GTATAGATATATTGGTTTGGCTAAATCTTTAACTTACTTTTTGGACTTTTCCTTCTTTTAGTGCTTGAAGTACTGCGAGCTTTGGGCCATCGGCAACAACATTTCCTTGTTCCAATACAATGATTCTGTCAACGATATCTAACATTCCTGTTTTATGTGTATTGAGGATCAATGTTTCATCACGTTTTAATGTAGATAATTGTTTTTTTATATATTGCTCAGAACGATTATCCATTGCACTGGTGGGTTCATCTAACATTAATATGGGGGGACGGCCAAGAAAAGCACGTGCAATTGCAATGGATTGACGTTGCCCACCTGAAATTTGATTGCCACCTTCACCGACTTGTCGTTCGAGACCGGCTGGGTCTCGTTGAGTAAATGAGGTGACGCCAGATCGGTTTGCAGCATCGATAATGTCACTGTCATCGCTGAGAGGTCGACCGAGGGTGATGTTGTCACGAATCGACCCAAAAAAGAGAATGGGCTCTTGGGGAACACAGCTGATATTTCTTCGAATATCAATGCTATGGATTTGACTGATGTCTGTTTCATCTAATCGAATAGAGCCTTCCGTTGGGCGATAAAGTCCAAGTAATAATTTACTTAATGTTGTTTTACCCGAGCCAATTCGACCAATGATAGCCACTTTTTCTCCGGGTAAAATAGTGAATGAAATATCTTTTAGAACAGTGACTTCTGATTCGGGATAAACAAAATTGACCCGGTCAAATTCAATTTTTCCACGAATGATAGGGCGGTGAATGTAACGTTGTCCGTCTTCTTGCTCTGATGGCATGTTCATCATTTGATCTATGATGCTCATTGCTGATTTTGCTTGGTTGTATCGTGTTGATAACAAAGAAAGTTGGACCATCGGTCCGACTGCACGCGAGCTGAGCATGGTGGCAGCAATCAAGCCACCCATGGTGAGATCACCACTGGAAATAAGGTATACGCCCATCACAATCATGGCGACGGAAACAAATTGTTGTATAAAACCGGTGGCATTTTGCACTGAATCGGTTAATCGGCGTGTTTTAATTCCCCAATTTGCCATGTGTGCAACGGCTTCTTCCCAACGATATTGAAATTGGCTTTCAGCACCAAAAAGTTTGATTGTTTCAAGACCGGAAAGACTTTCAATTAAATTTGCATTTTTTTGAGACGATAAACGAGAACCTTCTTCAATTGTGTGGCGTAATGGCTTTTGTATTAATAAGGCATGTAGCATTAAAATTGAAACTGCAATAACGGGAACAATGACAAGGGGGCCTGCGACGAGCCAAATAATAAAAAGAAAGAGCAGAGCAAAAGGCAGATCAATCAAGGCTGAAACTGACGCCGATGTGAAAAAATCTCTTATAGATTCAAATTCTTGCATATGTCTCGCAAAAGCCCCGACAGAAGGAGGCTTTGCTTCCATTCGTATTCCCATTACTTTTTGAAAAATACGCGCTGAAATCAGAAGATCAGACTTTTTACCTGATAAATCGATAAAATAGCTTCTTATCAGCTTTAGGACTAAGTCAAAAATAAAGATAATTAAAATGCCACTGGACAATACCCATAATGAATTAAAGGCGAGGTTTGGCACAATTTTGTCATACACGATGCGTGAAAAAATTGGACTGGCAATGGCAAATGCATTGATAAAAATAGACGCTAAAAAAACATCTCTATAAATTGTACGAGACTCCCAAAGAGTGCTCCAAAACCAATGTCCATTACGCTCTTTTAAAATTTCAGGGGATCTTTCATCGTATCTAAATTTCTTTTTCAGTAAGAAAACGCGTCCTAAATATTCTTCTTCCAAATCGTCAATAGAGATAAAAATAGACGTTGTGTCTGTATGAGGAATGACGATTTCAACTTCGTTCTTTTCGTGGTTAATCGAAAGCAAAACACAGGCTTCGTTGTTTTTTTGTAATAAAATACAAGGACAAAACAAGGAAGAAATTTCGTTAATACTGATTTTGCTTTCTTTGGCGATGATCCCGGCACGTTCTGCGGCCCTTGGAAACAAAAAGGACGAAAGATACCCATCAGAGATAGGTAATCCTGAAATAATTGCGTCAGAAGAGTTGGCCAAACCAAAATATCGGCTGACGTAGACTAATGATTGTAAAAGAGGGTCTTTAAGCATCTTTATTCAGCTTTTTTTCAAAAATAAATCCTTGAAATCCATTAACAAAAAGTTCAGACAATTTATTAAGTTGGGTTTCAGTTTCAACACGCGTTGCAATTGTAATGATGTTAAGATTGTGTGCCGTTCTGCAGATTGAGGCGAGAACATGACTTTGTGATTCATCATTGAGATTACTTGTGTAGGCGAAATCTATTTTGACATAAGAAGGTTTGAATTTATTCAGATAATCAAGAGATTGAAAGTTTCTACCGTAGTTGTCGATACCGAATCCGAAATTAAATCGATGTACCTGTTCTGTCAATAAGCTCACGTGATCGGGGTATCTCAAAAAAACGCTTTCAGGTATTTCAAAGAACAGACGCCCAGAAAGTGATCTGTTTTTTTGCATCATGGTTATCACCCAACGAATGAAAGACGCATTCGTCACACTGCTTTGTGTGAGATTTACAGCCAAAGGGCCAAATTTTGCATCTTCTGTTAAACGTGTGACCATTTGCGTTAACACAAAACGGTCAAAAGACTCGCCAAGTTCGAGTTGTTCAACGGCTCCTAGAAAATGCGCAGCGCTATAGTAATCGTCGCCTCGCTCTATTGCGGTAAAGACTTCTTGATGGAGAATTTGTTGGTCGCTTGTTGAGGCGGATTGGAATTTAAATACAAACCAATCATGGGCAATCGCATCTAAAATAAGAGATTTCCATTGTTGTTTACCCAGTGATGCGTCATTCTCCGTTAAATCTATCATTGAAATTGGATGATTGGGTGTATTGCGCGCTTGAGTGAGAGCATTATCCGCTTGAGACAGTAAAACACTCACGTCTCTGTTGTCTGGATTATTGATTGAAAGCCCAATTGCGACTTTCGGTGGAGTGAATCCCATAGGATCTTGCTGCATATCTGAAACGATAGAGAGAATGCTTTCGCCAAGGATTTGCAAATCTTCACTGCTGCAGTTAGGGGCTAAAATGGCGAATTCATTTTTTGAAAGACGGGATACGGTGTAATCAGCGTCTGTAATGGTGGTATTCATTTTTTTTGAAAATTGTGTTACCAAGGTATCGCCTTCTGAAAAACCTTGGTTTTGATATGTATCTGAAATGAGATCAACTTTTATCATCACCAAACCACCGACGGCAGATTCACTAATCCAAGATTTTAATTGACCCACAAAAAAACTGCGATTTCCAAGTCCTGATACCGTGTCTCTGTATGCGTGTTCTCGTAATCTGTCTGCTTCTTTTGCTTGTTGTTCAAAATAACTTTCTAATTGACGGCTCATTTGGTTAATTGCGTTAACAACGGTTTTAAGTTCTGTTGTAGGGGGGACAGGAATAGGGTCCCCAAATTTATTTTGTGAAATATCATCAGCGCGCTCTGTGATTGTTTTTAATGGTTTTAAAGAGCGACTGAGTTGTAAGCCGATGGCGAGTATCGCAATCAGAAAGAGGAGGAATATCCAACTTCCAAGCTGGAGAGTGGATCGCCACATTTCACGGTAAGCAAAGCCTGGATGAGACAATACTTTTACATCCGCCAATTGAAGCCAGCCACTGGTAAAAGTACGCTCTTCTGTGATCACTGGAAATAAATCAAGAGAAATATACCAGTCAGGGACGCCTTCGATGCTGATAGGGTATTTACGTAGGATTTCAGTACCATCATTGAGCATTTTTAAACGAACTTCTTGATAAAACCCACCATCAAATAATGCATTGACAACCGATTCTGCAGCCACTTTATCATTGGCTTCGAGATAGGGGGCTAAAGCCAGTCCCATAGAATTGACGGTGTTGTTCATTTCTGCTGTTTGTTGAGATAACAAGAAATTGCGTGTTGTATTTAATTCCACGCCCATGACCGCAATCAAAAGCAAGAAAAAAATGGCTAACATCCAAGTAAAGAGTTGTCGAAATAAAGTCATAGACATTTATCCATCATAATTTTCGATTGGCCTATTAAGTTTCACCGAACCCATACGAGATCGAAGATCGTTCCATAACCCTAAGCGGGAGGCTTTTCCTGCAAGCTCACCTTTTCCTCTCTCTTTCATCAACCATAAGCGGCTACCATTAAAACTGTAAATAGGCAATAAGTCGGATCGTTTAGAGGCGGATGTTATATCTGACTCAATGTTATCTAACAGCATTGGTTCAGATGACGAGGTTGGATAATATGCAACAACCATATGAAATTGATTAAGTTTAATTGCCTTAACGTAAACCAATCTTAGCTTCTTGTCGTCTATTCCTAATTCTCTTAAAGTGAAATACTTCGCAATGCTGAAATCTTCACAGTCTCCAGCGGCGCTTCCTAAAAATTCAAGAGGGGTTGCCCAATAATCTTTCTTTCCCCATAAATCAATATCATTTACAAAATACAGTTGATTAAAAAAGTTATTGACATTCTTGAGTTTGTTTAATTCATCAGAATTTCTTGATGCCTCAATGATGTTCATCCAAGTTTGAACGCGTTTTCCGGCTCTTTCACCGTAAAAGGCGCTGACTTTGCTGACCCATTTATCGCTAAACGCATAGACTGCGGATGCAATGAGAAAAAGAGAGATCAGAAATACAAACAGGGGACCCTGTTTCTTTATCATATGAATTTAGGCAGGCTTATTTGTGTTTAATAAAATTCGTCCATTCATTTTAAATCTCCTTTAAATCCATTTAAATAGAGGGGGGAGGGGATTGCACTTGAATGATGTTTAAATCAATCAAGGTTGTTTTTAAGTACAGAGTCTAGCCAGGGTTTTGGTACATCTACACGTAATGCATCCAGTAATGTCCCCATACTATTGAAAACGCGATATTTAGAAGTAATGTTTGAATAATATGCATCAAGATAGGCGCTACGGGCTTCAAATAATTCATTTTCAGTGTTGAGAAGATCCAACAATGTGCGTCTGCCTATGCGAAATTGTTTTTCATAGGCGATGACGGTTTGAGATGCGGAGTCCACTTGCTCTGCTAGGTATTTTTTTTGCTGCTCGGTGAGTTGGTATGCACTCCATGCAAGACGTGTACTTTCTTTGAGCAATCGAGAGGTGTTTTCTAAAATATCTTTAGATTTATTCAGTTGATAACCGCTACGTTGAAGTTTGGCCTCGTCAGTTCCACCATTATAAAGGTTAAATGTGACGTTGATCATGGCCGTTAATTCATCAACGTCTTGATTCAGTCCACTGTCATCATTGTTCCAGCTTTGATCTGCATCAAATGAAAATGTCGGAGAAAACAGACCTTTATTTTGTGCATATTGTGAATGTGCCGCATCGATGTCAAGAAAAGCCAATTTAAGTACTGGATTGCCTTTAACCGCAGAATTAAGCGCGTCTTCCAGCGTTTTTGGTAAAAAGAGTGCATCGACCTCAGGATCAACAGGTTTTTTAAGTTCTTGATTGACTAGGCGATAAAATGAAGTTCTGCTGTCATCAAGGTTACTGCTGGCGGCGAGCATGTTTGTGAGTGCTCGCGATAAGCGGGCTTCAACTTGAGAAAGATCGGCAGTTGAACCTATGCCGGAATCTGCGCGACGTTTTATATCTGATTGTATTTTTTTATGGATTTCAACATTGTCTTTTGAAAGGGTGAGTAATTGGTCAGAAAGTAAAACAGCAATATACGATTCTGCAACCTTTAATGATTTGTCTTGAGCGTCTGAAAGCAATTGAAATCGTTGCGCTTCTGTTTCAAATTCAGTACGTTTAATGTTATTGATCGTTGAGGCATCCCAAATGAGTTGGCTAAAGCTGATGCTGGCTTCTCTTGTTGCATATTTTTCTTGTATTGTGGTTAATTTCGTCTGTTGATACCCAATCCCTGCGTTGAAGTTTACTTCTGGTTTGTAATCTCCTTTTGCAGCGTTAATGTCTTCATGCTTACTCATAAAATCATTGAAAGTACTTTTAAGTTCAGGATCAGTGGCAATGCTGATGGCGACGGCTTGTTCTAATGACATGGACCAGGCCGGTGAGAATGTCATGAAAAAAGGAAGTATAATTAGAAGTTTTTTGAGCATAAAAGAGGCGCCTTATACAAATAGGTCAATGTACTTTTAGAATTCAAAATATCATTCTCTAAGGGCTGAATGTTTGGCTTGCAAAATAGGTTTAAGAAGGTAATCAAGAACACTGTGTTTTCCTGTAACAATATCAACGGAAGCGGTCATTCCTGGAATAATGGGTAAATCTTTTGCCTCACCTAAATTATTTGATTCTGTTCTTATGTTTACAAGATAGAAGCTATTTCCTTCTTCATCTTGGATTGTATCGGCACTGATGTTTTCTAAAATGCCATTTAAGCCACCATAAACAGTAAAATCATAGGCGCTTAATTTAACAATGGCGTTAAGACCGGGTCGAAGAAAAGCAATGTCTTTTGGGGCTATTTTTGCTTCTATCAATAAATTGTCTTCACTGGGAACAATTTCAACTAAATCCATACCGGGTTGAATAACACCACCCACGGTGTTCACGTGCAGTTTTTTTATGCTTCCGTTAACTGGACTGAGCACGACCGTACGTTCGACGCGGTCTTTGAGTGAAATTCGGGTTTCAGTCATGGCTAATAATCGGTCCTCAATCTCATTGAGTTGTTCTTGTTGTTCTGCTCGGAATTTTAAAGCGACATCGACATGCTTAAAGACCATTTCTTGAAGGGCTGACGTTAAGGAGGGGATTGAAAGTTCAGCAGATGAAAGCTCTCTTTTTGTGTCGTTCACTTGGCGTTGAAGTTTTAGTAGATCAATTTGTGGAACGACGCCATCGTCTGCAAGGGGTTTTGTAATGAGGTATTCTTCTTGAGCAAAATCATAACTTTGTTTTAAGCTTTTTACCCTTGATGTGATCTCTATTAATTCTTGTTCTTTTTGATGAACTTGTTGAGACGTGACGGAAAGTTGATTTTCTAAATTATTGAGTTTTTCTCTGTACCCTGCACGTTGACGAAAAATGACTTTCGGATTTTTTTTGACGAAATCATCTTTAAAGGTTAATGGCATTCTCTCAATAACAACAGATTCATGCCAGTTATTTAAGTTTGCGTTTGAATTCACAAAAACTGATTTTATTAAAGTAGAAAGTTTAATGGCTTCTCCATGAAGCCCAGTGAGCTCTTGGACTCTTTCTCGAAAATCAGATCGAAACAGGGTGTCATCAATCAAAAGTAATTGTTGTCCTTTTGTCACTGTGTCGCCTTCTCGGATCAGCAACTCTTTGACTAATCCACCTTCCAAATTTTGAACGATTTGCAGATGAGATGAAGGGATCACTTTGCCTTCACCGACAGTTACTTTGTCCAATTTTGATAGCGCTGCCCAAAAACAAGCCAAAAAGATAAAAGCAATAATGACCCACAAAAGAACACGAGCACTTTTTGGCGTTGAAAGTAAGAGTGCTGCAGTTTTATCGTCAATGTAATCGAGATGTTCATCGGTTATTGAATGTGATTCTTTTTTTGTTTTATTATTCATTTTGGACTCAACAGTGAGATAAAACATGAAGATCAATAAAAGATAGATTAAATATTAGATATTTTCTAATTTTATCAATGACTCATGATTAGAGATTCTGTCTTTTTATGCCTTTGAGTTTGAGAAAAAAGAGAAGAATAAAAATCTTTTTTAATTGAAATAAAAAGTTAAAAATCCGTATTGGCTTAGGTTTACTTCATTTAAATTTCATCATTGAAAATGAATGTATATAAAAAAAGCCTTATTTATGTTGTGGAAACGTGAATTAGGTCAAATAATACTAAGAAATGGAGGCTTAATTTATGTCTGAAATGCGACATCAGTACCTTATGATCAATGACAGAGAAATTCATGTCAGAGAATGGAACCCAAAAGGAAAGGAAACGGTTTTTTGTTCTCATGGTTTAGCTCAAAATAGCATTGATTTTTTTGAATTAGGCCACTCGATGGCTTTAAAAGGGTATCACGTTATTGCTCCTGATACCTTAGGTCGCGGTCTTTCTGAATGGGCGACAGATCCTAAAAAGGAATACAGTTACTCTAAATATGTGAATACCAGTGTCAAATTGTTGGATTTTTATTCTTGCGAGCGAGCGCATTGGATTGGGACAAGTATGGGAGGGCTTGTGGGACTTTTAATGGCCTCTGATCCTCTTTATTCATCGCGATTAGCCTCTTTAACCTTAAATGATATCGGACCCGAAGTTCCCGACTCTGCCATCAATCGTATTTTTAATTATGTTAAATCACCCATCGAATTTACTCGTTACAGTGAAATAAACCAATATCTTAAAATATTATTTCAATCTTTTGGTCCCCACACTGCACTGCAGTGGGAAAGAACGATCATGGGATCGGTTCGTCGTTTGGATTCGGGGAAATTTACAATACATTATGATCCCGAGATCTTGGCAGGGTACAGCCCAGAAGGGATTAAAATTAATTTATGGCATCATTTTTCTCGAATTCAAATCCCTCTGCTTTTGATGAATGGACTGCATTCCGATGTTCTTACGAAAGACATTGTGAAGCGGATGCGTCTACTTCAACCCAATATGTCGGTCAATTATTATTTAAGTTGTGGTCATTCGCCGAATTTGTCTTACAAATCACACCGGGATGATGTTGAAAGTTTTATTGAGAAAAACCCCATACAAAATGAGCAAGAAAAACAAAGAAAAGCCAATTGAGAAAGGGAATATGAGATTAAAAAAACGTTGAAAAGGGCTCAACCCGTCAGGTAAATCGATTCTTTTTTTCATCGAATTCGATTCATTTTCTGAGCCCCTTTTTTTGAGGTGTAAATTGTATTTTTTAGAAGGATCTCATTGCTTTAAAGGCTCAATTTTAATGAGGCGCTTCTGTTTTTAGTTTTATTTTGTTTTTATAAGCGAGCGACTGCGAAGTTCAAAAATTAATTTTTCAGCGCTGCATTCAAATTTGAGTTTGACGGTTAGAGGATTGTGAGATAATTCTATTTTTTCATCTAAATCGTGTAAAACATTTTTGTTTACCGCTTTTGCAAGTTGTAAATATTCGTTAAATTCTGCGATTGCATGGGTTTTATTTTCAGAAAAAATACTCACTTCTGCAACATCGTCACCGTCCAAGATCACATATCCCATTTCAGCTGTTACACCACAAGCATCACAAACTTCAGTATTGGACTGGGCCATTTTGTTTTCCTTTTCTTGTTGAGAGACAAAACTACACCCAAAGTATTGACGTTGCGCGCCTGCGGCAAGCAAAGCCCCTGAGCATAGATGGACTATGTGAATGGGCTGAGCGAGCGTAACCCACTCACGCAGCTTCAAAGGCGACGGGTATAATTTGCATCTAATGTACTTATTCTTATGCATTAAATTAAATATTTATCCTATTGGCAAGACAAAAATGCGTAGATTGAAAAATGAAATCTGTTTTTTTAGTTTTCAATGGGCTGGGGGGTTAACTTAAGCGAATTAGAAGAATATTTTACTTGGGTTTATTTTTGCAAAAAATGACTTATGAAAAATCGCGCATATAACCAAGACATTTGAAGATGCGTGTCGGCGCCTAACGAGTGAAGGCCCTTAGCATAGATTTACGTTGTGATTGGGCTGAGCGAGAGCCCCCAACACCTCCGCAGTTTCAAAGACGACGGGTATAAAAAAAAGAGACCTTTAAAAAAGTCTCTTCTTTGTTAAACGATGCGTTGTCATTTTTCTTACTTACGCGCGTTTTTTAATGTTGAGCAAAGCAACTCAAATGGCGCGTCTTTTCATACTCATGGTGCAGGCTTAAAGATAAGGGCTTTTAAAAACAATCATTTTTTCTCTTGTCATCTCGTGCATTGAATATTGAATTCCCCCTAACCCTATTCCTGAAGCGCCTCGTCCGCCAAATGGCATCCAATCCACTCGAAAAGCCGTGTGATCATTCACCATGACGGCGCTTGCGTTCAGTTGTTGTGTTAAATCTAAGGCTTCATTCAAATCATTCGTAAATATCGAAGCTTGAAATGCAAAAGGTAAGCCGTTGGCACGAGTTATGGCTTCTTTTTTATCGCCGTAGGAATAAACACAGATCACAGGACCAAAAATTTCGTTTTGAGAAACATGAACATAATCAGGTGGGTCAAGGATTACGGTGGGGGCATAGCAGGTTTCTGAGATTTTATGCCCACCACTGATGAGGGTCCCCCCGGCAGTTATGGCTTCTTTCACCCAGTCATCCACTCTGTTAACTTCGGAAGGAAGGATCAGAGGGCCGATTTCTGTTAAGGGGTCAAGTGGATCGCCTACGATCATTTTATTTCCAGCGTTCCCTAAGCGTACGGCCAAGTCATGGCTGAAGCTTTTTTCAGCATAAACACGTTGAACAGAAACACACACTTGACCTGCATGATAGAATCCGCCTTTTGCAAGACTTTGTACAAGATTATCCATGTCTGCTGTGCTGTCTACAATCACGGGAGCGGCTCCCCCATGCTCTAGTGCGCAGCGGGTGCCTGGCGGGAGTTTTGAACGTAACATCCATCCTACTTTGGGGGATCCGATAAAAGAAAGAAACTGAATATCGGGATCAGATACCAAGGGCGCCGCCACCTCATGATCACAAATGAGAGCCCTACACCAATCAGCGGGTAAGCCTGCTTCTTCTAAAATCTCTACAAATTTGAGACAAGAAAGTGGCGTGGTGAGAGCGGGTTTTATCAGAACCGGACAACCCACCGCGATGGCGGGGATCACTTGATGAACAATCAGATTGAGAGGATGATTAAAAGCACTGATGGAAGCCACCACCCCGATAGGCTCTCTTATCGTAAAGGCCAAACGGTTAATCGATGCCTCTGTTTGTCCCATTGGAATTTGTTCGCCTGTAAGGTGTGAAATATGTTCAATGGCTAATTTTACGCCATTGATTGCCCTTAAGACTTCGACGCGAGAGTCCATATAGGGTTTTCCACCTTCTTCACAAGCGATGTGCGTTAGGGAATCAATTTGAGAAGACATGAGCTCAACGGTTTTTTCTAAAATCGCAATGCGTTGGAAAGGCTGCATCCAACGCGCTCTATCGGAAAAGAGGAAATGGGCTTTTTTTATAGCCCACTCCACTTCGGTTTTCGTGTGCATGGGGACGCTGCGGATCAAACTACCGTCATAAGGACGATAAACATTCAGTTCAGACATAAATCCTCTTTATGATTAAGCAATTGAGCGACTTTCTTTGATCAATACATTTAATATTGAATGGTTAAGTGAATAATCGACAGGTAAATCGATGATGTGAACACCTTTGGAATTTAAGGCCAGTTTTAATATCGATTGAAATTCGTCGTGGCTTTCTGGACGATGTCCAATCGCACCAAAACTGTTGGCATATTTCACAAAATCTGGATTATTAAAATCCAATCCGAAATTATCGAAACTCATTCCCTCTTGTTTCCATTTAATCATGCCGTAAGCACTGTCATTCAATATAATGATGACCAAATCAAGGCCCATACGCACTGCGGTTTCAATTTCTTGTGAATTCATCATGAAGCCGCCGTCGCCGTTGACTGAGACGACTTTTTTATCGGGATAAAGTTGTTTTGCGACCATCGCGGAAGGCAAACCCGCGCCCATGGTGGCCAATGCATTATCGAGTAAAAGGGTATTGTTGCTATAACAAGGATAATTTCGCGCAAACCAAATTTTGTAAACGCCATTATCAAGCGTCACGATGTCTTCATCTCCCAGCTCGTCTCGTAAAATTTTCACTAAACGTTGGGGTAGAATGGGAAAGCGACGGTCATTGAAATATTTTCTTGTGCGTTCATCAACATGCGCTTTCACTTTCTCAAAATAGGACATGTCTTGTTCTAATTTTCCGACTTCTTCTGTTAAGCGTGTAATCGAAGAGCAAATGTCCCCAACAACGTTCAATTGAGGAAAATAGACCGCATCGGTTCTGGCTGAAAAGAAATTGATATGAATGACTTTTGCCCCATTTTTTTCCATAAAGAAAGGGGGTTTTTCAATGACGTCATGCCCGACATTGATGATGAGATCGGCGCGTTGAATGGCGCAATGAAGAAAATCATGGCTTGATAAAGCGGCCGTACCAATAAAACGTTCATGGCGTTCATCAACAACGCCTTTGCCCATTTGGGTGTTAAAGAAATACAAGCCCGTTTTATCGATGAACTCTTTTAATGCTTTGCTGGATCTTTTACGATTGGCTCCGGCACCGATCAAAAGAAGCGGCATTTTTGCTTTTTTTATCATTTCAGCGGCGCTTTCGATACACTCAGAATTGGCATCGGGTCTGAGGTGGTTGACCACATCAAAGATCATGGCGTTTGTTTCTTCTTCTGCAATGTCTTCGGGAAGCTCGATGTAACCCGCTCCTGGACGTTCTTCCATACAAAGACGGAAGGCTTCACGCAGCATGGCGGGGACATTGTTTCCATCCACAATTTGTTCTGAATATTTTGTGATGGGTTTCATCAAATTCACCACATCGACAATTTGGAATCGGCCTTGTTTGCTTTTACGGATGGGTTTTTGTCCACCCAGCATGATCATTGGCATGGCACCTAGTTGCGCATAGGCTGCAGCGGTGACAAAATTGGTGGCTCCTGGACCTAATGTAGATAAACAGACACCGGGTTTTCCTGTTAATCGTCCATAAGTCGCAGCCATAAATCCAGCGGCTTGTTCATGGCGCGTGAGGATCAACTCTATTTTCGAATTTTTTAGGGAATTTAAGAAATCCAGATTTTCTTCACCAGGAATGCCATAAATATATTCAACCTCTTCGTTTTCAAGCACTTTTACCATTAAGTCGGATGTTTTCATTGTATCATTCTCGTGTTGTTGATTGATTTTTGCTTAAGGTGTGAAGACGGGCTCTTAAACAACACTGCATAAGCAGATACAAGAATCTCTATTTCACTCTTAGCCTAAAAGTCTTATCGATAAGACAACGCAGGGCGATTAACTGTAAAAGTGTAGACACAAAGGCACGAAATCTCTCAAAAAGAGGGGATTGATGTCTGATATCGTATTGAGATTGTTAATTTATTCATCAAAATGCAAAGAGCGTGGCAAAAAAAGAAGAGGGCGTTTTTTGTTATAAAATACAAAAAAGAGAGAGCCAAGTGCATTTTATACCAATCTCATTAAGTCGTTAGCCAGACATTGCAGCGGAAAACGCACGGAAAACAAGGGGGGAATTGTCGATAAGGCATTTTTTTAATTTAGAAATTCATAACGATGTTATCGGTGATTTAACTAGCAAAATGATCCCATGTTTAATGGGATTGAGATTCTTTACCTGTCGCCTTTGACGCTGCGTGGGGGTTGGCTAGGCGCGTTCAGCCCAATCACATCGTCTCTCTATGTTCAGGGGCTTCAGTTGCTTCCCGCTACAGGCATCTTCAATTACTTTGGGTATTAAATGGGCATTATTCGTTTCTTTCATCGTCTTGAAGAAAAGAGCGAGGGTTATTGCATTTTAAAATACGCGAAAAGGGCTGATTAAAGAGGATGCTTGAACTTGAGAAAAAGGAGTGGTGCAAAAAAAGGGGAGCGCTGTCCACCCAAGGTTGCAGATCTTGGCAAAGACGAAAAATTGCGGGTAGCGGTACGAAAAGCCGCGAAGCAAAGAGACATTGTGATTGGGCCTCGAGAACGCCACCGATAAACCTGCAGATTCAAAGGCGACGGAAATAGAATTCATCACTAGGTACCAAGGAGACAGAAGATGAAAAGGAAGGGTTGTGCGTAAAGAAAAGTCGACGACATAATTAAACAAGCCCTTGAATCGTTACAAATTTTTCCATAAGTTGCTCTTCAGTTTCAACTCGAAGGGGATCTTTAATAATGCAATTTGAAATAGGGCAAACAGATTGGCAGGTGGGTTTATCATAATGCCCAACACATTCAGTGCATTTACTTGGATTGATTTCGTAAATTTCAAGGCCAAATGAAATGGCTTCATTCGGGCATTCAAGATCGCACATATCACAATTGATACAAGTCTCTGTTATAAGTAAGGCCATTTTAAGTAAACGTTTCATGTCATCAAACCGATCGCACATTTTACGATAAGACGAATTAATGAGCTACAAACTTGTTCGTTAAAGGGGATGAAATCTAAAATAGCCCCTTCACCTTTGAAGGTCTGTGGGTGTTGGCTAGGCCTGCTCTGCCCAATCACATAGTGCATCTATGCTCAGGGCCTTCACTCGTTT
>CAMRDW010000087.1 GCA_947041315.1 uncultured Enterovibrio sp.
TCTTTTTTATCTTTTTTATATAAAAAAGGGGGCGGAATTTTAAATTGATATCTTTTTTGAGTCTTTTCTTGTTTATTTTTGAAATAAAAAAGGCTCTTTTTTTGTTCAAAGGTTGTGAGCTTGTGTGCTCATTTTGTTTTTAAGTGTGGATATCTCTTCCGTTGTTTATTATTCTGTCGGCAAATATTTTTAACTTGTCGAGTGTTTATTTTGATTGGCCGATTACGTGGAACCTTATTGGAAAAACACCCTCCTGAAATATTGCTTGATGTGAACGGGGTCGGTTATGAAATCAGCATGCCGATGAGCTGTTTTTATGAGCTGCCTGAAATGGATGAGATTGCCGTTATCTTTACGCATTTTGTGGTGCGAGAAGATGCGCAACTTTTATTCGGTTTTAATACCCCAACCGAGCGTGCTTTATTTCGAGAAGTCATTAAGGCCAATGGGGTGGGTCCCAAGCTGGGATTAGCTATTTTATCGGGTATGACGGCGGTTCAGTTTGTCGATTGTGTGAGCCGTGAAGACATTTCAACCTTGGTGAAAATTCCTGGTGTGGGTAAAAAAACAGCAGAGCGATTGATCATCGACATGCGAGATCGCTTAAAAAATTGGTCTTCGTTCGATTTATTTAGCGCTCATGCTGATGTCGCAACAAAGCAAGCCTTCGATAAAGCGTTTGCGAACACAACGAATAATCACAGTCCCTCAGAAGATGCTGTCAGTGCTTTGGTCGCGTTGGGGTATAAATCAGCGCAAGCCGAAAAAACGGTCAAACAGGTCGCAAAAGAGGGTATGAAGAGTGAAGAGATCATTCGTGATGCCCTGCGTTCAATGATTTAATGGAGTGAAATTTCATGATTGAAGCAGACAGGCTGGTGTCCTCGGTCCCACCGACACGAGAAGATGACACCGTTGATCGCGCTCTTCGGCCTAAATGCTTGGCCGATTATCAAGGCCAAGACCATGTACGAAGTCAGATGGAGATTTTTATTCATGCCGCGCGCCAAAGAAAAGAAGCCTTAGATCATCTTCTTATTTTTGGACCTCCCGGCTTGGGTAAAACCACCTTGGCGAACATTGTTGCCAATGAAATGGACGTTAATATTCGCTCTACATCGGGGCCAGTATTAGAAAAGGCGGGTGATTTAGCTGCTCTTTTAACAAATCTTGAAGCCAATGATGTTTTGTTTATTGATGAAATCCATCGTTTAAGCCCTGTGGTTGAAGAAATCCTTTATCCTGCGATGGAAGATTATCAACTGGATATCATGATTGGAGAAGGCCCAGCAGCACGCTCGATTAAAATAGATCTGCCTCCTTTTACTCTGGTCGGGGCAACCACCCGCGCGGGCTCTTTGACTTCACCGCTTCGAGACCGTTTTGGGATCACTCAGCGACTTGAATATTATGATGTTGCAGATCTAAAGATCATTGTTTTGCGCAGCGCTGCGTGCTTAAACTTGGAAATAGACGAAGAAGGGGCGTATGAAATAGCGCGTCGCGCTCGGGGAACACCCCGTATAGCAAACCGTTTGCTGCGTCGCGTACGAGATTATGCGCAAGTCAAAGCCGATGGTGACATTAATTTGGACGTGGCGGCGAAGGCACTGGATATGCTGGAAGTGGATCATCAAGGATTTGATTATATGGATAGAAAATTACTCAAAACCATTATTGAAAAATTTGATGGCGGCCCGGTAGGATTAGACAATCTGGCCGCCGCGATTGGAGAAGCAAAAGAAACCATTGAAGATGTGCTTGAGCCTTATCTTATCCAACAAGGTTATTTGCAGCGCACACCCAGAGGACGCATTGCAAGCGCCCGTGCTTATTTGCATTTTGGTTTTGAAAAACGAGATTAAATAAAAGAAAAAATGGAATGAAAAAGGCCAGCATGATGCTGGTTTTTTTGATATTAAAATCAAAGCAAAACGCGCTCTTTGTGTGACATGCCATGTAAACATGATATTTTAATGCCGATACATCAAAAAGTTTGAAGTTGATCAATGACACGAGTGTGAGAATACTTTGATGGGTAAATTAAGTATGATTAAACTTAATTGTTTCGCTTAATGCGAAACTCAGGAAAATGTAATAGAACTGATCCTTTACCGAGCGCGTTTTTTCTTAACGCACTTTTAAAGAAACGCGCAAAGCAAGGCTGCATAGCCTCGTATTTGTTTTATTCAAGCGATACCTTGTGTATCGCACGTCAGCGAAACTGGCGATAAAGGGGTTTCCATGTTAACTGATATTGTGGAACTGTCGCGGTTCCAATTTGCTATTACCGCGATGTATCACTTCTTATTTGTCCCTTTGACTCTGGGGCTTGCATTTTTGCTTGCGATTATGGAGTCCTTGTATGTCATGACCGATAAGCAAATTTATAAGGACATGACCAAATTTTGGGGAAAATTGTTTGGAATTAACTTTGCTTTAGGGGTTGCGACGGGTTTGACCATGGAGTTTCAATTTGGAACGAACTGGGCTTATTATGCGCATTATGTAGGGGATATTTTCGGCGCTCCATTGGCCATTGAAGCCTTGATGGCTTTTTTCTTAGAATCCACGTTAGTGGGGATGTTTTTCTTTGGATGGGATCGTTTGACGAAACGACAACATCTAACGGTCACTTGGTTAACTGCGGTGGCATCGAGTTTTTCTGCTTTGTGGATTTTGGTTGCTAATGGTTGGATGCAAAACCCTGTTGGGGGTGAATTCAACTTTGAAAGCATGCGTATGGAAATGCAAAGTTTTTCTGAAGTCGTCTTTAATCCCGTCGCTCAAGTGAAATTTGTTCACACTGTGGGGGCTGGGTACACGACGGGCGCGGTCTTTGTTTTAGGGATCAGTGCGTATTATTTGCTAAAAGGACGAGACATTGCCTTTGCTCGCCGATCTTTTGCTATTGCCGCTTCTTTTGGTATTGCAGGGATTTTGTCTGTGATCGTTTTAGGGGATGAGTCTGGTTATGAGTTGGGTGACGTTCAAAAAGTAAAATTAGCGGCCATTGAAGCGGAATGGCATACGGAGCCTGCTCCGGCGGCCTTCACTGTTTTTGGCTTTCCAAACCAAGACACCATGACCACAGATTATGCCATTAAAATACCTTATTTGATGGGGATCATTGCGACGCGATCTATCGACACGCCCGTCATCGGACTTCATGAGATCATGGATGAACATGAATTGCGTATTCGTAATGGCATAGAAGCCTACCGTTTGCTTGAAAAGCTGCGTGCGGGAGAAAAAACACAATCCAATATTGATGCCTTTAATTTGGTTAAAAAAGATCTAGGATTTGGGCTTTTATTGAAAGAACACACTCCGAATGTGGTGGATGCGACGGAAGCGCAAATTAAGCAATCAGCAAAAGACTCGCTTCCTCATGTTGCCCCTTTGTTTTGGAGCTTTAGGCTCATGGTGGGCTGTGGTTTCTTGATGCTCTTTATTATCGGAATGGCTTTTTACCAAACGTGTCGCCAGAAAATAGATGAAAAACCGTGGGTCTTGAAATTGGCTATTTTGGCGATTCCCTTGCCTTGGATTGCCTCCGAAGCGGGTTGGTTTGTTGCGGAATACGGACGTCAACCTTGGGCTGTTGCAGAAATCCTACCGGTCAACATGGCGGCATCGAATCTCCAAGCCTCTGAAATTATTTTTTCTATTTTGATGATTTTCGCTCTTTATACACTCTTTTTGATTGCTGAAGTTTACTTGATGCTTAAATTTGTACGTTTAGGTCCAAGCAGTTTGAAAACGGGTCGCTATCATTTTGAACAGCAACAGAATCCACAATCAGATTTGTCACGTCAAATTGATGCATAAGGGGAATTTCAGTCATGTTTGAATACGAGATTTTAAGGTTTATCTGGTGGGTACTGATTGGCGTGCTCTTGATTGGATTTGCTGTGACAGATGGCTTTGACATGGGGGTCGGGGCGTTAGTGCCTGTGATTGGAAAAAGCGACACTGAGCGCCGGATCATGATCAACTCCATCGCCCCGCATTGGGACGGAAACCAAGTGTGGTTGGTGACGGCTGGGGGCGCTCTTTTTGCTGCTTGGCCCTTGGTTTATGGTCTGTCTTTTTCGGGCTTTTATCTTGCAATGATTTTCACTTTGGCAGCGCTTTGGCTTCGGCCTTTGGCGTTTGATTATCGTTCTAAAATAGAAGACCCACGCTGGCGTACCCTGTGCGACGTTTCTATTTTTATTGGCAGTTTTGTCCCCCCGATTATTTTTGGTGTGGCTTTTGGGAATCTCTTGCAAGGGGTGCCCTTTGAGCTGAGTCCACTGTTGATCCCCACCTATACTGGCACCTTTTTCGGCTTGTTAAATCCGTTTGGGATCCTTTGCGGCCTTGTAAGCTTGTTTATGATAGTCACACAGGGTGCGACTTGGCTTCAACTTAAAACGACAGCCAATCTGCACATGAAAGCGCGTATTGTGGCACAAGTTGGGGGCGTTTTAACAACGACGGCATTTGTTGTTGCAGGGTATTGTATTCAAAGTATTGATGGCTTTTTAATGGTGAGTGAGCCGGCTGTAAATGCAATTTCAAATCCCTTGTCTAAAGACGTGGTGATTTCAGCAGGCGCTTGGTTTAATAATTACGATGCGTATCCTTTGATGTGGATTGCTCCCGTTTTGGCGGTTTTGATGCCCATGGCCACGGCCCTGGCGTCTCGTTTTGACCGTGCTGGATTTGCATTTTTGTTTTCAAGCTTGGCCATTGCAGGCGTGATCCTCACGGCCGGTTTTGCCATGTTCCCCTTTGTGATCCCATCAAGTTTAAATCCATCTCACAGTTTAACCATGTGGGATGCGACCTCGAGCCTCTTAACCTTAAAAATAATGACGGTTGTGGCTTTTGTCATGGTTCCGATTATTCTTGGGTACACAATTTGGTGTTATTACAAAATGTTTGGGCGTTTGGATGAAAAATTCATTGAAGACAATAAAACGTCACTTTATTAAACGCACTTTATTCAATGTAAGGAGTTCATCATGTGGTATTTTGCTTGGATTTTAGGAATTTTACTGGCCTGCTCATTTGGTATTATTAATGCGCTTTGGCTAGAGCACACAGACGCAATGGATCATGACAGTGGTCAATGATTTCACCTTTCGATTTGGCGGCCTTTATGGCCGTCTTTATCACGGTGTTTTCGTTTATTTTTCCCTGCTCTTGGCGTTTGTTTGTGCGGGAAGTGTCCTTTGGGACCCACAAAGTGTGGCAGAAAAAATCGGGGGATTTAATGCGATCAATGGACCTGGTTTGATTTGGGCAACCTGTACATGTGTGATACATGGAATGGCTTTTAAACCCCATTTTTGGCTTTGGCAATGCCTTTTTTTCCCTCCATTTGCTTGGGCTATGATATTTGGTTTTATCTTGTTTTGAGCGTATTTATAAACAGAAAAGCCATGTTTGGAGAGGCCCTTTCGTTACAGTGGCATTTTTCACTTTTTTGTTGTGTAAAAAAGAGGTCAATTTTTCAATGGTTTTTTTTGTTATTTATGCGCTTTATGCGAAAACATATATGCTAAGTAATTAATTTTGAATCGGTTTTATTTAATAGCCCTCAGCGAAAGCAGGGCTTTTTTTATGCAATGTGTCCCGAGCTTTGTTTTTTGCATCTTTCAAAAGCATCCTTAACTCAGTTATAGTGTCAGGTTCTACTCTATTTGGGATTGCATTGATGGTCAACGCACCTTCACACACCTTATTTTACTGGCCTGTTCGTGTTTATTACGAAGATACTGATATTGGAGGGCTTGTTTATCATGCAAACTATATAAAGTATTTTGAACGGGCAAGAACGGAGTTTCTTCGTCATCTGGGTGTGAATCAACACGCTCTATTAGCACAAAAAGTGGCTTTTGTTGTCCGTCATATGGACATTGATTTTATAAAAGGGGCCACTCTTGATGATGAGCTTGTTGTGCAAACACATGTTTCTACTGTTCGTCGAGCCAGCCTCATTTTTAATCAAGAGTTAGTGGACACAAGCGGCCATTGTTTGTGCCGTGCTGTGGTTAAAATCGCCAGTGTGAATTTTGAAATAATGAAACCTATTCCTCTTCCTCTATTTATAACATCGGAGATTTTAAGTGAACGCTGAATTGTCTATTCTTGATCTGTTTTTGCAGGCAAGCCTTGTAGTAAAGGGCGTAATGTTTGTGCTGCTTTGCATGTCAGTTCTGTCTTGGACCATGATAATAAAACGTTCCCAGGTGCTTTCGAAAGCCAAGAAGAAAGTTAAAGTATTTGATGAGCGTTTTTGGTCTGGTATTGAATTGACGCATTTATACCAAGAAATACAGGGGCGCAAAGATTTTCTTTCAGGGACAGAGCATATTTTTTATTCTGGATTTAAAGAATTTGCACGTTTGCATCGAAATAATGCAAAAGTCCCTGAAGCGGTCATGGACGGCGCAACACGGGCTATGCGAGTCTCTTTATCAAAAGAAGTTGAATCACTGGAGTCACATCTTCCCATGTTGGCGACGATAGGTTCCATCAGTCCTTATATCGGTTTGTTTGGCACGGTTTGGGGGATCATGCATTCTTTTATTGCCTTAGGGGCTGTAAAACAAGCCACATTGTCGATGGTTGCCCCTGGGATTGCAGAAGCGTTGGTTGCTACTGCAATGGGCTTGTTTGCGGCGATCCCAGCGGTTATGGCTTATAACCGTTTGTCAACGAAAGTCTCTAAACTTGAAAATGATTACATTCATTTTATGGAAGAATTTTCAAGTATTTTGCATCGTCAGGCCTTTGCCAGCGCGAAGGAGTAATCCATGGTTTATCAACCGAAGCGCCGTAAATTAACGGCCGAGATCAATGTCGTTCCTTACATTGATGTCATGTTAGTGTTATTGATTATTTTTATGGTAACGTCTCCTTTTGTCACGCAAGGGGTGGAGGTTGAACTGCCTCAAACGACGACAGCTCAAAGTGCTGCAGAACTTGCAAAAGAAAAGGACAATGGGGCGTTTATTATCGTTGAAGTAAATAAAGACGGCGCTTTAGGCTTGAGCGTAAATAATGCTGAAATGCAGCGCGGTTTTTCATTACAAAATCTTTTATTGCGGGTGAAAGCAGAGCTGGAAATTAACGCGCAAGCCACGGTTTTAGTCGGAGGCGATGGACGCGTGCCTTATTCAGAAATCGTGTTAACACTTGACGCATTGAATCAAGTGGGGGTCTCCTCTGTGGGACTGATGACTGAACCTCTTGAAAAATAAGACGAGAAGCCGTATGACCACCCATCGAAACGAAAATTATACAGCGGCATCAATTATCTCTCTGACCTTGCACTCTGCAGTAATAGGCATTTTTCTTTGGGGGGCGGTTGAAACACAGATTGAAGAAAAGCCAAAAGGAAACAGCATTAATGCTGTTTTTGTTGACCCTTCCGCCGTGCGAGCGCAGGCCAATCAAATCCGTTTAGAGCGTGAAAAGGCGAAAAATCAAGAAGCAGCGCGACTTCGACATTTAGAGCAAAATGCGAAAAAATTGGAAAATCAACAAAAACAAGAAGCGAAGCGTCTTGATGAGTTAAAAAATCAAAGACGCCTAGCTGAATTAGAGATGCAAAAGGCTGAAAGCGAACGAAAACGAGTGAATGCCGCGAAGAAAAAAGCGTTAGATGAGAAAAGAGAAGCGGAGGCCTTCGCGAGTTTAGCTAAAAAGCAAGCGCAGGAGGCTCAAGTTGAGCATCAACGTCAGCTTGAAGAAAAGAAAAAAGAACAAGAAGCCTTGCTTAAAGCAAAAGCTGAGCGCGAAAAAGCAGAAAAGAAAACTGCTGAAGCGAAAGTTGAACGCGAAAAAGCAGAGAAGAAAGCCGCGCAAGCGAAAGTTGAGCGTGAAAAAGCAGAGAAGAAAGCCGCTGAAGCGAAAGCAAAACAAGCAGAGCAAGAAGCGGCTTTAAATGAGATGTTTTCGGGGCTAGAATCCGAGTCGGCTTCCCGATCTTCTGCTCGTGGTGAATTGGTGCATGATGAAGCCAAGCAATGGGCTTCTAGATTTGAAGGGATGATCCAACAAAATTGGATTGTTGACTCAAGTATGAGTGGACAAAAATGCCGTTTAAATTTGCGTTTGGCGCCCGACGGCTTGGTAATTGATGTTTCAACTTTATCTGGTGATGCTGCCTTATGTCGTTCTGCCAGTGCAAGCGTGCTTAAGGTCAGTAAGTTTCCTATGCCCTCCGACAGTGATGTCGTAGTGAAATTGAGGGATTTAAACCTCAATTTCGAGCGTTGATATGAGGAAGTATGATGATTAAACGATATGCCCTTTGGTTTGTGTGTCTTTGGGTGTTGGGCACAAATGTAGCGCGTGCCTCACTTGAGCTGTTTATTACAGAGGGCGTCGATTCTGCGCGTCCTATCGCGATTGTTCCTTTTAAATGGGAAGGAAAAACACCCTTACCCACGAATATTGCAGCAGTGATTGCCTCTGATTTACAACGCAGCGGAAAATTTAAACCGGTTTCTCTGGATAAAATGCCCCAGCGACCAAGCTCGGACAAAGAAGTCAATTATAAGGAATGGGCTTCAATCGGAATTGATGCTTTGTTGACGGGCAGTGTGACGCTCGGCATGGACGGGAAATACGAAATAAAGTATCAGTTGATTGATGTTGTTCGAGGTCAGTTGGCCGGACGCAAAGGGGAGACATCAACACAGAAAGGGGGGGCGAACCAGTCTGATGCCCATTTATTGCTAAATCTTCGTCGTGTTGAAAAGAAAGAAGGTTTACGCAATTATGCGCACCAAATTTCCAATTTGGTTTATGAAGCCCTTACCAATGAAAAAGGGGCGTTTCGTACCAAAATTGCGTATGTCGTGATTGATGATAAAGCTGAATTTTCTTATCAGTTGCGCATTGCAGATTACGATGGCCACAATGAACAGCGCGTTCTCAGCTCGAAGCAGCCTTTGATGTCACCTTCATGGTCAAGGGACGGACGTCAATTGACCTACGTCAGTTTTGAAAATGCACAAGCTCAAATTTTCATTATGAATATTTACACGGGAAAGCGTGAGATTGTCTCTTCTTTTCCAAGGCACAATGGATCGCCACGCTTTTCGCCGGATGGCAATCAACTTTCCATTGTGTTATCTAAAACAGGTATGCTTCACCTTTATATTTTAGATTTAAAAACCCGCGATTTAAGACAAATTACGGACGGGCGTTCCAACAATACAGAACCATTCTGGGATCCGAGCGGAAAGTCCTTGATTTTTACGTCTGACCGGGGTGGTAAACCTCAGATATATAGGGTAGATTTAACCTCGGGAAAGACGAACAGACTGACTTGGCAAGGCACCCAAAATTTGGGGGGCCAACTTAGCCCTGATGGTCGTTTTTTGATCATGGTAAATCGTTCTGACGCAGGTTATAACATTGCAAAACAAGATTTAGAGACGGGTGTTGTAGATGTCCTGACTCAAACGGTGTTGGATGAATCGCCAAGCTTGGCACCGAATGGAAGTATGGTTATATACAGCTCCGTTCATGGGGAAAATAATGTACTTTCTTTGGTGTCCATTGATGGCCGTTTTAAAGCACGATTGCCAACAACAACAGGGCGAGTACGATCACCGGCTTGGTCCCCATTTCAATAATATTTTTGCTTATTTGGTATAAGGAAGACGTGATGCAACTGAACAAACTACTTAAGGGGCTAGCACTTGCCCTGCCTATTTTAACTTTGGCAGCGTGTGGTTCGAGCAAAAATGCAACAGAAAGCACTGAAAATATGGGAACAGAGCTTACTCAAGAAGAATTAACTGTAGATGGAACCCTTGTTACGCCTTTAGAGCAAGAAGACAGTTCAATGTCTGAAGAGCAAATGAGCAACATCGATTTACGTCAGTCCCATACGCTTTTATTTGAATACGATGATTTTGCTGTTTCACCACAGTATGGTGATGTATTGAAAGCACATGCAGATTATTTGCTTTCAAACCCTGACATCAAAGTGATTATTGAAGGACATACGGATCAACGTGGTACGCCAGAATACAATATTTCTCTTGGCGAACGTCGTGCTGATGCCATCGTGAAATATTTGCAAGTCTTGGGTGTACCTGCCGCTCAGATAGCCCTCGTCAGTTACGGGGAAGAAAAACCGTTGCAATTAGGTCATGCCGAAGGTGATTATGACAAAAACCGTCGCGCGGTTTTGATTTACTAACAAAGAGGTGAGATGCGGTGAACCGTGACATTTTGCGTTTTATCCCGCTTGCCTTGCTTGTCTGTGCTGCGGCCCCTTCGGGCGCAGCATCGGCCCCAGTAACGGAACTGAGTGGAAATGGTGCAGTTGAGCGCTTAGAGCGTATGCTGCACGCGCGTAATCAAATGCAATTAGACATGCAAGGCCAGCTCGATCGCATGGCCAGTGAGTTGAATGTATTACGAGGGACTGTTGAGCGAAACAGCTTTGATATTAATCAAATGTTAGAGCGTCAACGGGATATCTATAAGGAAATTGATGGATTAAGAAAAACGCCCAAAGCCGCCACGAATTCGACTGATCTTCCCACTCCCGTTTCTTTGAAAGAGGCTTATTCTTCCAATCAAGAAGAAAACACCCACTATGACAACGCGGTTAATTTGATTTTAAAAGAAAAAAAATATACAGCCGCCATTGATGCTTTTAATAAATTCTTGACGCAATACCCCAACTCTGTTTATAAAGCCAACACACATTATTGGCTTGGACAACTTTATTTTTCTAAAAGTAATTTAGATTCTGCAACAATACATTTTACCGAAGTGAATCAAATTAAAGATGCGAAAAAACGGGCGGATGCCTTGTTTAAACTCGGTTTAATTGCAGAGAAAAAAGGCGATGCGATTCAAGCCAGTACAATTTTCAAGCAAGTCATTAAAGAATTCCCAGCAACGACGCTGGCCAGCCAAGCTAGAAAAAAATTATTGAAATAATTTAATGTAGATATGATGTTTGATATTTCTGTTGCACTTTGGCCGAAAGTGAGCAAGAGTCTGATCATAAAAATGAATGTGATGAGCATCAATGAAAAACGTAGATTCTGTTCATCAATAATGGAAATAAAGGTGTTATTCAGTGCTGAATAACACCTTTATTTCTTTTTATTGTGGTTTGTTTTCTTGTCTTTGCACGTGTTGAAACGCTCTTTGGGTCAAGCCTGAAAGCATAACAGGCATGCCATGAAAGATTTCATTAAATTGGTCCATCACGGTGCCCCCTTGTTGCTCTATGGCTGAAATGGCCGCATCTGGATTAAACAATAAACTGATAGAAAGCAACACCCCCTCTAGCAAAACAGGTTCGAGACCGTTTTCTTGGGTCAAGGTCTCCCAGTCTTCTTTTGTCCACGCATACCCCTGTAATAAGCCTTCGCAGTAAGTGCGCGTTGCTTCATTCACGATAAGCTCGTCAGATAAGCCACATTCTTCTGGCCATACCCAATTGTTTGATAGGAGGTCTTGACGTTGTTGTTCCCAAATATCGATTATGATCTGTGCGTATTGTTCAAATTCTTCATGGCTTGAAAAAGGGGCATTTTCAGTGGCACCCCATAATAAAGAAAGCCATTGAGTGGGATCTATCCGTTGTGGTGCGGCTGCTAATGCGGAAAGAAAACCTTGGGTTTGCATTGAAGACAAAACAAAAGGAGTGAGTTCATGGGAGGCAATAAAATCTGAAAGTGACATGCTTAAATTCTTTTTAAATAATGGGAATTAAGGAAGAAAGAAAGGATTCTATCAGTGAATGAGGGCATATTGCTTATTTATTCATTCGATAGGTTAAATTACAGACGGTTGAACGTGATTTCGATAAATTTAATTGACCTTTTTTATGAATTTCTTTATAGTTCTTTTCCGTTAAGTCGAGAGGCTTAACAACTAACGGTGAGTTGTCCGAGTGGCTGAAGGAGCACGCCTGGAAAGTGTGTATACGGCAACGTATCGAGAGTTCGAATCTCTCACTCACCGCCACATTCAAAATTAAAGACGTCTATGGACGTCTTTTTTTTGTTTTAAATTTTAATAAATCAATAGATTAGTATCTTAAGATATCCTCTAGTATTCCTCTAAATTGAACGCCAGAAGTAATACCTGAAGTAATACCTAAAGCAGACATTAGCTGCTAGTATTACTTTCAGTGAAAATTTTGGTATGACCCACCAACAAAACCATTCAAAAAACTTTCCCGTAACCCTTTGTAATTTAAAATCTTTTCAGGGAAAAGTAATACCAAATTTTCACAAAAAAAATTTCAATTTCTGGTATTACTTTTGGAGTTAAAATGGCAAACAAATTGACCGTAAAGCAAATTGAAAATGCAAAGTCAAAAGATAAACTTTATCGGCTTTCTGATGGAGGCAATTTATACTTTTGTGTTCGCTCCAACCATTCACGATCGTGGCAATTTCGTTATAAAAGACCAAATCAAGATAAATTTACTTATCTGAGTTTTGGCACATTTCCTGACATATCTTTAGTAGAAGCACGAGAGAAGGCGCTTGAAGCAAGAAAAATGATCCTTGTTGGCATCGATCCTCAATTAGTAAAAGAAGAAAAAAAAGCTCAGGCTTTTTTCGAACAAAATACGACATTTGAATTTGTTGCAAAGCAATGGAACGACACAAAAGAAGGGCAATTAAAAGAAAAAACCATTAAAGGGAATTGGCGTAAGTTAGAGCTTTATGTCTTTCCCAAACTTGGGAACTTGCCTATAACCAAGATCACCGCTCCATTTGTAATTGCAACCTTAAGACCGATTGAAAATCAAGGTTTACTTGAAACGGTAAAACGAACCGCACAATTAATGAATGAAATAATGAATTATTCAGTTAACTGTGGCTTGATTCATAATAACCCGTTATCAGGGATCCGTGATGCTTTCAAAAAGCACAAAATTGTCCATATGAAAGCGCTAAAGCCTGATGAAATGCATGAATTAATAAAAACCATCGCCACAGCAAACATTCAACTTGTGACGCGCTTTTTAATCGAATGGCAACTCCATACTATGGTGCGACCAAATGAAGCATCTGGTGCGCGCTGGAGCGAAATTAATTTTGAAGATAAAATTTGGACCATACCCGCAAGCAGAATGAAGATGAAGCGTGAACATATTGTTCCACTCACCCAACAAACACTCGCTATTTTAGAGGCGATTAAACCAATAAGTGCTCATCGAGAGTTTATCTTCCCATCAAGCCGTAACCCTCTTGTTTCAACTGATTCAGAAACAGCCAACAAAGCATTAAATCGAATGGGATTTAAAAACAGAACCACAGCCCATGGATTTAGATCTCTCGCGAGTACCACGTTGAATGAAAAAGGTTTTGAACCGGATGTCATTGAAGCTGCACTTGCTCACATCGATAAAAATCAAATTCGAAAAGCCTATAATCGCAGCATTTACCTTGTTGCTCGGCGTAATCTAATGAGTTTTTGGAGTGAGCATATCGAAAATTCTAGCTATGGCAGTTTTTCTATTACAGGACCGAAAAAATGAAGCCAATAATATCAATTTCATTAAGCAGTTATACCCCTCGTCTTTGAAGGCGCGTGGGTGTTGGCTAGGCGAAATTTATTCTTATTTGTTATGTTAACACTTCCAAAGAGCTAGTAAACACATCCTTTGAAATCAATAACCCGTTTTTCTGATAACTGTATTGAGGTGTACGATTTAACCATACCTCCTCGATAAACAAATTGATCCCACTTACTTTGATGTGTATCGAAATAGTAAATCGGTGCGGATAGGGCATGATAACCAGAGCTTTGATAAACTTTCGGCTCATAGGCAAAAAGGAAGGAGCAATCAACACCAAGAAAAACCATATGCTTGTCGATAGCTTCAAGTACAGCCTTAGCTAAACCTTGCTCTCGAAATTCAGCGCTCACAGCAATGCCACCTACGATACCCGCTTTGAAATGTTGCTGATTTTGAGACATTTCCCTTTCATAGCCTAAACCACACGCACAAATACGCCCAGAACGCTCTATTACAACCGCACAGCGAAACTCAGAGTTAATGGCAATATGACATTCCACATCAAACACCGATAACAGAAATGACTCAAGAGCATCCTTGTACTCTCTAATTTCGTCTAAAACGATGACTGATAATTTCAAGACGACCTCCATTCGCATAAGGCCGCAATAAGCGGCCTAAAACTGTAGGTTATAATGTGTCGCGCAGCGAAACCGAACCGACTGTTTTAGTTCTATTTAATTGCCTTGTGTACGCCCAGCATGGGCATGAACGAATGAGG
>CAMRDW010000088.1 GCA_947041315.1 uncultured Enterovibrio sp.
AGCAGGAGCAGGAGGAGCAGGAGGAGCAGGAGGAGCAGGAGGAGCAGGAGGATCAGCAGGAGCAGCAGGAGTATCAGGATTAACACCACCCGACGTTTGAACTTGTGAATTCCAGGTGTCCGCTCTTATTTTACTGAGAATCGAACCTATTCTATTCTTTGTGTCCGCGTCCCTTTCTTTCTTTTTTGTTTGAGACAAGCGATATTCTAAATTTCGATAGTAAAAAGAACTGGTTTCAAGTTTAATCTCTTTGATGGCATTTTTAAAATCAGGTATATTTTTAGATTTACTCGTTATTTCTTCAAGGCTTTTAAGTTCTTCTGAGGTGACCTTTCCTAAGAAAAAGCCATGTTTTGTGAAAAAAGATACACCTTTCATTTAACTCTCCTTTTTCAGAGTATAATGACCAATTAATCAAATATTTATTAAAATTAGAAGTTAATATATATTATTGAACGGATCCTATTTTGAATTCAATGAAAACACATGAAACATATTTTTAATGTTTTTTTGTTGGTTTAATTATAACTAAATGTAATGGTTATCCGTCGCCTTTGAAGTTGCGTGGGTGTTGGCTTCGCTCGCTCAACCCAATCACATCGTCCATCTATGCTCAGGGGGTTCACTCATTTGCCGCTACAGGCATCTTCAATTCCTTTGGGTATATTAACGAGAAGATTAAATATATCATTTAAAATAAGACGTCGTCAGATTTGTTTCTATATGGTGGGGGTTTAAATAAATGATTCAATTCGGGACCTAACGAAAACCTGTTTAAAAAATTGATGCGCGTAAATTTATTTTATATAAAGTTTACGCGCATGAAAAATCCCTCATTAAATTAATTAAGAGGAAAAGGGATGCACTTTTACGATGGTTTCATTTCTATCCGGACCTGTTGAAATAATATCAACGGGAACGCCAGTAAGCTCTTCAATACGCTTGATGTAATCAATCGCAGTTTGGGGTAGCTTATCAAGAGATTTTGCACCAAAGGTGTTTTCTGTCCAGCCAGGGAAGGTTTCATAAATAGGCGTGACATTTTTATAGGCTTCAGCAGCCATTGGCGAGACTTCAAGAACCGAACCATCGGGCAATTGATAACCTACGCAAATTTTGATTTCCTTCAAACCATCCATGACGTCTAGTTTGGTTAAGCAAAAGCCTGAAATCGAGTTTATTTGAACTGCGCGACGCATAGCAACAGCATCAAACCAACCACAGCGGCGTTTTCGGCCCGTTGTTGCTCCAAATTCATGGCCTTTGATGCCTAAATATTCGCCAACGTCGTCGTCCAGTTCTGTCGGGAAAGGCCCCGCGCCCACGCGAGTACAGTATGCTTTGGCGATGCCTAATATGTATCCTAAATGGCGAGGTCCAAAGCCTGATCCCGCCGCGACACCGCCTGCGGTGGTATTAGAGGAGGTAACATAAGGGTAGGTGCCATGATCGATATCAAGTAAGGTTCCCTGTGCGCCTTCAAACATGATTTTGTCGCCACGTTTACGCGCATCATCAAGCTCTTGAGTGACGTCAATCACCATCGCGGTCAGGGTATCTGCTTGAGAAAGAATGGTCGCCAAGGTTTCATCGTAACTAACAGGCTCCACATTGTAGTAATGTTCAAGCTGAAAATTATGAAGATCCATGACACTTTTGAGTTTTTCAGCAAAGGTTTCTTTGTCGAATAAATCACCAACGCGCAAACCGCGACGTGCGACTTTGTCTTCGTAGGCTGGTCCAATACCGCGACCTGTTGTGCCTATTGCTTTTTTACCAAGCGCTTTTTCCCGCGCGCTATCAAGAGCGACATGATAAGGAAGGATCAGCGGACATGCTTCAGAGAGAAAGAGGCGTTTACTTACAGAAACACCACGTTGCTCTAGCCCTGCCATTTCTTTTAAAAGGGCGTCAGGAGAGAGAACAACACCGTTACCAATGATGCATTTCACGTTCTCACGCAGAATGCCTGATGGAATTAAATGTAACACGGTTTTTTCACCGTTAATGACAAGGGTGTGGCCTGCATTGTGACCGCCTTGATAGCGAACCACATAATTAGCATCTTCAGTCAAAAGATCGACGATTTTACCTTTACCTTCATCACCCCATTGGGTGCCGAGAACGACTACGTTATTACTCATTTTTTCCGTCAGCTTGCGATTAAAAAAGGATTTTATCACCTTCATTTAATCGATGCAGTTATTATTTGAGGTTTGCTTTCTTTGTGTATGCAAAATACGGGAAAAAGCGACGGTTTTATTCAGATTCTGAGCTAAGCCTAAAAGATTAAAAAGTGCCCGTTGTAGGGCTTTAAGAGAAGGCTCGAAGTCCAGTTCCACTCTGTAATTGGACTTTGAGGAGGAAGAGAACAACTCCGTCGTTTCAAAGATCACGGGTATATATCATGTAAATAATAACAAGACCGCTGATGACCAAACATCCTCCAAATCGACGTAGGGATTCACTGTGCATCGTGCTGACATCTTTTAACATATTTTGCCATTTTTTAGGCACAAGCATGGGACCGAGCCCCTCAAATAAAAGAAAAAAGCCAATCGCTAACCATATTTCTTTGCCCATTTTTGCTCCATTAATTTGAAAAGGTGATTGAGTCATACTGACAGAAGGTTTTTTGGGTGTTCAAGATGAATCGATTGCGAGGATAATAACAAAGGTTAAAAAGGAGAGATACATCCTAACCCGTTGAATATGTTGCTTCTAATGCATTGAATTCATTTTTAATAGGAAGGACGTTGAACTGAAATACATTGAAGAGGTGCAGTATTTCCTTTTTTATAAGCGAGGGGAATGCTGCGTATTTATTTAATTGCTAAATAAATGTTTCATTTTCTCGTTCATTCAACAAAATCTATTGGGTTCGTGTTTTTTATGCAAAAAAAACAAGGCGAGATGCCTTGTTTTTTATAAAAAGCGATGAAATCAGCTTGGATTAGGTGTTGGCGCTTTCATGTATTGGAAGAACTCGGTATTAGGGTCAACAACGAGAATGTCGCTCTTGCTACTAAAGCTCTTTTTGTAGGCTTGTAAAGAACGCAGAAAATGGAAGAATTCTGGGTCTTTGCCGTAGGATTCTGCATAAATTCGCGCGACAGTTGCATCAGCTTCACCTCGGGTGAAACGAGAGATTTTTTCCGCTTCAGCCAAGGTTGTTGCGACTTCTAACTCCGCTTGAGAACGTATGATGTCCGCTTTTTCTTGCCCTTGAGAACGGTGCTTCCGTGCAACAGTTTCACGCTCTGCACGCATACGTGCATAGATAGATTCACTTATCTCATCAGGTAGATTGATCTTTTTAATACGAAGATCAATTACCTTTATTCCGAGGTCGTTTGCACTTTTTTGAAGATCACGAAGAACATTGCTCATAACCAGCTCTCGTTTTTCAGAAACGATTTCTTTTATGGTTTTTGAGCCAATTTCTGCGCGTAGACCATCAGCCACTTTTCGTTGCAACAAGGCCTCTGCTGTCATTCGGTTTCCACCCCCTGTAGAGAGGTAGTACTGACCAAAATTAGCAATTCGCCATTTTACATAGGAGTCGATGATGACGTCTTTTTTCTCTGACGTGACGAAGCGATCAGACTGATCATCCATTGTTTGAACCAAGGCATCAAGATACTTTACGTGGTCAAAAAATGGGACTTTAAATTGTAAGCCCGGAGAATAAATCCGTGCCAAATCATCGTCAGTTTTAAGTACGCGACCGAAACGAATCACAATGGCACGCTCACCTTCATTGACAACGAAAACCGACATTGAGCCAATAAATATCGTCAAAATAATCAGAGGTATTAATAATTTACGCATAATTAATATCTCCCTTGGCGCGTTGTTGAATCACGGTTGGTGTTCGTGTTGTTCATGGGCGTGTTTTTATGGGTGTTTGTATTAATGCCATATTCTGGAGGCGTATTATTTACCTTATTGGGCTGTTGTGGCGCTTGAGACATTAATTTATCTAAGGGAAGATAAAGCATGCTGTTGTTGCCATTTTGCGAGTTAATCAATACCTTACTTGTATTCGCATAGACTTTTTCCATGGTTTCTAAGTAAAGACGATTGCGCGTTACCTCAGGAGCGGCAAGGTATTCTGGCAATAATTTCTCAAATTGAGCAATATCACCATAGGCTTCGTTAACTGTTTTTTCTTTGTAGCCAAGAGCTTCTTTTTTCAAGCGTTCGGCACTTCCCGTGGCTTTTGGTAAAACATCATTTCGATAGGCTTCTGCTTCACGAGTGAAACGCTCCTCATCTTCACGAGCGGCAATGGCATCATCAAATGCATCTTTCACTTGTTCAGGAGGGCGAGCTGTATCAAAGTTAACGTCAACAACGGTTAAGCCCATGTTGTACTTTTCAATAATGCGGTTAATTTCAACTTCTGTTCGTTCACGGATTTGTTGGCGACCTTTTGTAAGCGCCTCGTCCATTTCAGCATCACCAATCACCGCACGAAGTGCAGAATCAGTTGCTTGGTGCAAGCTGTCATCGGCATTTGTGACCGAAAACAGATATTTTTCAGGATCAGAAATACGGTATTGAATGTCCATTTCAACGCGAACGACATTCTCATCTTTTGTTAGCATGTCACCTGAGCCGCGAAGTGAGCGTATCGCCTCAATATTCACGGGAGTGACTTTATCCACAAAAGTAGGAAGCCAGTTTAAACCAGGTTGCACGATACGGTTAAATTCACCGAATCGAAGTACAACACCTCGTTCTGCTTCACCGACAGTGTAAAAGCCCGAAATACCCCATACAACAACACCCGCCGTCAGAATGACGCCGACGCCTGCTGCACTGGCTCCTCCCAAAGACGGCCCTTTGCCGCCAAATAAACTGCTTAATTTACGACTTAGCTTACCAAAGACCTCATCGAGATCTGGTGGCCCTTGATCACGACCTCCGCGATTACCCCACGGATCTTTGTCTTGACCGCCATTGTTGCCAGGCTCATTCCACGCCATTAGATCACTCCATCAGTATGATATGACGATAAATCTTATACTGTAACAGGATACTGGTTAACGATAAAGTTACCTAGCGTACTGTCCACCCGTTTTTCTAGCTTTAACCAATCTGTATGCGGTAAGCGTACATCGACTAACAAATTACCATCTTGCTCGTATTCTTCATGCAGGATACAGCGCAATTGAAAGAATTTACTGCGTATTTGTCCAATGGCTTCAGGAGGAATACGTAAGCGATAGCTTACCATAGTCCGAGCCAACCGTTCTGTCAGGGCCTCAAAAAGAAGATCTATCCCCTGATCTGTTTTCGCTGAAAGCCAAACAACGCGAGGTGTCCCCTCTTCGTCTCGCTCAATGCGCGGTGGTACATCTTCAAGATTATCTATTTTGTTCATGACCAACAAGCTTGGAACATGATGAGCATCAATTTCTTTTAAAACAATGTTAACTGCGTGAATATTGTCACGAAATTGTTCGTTACTGGAATCAACAATATGAAGCAATAGACGTGCTTCTTGTGTTTCTTGTAACGTGGCTTTGAATGCCGCAACTAAATCGTGAGGCAGGTGGCGTATAAATCCCACCGTGTCTGCCACAACGGTATCCCCTACATCTTTTACAAAAATTTTACGTAATGTGGGGTCGAGTGTCGCAAAGAGTTGATCTGCGGTATAAACATCGGCTTGTGTGATGCGATTGAATAGGGTGGATTTCCCCGCATTTGTATACCCAACGATGGAGAGGGTTGGGAGTTGCGCGCGCGTTCTTGCGCGTCGTCCTTGTTCTCGCTGCTTGGCGACTTTTTCAAGTCGACGTGAGATGGCCTTGACCCTGTCTCGTAATAAACGCCGATCTGTTTCAAGCTGTGTTTCGCCTGGACCTCGTAATCCTATGCCGCCTTTTTGGCGTTCTAGGTGAGTCCAGCCGCGAACAAGACGCGTTGAGAGATGGCGCAATTGCGCAAGCTCTACCTGCAATTTACCTTCGTAGGTTCGAGCGCGCTGGGCGAAAATATCAAGAATAAGGCCTGTGCGTTCAATGACACGACATTTAAATAAGCGTTCAAGATTACGTTCTTGCGCAGGGGAAAGCGCGTGATTAAAAATTACAATGTTAGCGCCATTTAGTTGGACTGCATTTGCAATTTCGAGGGCTTTACCTTCACCAACAAAAAACTTAGGGTGCGGAGACTGACGACTGCCAACAACTGTGTGTAGTTTCGTCACTCCCGCAGAAGACACCAGCATTTCAAACTCAGTGAGATCTTCCCATTCGCCTTTTTGCGTGAAGTTGATATGAACTAAAATAGCCTGTTCACCGGCTTCATAACGGTCAAACAAACGTTCAACTCCTCAGCAAAGGATGTTTACTCCTCTGTTTTTTCAGGGTGATCGGTGTGGGGGCGATCAAGGGGATTGGTGTTGTGATGATTCACAGGGCGTCCAGGTACAACGGTTGATATTGCGTGTTTATAAACCATTTGGCTGACTGTATTTTTTAACAAAATTACAAATTGATCAAAAGATTCAATCTGACCTTGTAGTTTAATGCCGTTAACCAAATAGATAGAAACAGGCACTCGTTCGCGGCGTAGTGCATTTAGAAATGGGTCTTGTAGAGATTGTCCCTTGGCCATTTTTAATTTTCCTTATTTGTTTTTGTTGTTTGAATCAAAATAAAAAGATCAGCAATATCGCGTTCTACAAGCTAAGTATACTCTGTTCAAACTACGAAAAGTCTATACATTTTTTTATGGTTTGTAATGAAAGCGAAACATCGTCGCTATCAAGCCATGTCAAATTATCCCAACCGCGAAGCCAAGTAATTTGACGTTTAGCCAATTGGCGAGTAGCACATACCGCGCGATATTTTGTGTCATCAAGTGAGCTGTTGTGTGTTAAATAATCCCACATTTGGCGGTAGCCCACACATCGAATCGATGGCATGTCTGGGTTTAAGTCACCGCGGTCAAAAAGAGCACGAACCTCTTGTTCAAATCCCGCGTTCATCATTTCTTGAAAACGTTGTTCAATGCGTTGATGCAGTACTTCCCTTTCTTTTGGGGATATTGCAAATTGATGAACCTCATACGGTAACGGTGCGCCTTTGGTTTTTGTTAATTCAGAAAGTGTCTTACCTGAAATACGAAAAACCTCAAGTGCTCTTGATAAACGTTGGGGATCATTAGGGTGGATCCTAGCACCACTTATGGGGTCTATGCGACAAAGTTCATCGTGTAATGTCTTCCAACCCAAAACTTTTGCTTCTTTTTCAATGCAAGCTCTAATTTTCAGGTCTGCTGGGGGCAAGGGTGATAAACCTTCCAATAATGCTTTGAAGTAAAGCATGGTACCACCAACTAACAAAGGAATTCTTCCCTTTGATGTTATCTGTGCCATTTCTCGCAATGCATCTGTACGAAAATCTGCTGCGCAATAGGCTTCTGCTGGATCTCGAATATCAATTAAGCGATGCGGAATAAGCTGCAATTCTTTGGGAGAGGGTTTTGCTGTTCCTATGTCCATTCCTTTATAAATTAATGCACTGTCGACACTGATAATGTCGACAGGTAAATCTTGATATAGAGAAAGAGACAAGGCCGTTTTTCCTGAAGCGGTTGGGCCCATTAAAAAGATGGCTTTAGGTAAGGATGTCTTCATATTCAAATGCTTCTATTGCCGTTGCTAGATCAATTGAACGTAGCAAGTAAGGGTGATGTTCTATTAGTTCATGTTGCCAGCATGTTTCTAATTCAGTAATCAGGGTGACGGCTTGCGATAATGTGTAATTGTCTGTTTTTATTGTGATTTCTTTTGAAAGCCAAAGAGCGAAATGTGGAGGGAAAAGCCGAGATTCGAGTTGATTTTCCGCTAATGTGGATAATATTTTTGGGATTATTCGCTGTAAATTACTTTGACGAAGCGGCTGGCATACGGCCATCACTAAGATGTGTTTGTCAGATTTCGCACGCATTACAATGCCGAATTGATTCAATAGGATTTCATATTTTGAAATCAGTGCGATTTCTTCAACTGAAGCGGGCAAGGCTTGTGGGATCAGCAAGGGCTGTGCTTTTAATCCTTCCGTTTTTATTCCTGTTCGAAGTTGGCCAAAAGTTAAGAGTTCTGCTGCTAAATCAAGGCTCAAAATGAAAATTTCCGCTTCTTTTTGCATAAGAAGATATTTTGATTTTACAACCGCTAAGGCTTTACCCAGCTCTTTATTTGGACTCAAAGAAACCGTTGAGGATGGATCTGACGAAAGAAGGGTGTGCTCTGTTTGAGGCAAGGTTCTCATTAAGTCATGGTATGTTTTTTGTTCGCTCAAACACACTGTTTTGGGTGTTTTTAAGGCAATAGAAGAGGTGGGGGAGGGGGATGAAAATGTTCTTTCAGGGGCATTATTTTTCCCTCGCAAGTTTGTTCTTGGGGCATTCGGTATTTCTAAGCTCAAGTTGGGGCTTGCTTGTGAAGGTTGATTTTGTTGTTCGCTTAAGTGCATTCGAGTATTGAGGTTTTTTTCTTGCGTTTTTTGCTCATTGCAAGGAGCTTTCTCTAAGGGATCTTCTTTTTGAGTTTCAAGAGCAGCGCCAGCATTGCTTTGTGTTTGACATTCTGTTTGAAATGCGGCTTGAGGGGAGTCTTTAGGAAGAATTTGACTTTGAGAAGGTGAAACCTGGTATAAAGCATCAGCAACCGCTTGATAAATAAAATCATGTACGAGACGCGCTTGATGAAAACGCACTTCATGCTTTGCCGGGTGCACGTTGACATCGACAAAGTGTGGGTCGATAGCAATATACAAAACATAAGCGGCAAATTGCTCTGAGGGTAAAGAGCGCTCATAAGCTTGGCGAATCGCATGGTTAATCAGTTTGTCTTTCATCATACGTTGGTTGACAAAACAATGTTGAATGTCATTTTGTGAACGCACTCCGTCTGGGGTGCAAATCCAGCCATGCAGAGACAATCCTTGATGCTCTAGCTGGATTTCAATGGCTGTTTTTAAAAACGGAGCACCACAAATGGCGGCAAGACGGCGATCACGTTGCGCGGGGGTGGTGCTTGCTCTGTATTGGCGAACCAGGTTACCGTTATGCCTTAGGAAAATATCGATATCAAAGTGGCTTAAAGCAATGCGCTTTAAAAGCTCGTCAATGTGGCCAAACTCTGTTTTATCCGTTCTAAGAAATTTACGTCGAGCGGGAGTGTTAAAAAATAAATCGACCACTTCAAGTGTGGTTCCGACGGGGTGGGCCGTAGGTTTAATTTCTACGGACATATCACGTCCTTGGGCAGAGGCAGACCAAGCTTCTGTTTGAGTTTGAGTGCGAGACGTGAGTGTTAAGCGAGAAACGGAGCTTATACTGGCTAAGGCTTCACCGCGAAAACCAAGGCTCATGATGGCTTCAAGATCATCCAAAGTGGATATTTTTGATGTGGCATGGCGGCTTAAAGCCAATTCAAGTTCGCTTTTTTTGATACCAAATCCGTTATCGCGGATACGAATAAGCTTGCTTCCACCTTTTTCTATGTCAATTTCAATGCGAGTCGCACCGGCATCAATGCTGTTTTCAACCAGCTCTTTAACGACAGACGCTGGGCGCTCAACAACTTCACCCGCTGCAATTTGATTTGCTAAACGTGCCGGCAATAATTGAATTGCCATGTTTATCTCCCAGGGATTATCAGGGTTTGGCCGATGGCCAATTCATCTGAACGCAATTTATTCGCAAAACGAATTTTTTGAATTGAGACGTCATAATGGTTGGCTATTTTACCTAGATAATCACCCCGTTTCACTTTATGTTGTTTATTTTTTTTTGAATCAGTAATGATGTTTAATTTTTGTCCAATGAGTAATTTATCAGAATAAAGGTTATTGCTTTTTCGGATGCTCGCGATGGTTACACCGTAGTCATTTGCGATTTGACTTAAATAATCGCCACGTTTAACAGCGTGTATTTGGGGTGTTGTTGGGTCTGTTGGTGAGGGCGTCAGAGCGATTGTTGATGTGTTTTTGTTTTTCATTGCCATTAAAGTGCCTGGCGGGGGGGATTCTTTGAAATAGGTGAGTACGCCTTTGTACACGGCACTGGCAATTTTCTCTTGATATGAATGGGTGAGCAATAAATTTTCTTCATATGGGTTGGTAATAAAGCCGGCTTCCACAAGGAGCGATGGAATGTCGGGCGATTTTAATACCGCAAGACTGGCGTGTTCTGGGCTGGATTTGTGCAATTTTGTGACTTTACCCATTTCTTTTAAGACTCGAACAGCAACTTCATAGCCCTCTTTTTGTGAGTTGCTAAATTGAAGATCTAACACAGCACGACTTAAGTATTCATCAGAGTTGTTGTTTAAAAGAGCCCCTCCACCCAGCAGGTTTGATTGTTCTTCGTGTTTTTCTATCCAACGACCAATTTCATTATTTGCACGACGACGAGAAAGAACCCAAACAGATGCACCACGAGGTTGTGAGGTGTGGAATCCATCAGCATGAATTGAAACCAAAAGGTGCGCGCCTTGTTTTCTTGCAATTTCAGTTCGTTTGTTTAGGTCAACAAAGTAGTCACCGTTTCGTGTTAATACGGCTTTCATTCCCGGAACTGCATCAATTTTCTTTTTTAATTGGCGAGCAATGGGGAGAGTGATATTTTTTTCGTATTTTCGAGCCGGTCCAATGGCGCCAGGATCGTTCCCTCCGTGACCTGGATCAATGGCGATGATGATGTCTTCAGTGCCAGCGGGCAACGCTGTTTTTGTTTCTTTTGGTGTACTTGATGTGGGCTTGGCTGGCGTTTTCGTTTCATTGTGTGGCAAGTCGATAACAACCCTGTGCCCATATTCGCCACTTGGAGCAAGCTTGAAAATGCGGGGTTCACTGTTGTTTTTGAGCTCAAAAACCAAACGGTAAGTTCCTTTTTCAGGAGGGGAACTTTTTCGAATTTTTGTTAGTATCTGGCTGTCTTTTATTATTTTAGGTAGTGGACTGACCAAGGATGTTTTTTGTAAGTCCATGACGATGCGATCAGGATTATTGAGCGTTAAATAGGTATATACAGGCTCTGAAGTCATATCAATGACGACACGCGTTTCGTGAGGCGCTGGCCAAACGCGTACACTTTTGAGCGTATTTGCCCATGAGAGTGGTGAAGCTATTATGAGCCAAGATATAAGGCTTACCCGCCAAAGCATCGTCTTATTCCCACTCCAAATTTGATATGATTGATTCACCGATAAGGGTATTGGCCCTTATTTCAACAGTGCGCTTATCTTTGAGATATTTCAGTGTGATATTTAGATCAGGATCAGGCAATAAACCCGCCCCTTTTTCTGGCCACTCTACCAAGCAAAGCGCGTCGGGCAAGAAATAATCACGGACTCCCATATACTCAAGCTCCTCAGGGTCTGAAAGCCTATATAAATCAAAATGATAAACTTGCCATGGTAAAAGAGAATAGGGCTCAATGAGTGTATAAGTTGGACTTTTGACTTTTCCTTTATGCCCAAGAGCACAAATGAATCCACGAGAAAAGGTGGTTTTTCCTGCGCCAAGGTCGCCATGAAGATAAATGGTAGTGTGTTGAGTGCATTTTTTTGCGATAGCTGCTCCTAAAGTCAGCGTCGCACGATCATCGGCAAGAAGTGCATTGAATAGATTCGACATATTTCTCTGTTTTTTCTTATCTAATGTAGATGATTGAGCTGAAATTAAGTCTACCAGCTGACGCTTGTATGACTTAGTGAAATAAATAAATAATCAAGATCATAAGCATGTGAATCAATATTTTTATTCGGGTTTGCCTGCCGTCTTTGAAGATGCAAGTTTACGGCCTGCGATTTTAGATCCTCATCACCAAAGACTCCGATGCTCTGGGGCGTTTTTTTCCACCCACCTGCAATATCGAATATCTTGAGCGCAGGCGCCGCCAAGGAGAGAAGGAGCTTGAGTATGATAAACTGCTTTTTTTGAATGTTATTTTTGTGGTTCTATGTCATTACCTCGTAATTTACCTTTAATCAATCTCACTTTGCTTGTTGAAAATATTAAAAAATGGGGAGCTGAGTTGGGTTTTCAGCATCTTGGTATATGTGATGTTGATTTATCTTCCCATGAAGAGGCATTGCAGCGTTGGTTGAATGCGGGCTATCACGGTGAAATGGCATGGATGGCACGTCATGGCATGATGCGTGCGCGTCCAGATGAGCTGGTTCAAGGGACGGTTCGCGTGATAAGTGCAAGAATGGATTACCTTCCTCCTGATGCGAGTTTCGCGACCAATTTAGAGGATCCAACTCTAGCTTATATCAGTCGTTATGCATTAGGGCGTGATTATCACAAACTGATGCGAAATCGATTAAAAAAGCTGGGTGAACGGATAGAGCTTGAAGTTGGAAAATTGGGGTATCGGCCTTTTGTTGATAGTGCGCCGATTCTTGAGCGGCCTCTTGCTCAAAAAGCGGGCTTAGGTTGGACGGGGAAGCATTCTATATTGCTTGATGAGGATGTAGGGTCTTGGTTTTTTCTGGGTGAGCTCTTGATAAACTTGCCTTTACCTGTAGATAAACCAAAAGAAAACAAATGCGCTAAATGTGTGGCCTGTATGACGTCCTGTCCAACGAATGCGATTATTGAAGAAGGGGTTCTTGATGCTCGTCGCTGCATTTCTTACCTCACGATTGAACTGGATGGGGCGATTCCCATTGAATTTCGTAAAGCGATAGGTAATCGAATTTATGGGTGTGATGATTGTCAGCTTGTTTGCCCATATAATCGAGCGGCTGCCTTGACACAAGAAAGTGATTTTTATGCAAGAGCACATTTTAGTAAGCCCACCTTGAAAGATTTATTTAAATGGGATGAAGTCTCTTTTTTGAAATTTACTGAAGGCTCGGCTATTCGTCGTATCGGGCACGAAAAATGGCGCAGGAATCTGTCTGTGGCTCTTGGGAATGCGCCATATGATCCAGAAATTATTATTCTTTTAGAAGCGGAAAAAGGATTTTCTGTTATGCTAGATGAACATTTTGATTGGGCAATAAATCAACAAATTTTTCGTAAAAATGAAGCATTAATTGATACGCGCTCACTTTCAACAAAAAGATTGATTCGAATTGTTAGAAAGGGCTTGCCGAGGGATGCTTAAAAAGAGAAATTGAAGTTGTTTTCGAAGAGCTTTGCTGTTGTTGAATATGTTGCGGGGTCAATCAGGACCATTTACTTGGTCTTTAAAGATTCTGGATGGAGATGAATCCGTTTTGTTCAAAATGAAAATAAGGGTTTACTTCTTTTTCGTTATGTGGAAAACCATTTTTAAATCATAAGAAATGGTGCGCCAATTAAAAGTTAAGCACATGGGCTAAATGAAGAAGAGAAATCTATAAAAAAGACACTTAGCCAAGCAAAAAAAAACAAAACGCAAAAAAGCGCCTGCTCATGCCTTTAATATCAAGCTTCTGTATATCTCCTGGTCTTTTTTAACCTTTCTCTTTTTATTCAAAAAAGAGGATAAATATTCTTTTTTTCTTATTCGTTAATAGTTATCAACGGGTTTACCCACAAGAGAATTTGTGTGGATAACTCTGTTAGGAAAGGCGTTCACCCTACCATTTTTCGGCACGGATGAGCCAAGGATAAGTTTAATGAATATGTGAAACGTTGAAAGAGTCTAAATGATGCTTCACAGCATGAATGAAAGGTATTTTCTATTGCTTAAAGCGTAATGAAAAAAGGATCCGATAACGTATATATGTCTGTTGCCGATAAAGATGTGGTTTTTTGGCTGCCTTTTCAAACCTCAATGGTAGAATGCATCGATGTTCTGGGCTTTTCTTCTTGGCCGTTTACCTGTCTTTTCAACTGTCTTAGGTCATCTCTTCAAAAGCTGCGTAATATCAAGCTTGATAGGGCGCAGTTCTAAAAATTATCGAATATCTTGCTCATCATTTGATAAGAGAAAAAACGAAGATTTAGAGTGACACATAAGGCTCCCTATTTGCAAGGAAAGCCTGATCTCAACCTTGGTAAGGTTGCGCTCGACTCAATAAGCGAGTGTTGCATAGGGTCTTTTTCAATAACATAAACACGAAGATTTTTAGCGATACACGAGGTTTCTGATCTAAACGAAAAAAGTGACCTCAACCTTGGCAAGGTTGCGCTCTACTTAATGAGCGAGTGTTGCATAGGGTCTTTTTTATATTGTCTTTCGATAACACAAAAAACGAAGATTTGGAGCGACACACGAGGCTCGAACTCGTGACCTCAACCTTGGCAAGGTTGCG
>CAMRDW010000089.1 GCA_947041315.1 uncultured Enterovibrio sp.
AGTTTCAAAGATTGTTTCTCGCCTTCTCCGCAATAATGCCAGCCCGAGCTAAACGTGAAGTGATTTTCATTTTGCAAGGCGGTGTGTTTTACAAATAATGCATTGTTTATTTTGTCTTTGTCTACGGCATTAAAACAAAAGAGGCCGTCTGATTTTAAGGCGTTATGGACGCTTAAAATACATTCTTTTAATTGTGCGAGGTTTTCACTGTAATGGATGGAATATAAAAAGCAGGTGATTAAATCAAGAGGCTGCTCCACCGTAAAATCACACATGTTTTGCAAAGAAAAATGCGCTTGAGGGCAACGCCGTGCGGCGATATCGAGCATGGGTTGGTTTATATCCAGTCCGCCGCTTTGATAACCTAAATCGAGAAAATAACGCACATGCGGCCCTGTTCCGCAGGCTAAATCGAGGTGTGTCTTTCCGTGGCCAAAAATACGGTGAAATCGCTGAATGCTCAAGCTTTGGGCTTGATAGTCAATGTCGGCGCACATTAAATCGTAATAGCGTGAAAGGTCGGTATAGAGGGCGTTTGCGAAAGTCATGGTCTCGGCATCGTTTGATTTTTGGAGGAGGGCATAATATACGAATTTTTAAGATGAACAAAAGAAGTCTCTTTGGATCCCAGACAGAATAATACCAATCCCATTCAACATTTGATCATTTTTGCTTGTTAAAATCACCGACAACATCGTTATGCGTTTCTCCATTAGAATAGACCCGTCGCCTTTGAGGCTGCGTGGGGGTTGGCTAGGTTCCTGCTGCCCAATCAGATCGTCTCTCTATGCTTAAGGGCTTCACTCGTTTGCCGCTTACACGCATCTTTCAGTCTTTTGGGTATAAGGCGTTTTCGACAATTCACGCCTTGTTTTCGTGATTTTTCTGGTGCAATTTCTAACTAACGACCTAATGGAATACCGATAAGAACAGATGCATTTAAAACAATGCAGTGAGAGCGGCCAGCATCCAAGGCGCGTCAAGGGTGATGGGTTGAATGCGGGCCGTCAACATCCACGCAGGGTGGAAGGTGACGGCTAAATTGTCTACTTTTGTTTTTTTGAAATAAATGGCGCGATCAAAGGGCGCTGAGGCGATATTGGCTGGGGGTTTTTCCTGTTTTACTTTTAAATACACGGCAAAAATAGTTGGTGTCTTTAAAACCACAGCGGCGCGCAATTTCTTCGAGTTTAAAGTTGTATTTCTTCAGCATGAATTTTGCACGGTCAAGGCGCACATAATTCACATAATCTGCATAGGTGACATAGGCTTCTTGATTAAAAATCCGTGAGACGTGTGAGCTTGAAATACCAAAACGACGTGAGATGGACTCTCTTGAAATATTGCGATGAAAATTTTCTTGGACATAAATACACATGTTTCGATAGAGTTTTTCGCTTCGACGTATTTTTAATTGTTGCGGGTGCTCGAGGAGGTCAATGCAAAATAAAATGAGCGCTTTGGCTAAATGTTCGCCCATAATGCGCGCTCTTTTTTCATCGGCAAGGCAACCGAGTGAATCAATCACATGTTCAAGGGCCATGGAGCTAGGCAGAGGCAATGCATGTTTGACCACATCGGTAAAGCCTTCTTCTTCTTTAAAATGGACAAAACTAAAGCCCACTTGGTTTTTGCTGAATAAAATAGAAATCATTTTGCACGAGCGATTCCAAGTGGGTTTGCTCCATGTGTTTGATGGAATGTAGATCATTTCATTTTTTTTGAGCAACCAATCTTCGTGTCCTTCAGGACCGTCCAGGATCAGGCCATATTCACCTTCTAAAATAATTTCTAAGCGATTGAAATTAACTTGATAGGCCCCATCCGGCGGGGTGTTTTCGTTACAACAAATATGGACGAGAGGACCTGAAAATGATTTTAACGAAACGACAATAAAGTTGTGCATAATTCTATGTCTTCATCTATTGATTCAAAATGGAGATCGCGGGATGAGAGACGTTAACACGAAGGTCTCGTTTTGAAAACGAAATAAAAAACGCGGCACAGAAGGATCTGTGCCGCGTTCTTGTAATATACCTGTTGCTTTTGACGCTGCGAGGGTGTTGGCTTAGGCTCGTTCAGTCCAATCACATCGTTCATTTATGCGCAGAGGCTTCGCTCGCTTGGGGCCTGCAACGTCAAAGAGCTTGGGTCTCGTTAAGCCTGCGCAAGCATGCTTTCTAGTTTGTCGATAATTTCAGGCGCTTGTTTCGCCGCTTGTGCAACGGTAATGCGAACGATTTTTTTGCCCGTGAAACGCTCTTCATTTTTGATGGCGATGTCTTTGGTTAAAAGAACCACATCCGCAGAGCTGACGTCTTCGATTGTTAATTCATTTTCAATTCCAATCGCACCTTGTGTTTCAACTTTAACGTCCCAGCCTTTTGCTTTCGCTGCAACTTCAAGGGCTTCTGCTGCCATGTAGGTGTGTGCTACGCCAGATGGGCAAGATGTTACGGCAATGAGTTTCATGTGAGTACCTTTTATTTTAATTAATCAAAAGAGAGTTCGAGTTCTTCTTTTTTGGTTTCTGTATTGTCTTCGCGGTCTGAAATGGGTTTTTTCAATGCGTTCACAATCAATGCTGTGGTGGTCGCACCGACCGCAACGGCCACGATATACATGAGACGTCCTTCCACCACAGGAAGAACAATGAGTCCACCCCAAGGGGCGTGATTAAGAACACCGGCTAAGAATGCAATGACGTTTCCGACCATTCCGCCTGCAATAATGGCAGGGATCACGCGGGCAGGATCGTTTGCTGCAAAAGGAATAGCGCCTTCTGTAATGCCGATACACCCCATGATGCCTGCCGCTTTTCCTGCTTCACGCTCTTCAGGAGAGTATTTTTTGGGAGCTAAGAATGTCGCAAGTGCCATACCGAGAGGGGGGACACAAATCGCAACACCCACACCGCCCATAAGCCAAGGCTGTGTACCAACTTGGGTTTGAGCAAACAAGGTGGCCACTTTATTAACTGGGCCGCCCATATCAAATGCGGTCATTCCACCTAAAATTGCGCCTAAAAGGGCTTTTGATGTTCCGGCCATCGATTGCAAGCCTTCATTCATAAAGGCCATGAAAGCGGCGATCGGTTGACCGATAACCCAAACAACCAATGCGGCAACAATAAAGGTACCACCGATGGGGATGATAAAATAGGTTGAAAGCGCTTTAAGTTTATTTGAAAGTGGGATGCGCTTGAGTTGAAGAACAACGTAACCGGCGATAAAACCGACAATGATGGCGCCAAGGAAACCCGCTTGAACTTGGTTTGCGAGGTAAGCCCCTATCATACCAGGAGCAAGGGCAGGGCGGTCTGCTATAGAGTAAGCAATGTAACCGCCTAAAACAGGAACAAACAAGGTAAAACCTGCAATCCCCATATCCCAAAGGCCTTCAAGGAAAACACCTTCAGGCACCGCGCCTTTGCCGTTTAACATGACAGAAAGCGCAAGTAAAACGCCGCCAGCAACAACGAAAGGCAACATATGACTGGTGCCGGTGAGAAGATGCCGTTTTAGTTCAGTAAAGTCTATTTTCATGTTGAAGACCTATTTGTAATTTGTTGGGAAGTATGCGTATTACCTATTAAAGGATTATGCACTTGCAGCTGGGTTGACGAAATTGGAGAAACAGAACCTTTACTGGATTTACGTAGCGTCTTTTAAGGTGTGAGATAGCCGTCTCACATCCTCTATCTGTGCATAGAATGTATATAAAATCAGGCGCAATCAGTGATTTTATCCGATATTTTCATCAAAAATGCCAAAATGCGATCCTGCGCACTGACTGGATTTATGGGCATAAAAAAAAGAGAGACTGGCGTCTTCTTTCTCTTGTTTGAGAGTGAGAGCTGAATTACAAATGAGTATTTTGTTTCATAAGCGCAACATATAAAGGGGCTTTGACTATGATTAATGGACGGTAAATTGACAGAAGACTTCCATGGATTTTATAAATTTTAAAGTGGGTAACAACAGCGTTGCACTCAAGATTTTAGATATTCTCTTGACGGAGCAGTATGAAGATGATTTGACGCCTCTTCCCAATGATAAGAAAGGTTTTTTAGGTATAAAGGAAGTGATGAAAAAAAATGTGGCGGTCTTTGATTTGGGGAAAATTTTAAATCAGGTGTCCACGAAAGAAAGCAATGAAAAAATCATTCATTGGCTTAAAGTGGCAGAGCAAGAGCTTGTAGACTGGTTTTATGCATTAGAGAGCACACTGGAAGATGGGGTCCCTTTTACAAAATTAAAAGATCCACAGTATTCAACTTTGGGTCGTGGGTCTGAAAACCATTTCAGTGAAAATGAAGAGCTTGTACATAAAATCAAGACGTTAGAAAAAGGACATCTTCAATTACATCAAATGGCGCAGACCCTGTTGGCTTTGCTTAAAGAAGATAAAAAGCAAGAAGCCCAATGCCTGTTTTTAAAAGAAAAACGTTCAAATTATGCAAAATTGCTCCGTTTGTTTGTTTCTTTACGTGATGATTTGGCTTTAGATTATAAACCCATCATTGTCTTTACAACCCTTGACGGGGTTGTTCCGAATATTGGTTTCCTTGTCGATAAAGTCGAAGACAGCGTCCTTGTGGAAGAAGAGGACGTCCAGTCCTTGACTGAGCTCATTCAAATGGGTTTTGAACTGGATGAGCAAACGAAGAAGCTCATGTCCGGTTTGATTAAACACAATAACAAGCACAGTTTGATTTTAAATCCTGGCGCCATTTTTATGGATGAAAAATCGGTACAACACACAAAGATCCAAGAAGGGGCGGTGCAATAAACTGAAAATAAAGACACGTTTTTTTCGTCCTTTTTATAAAGGCGGGGTCTGAAAAGGGTTTGAAAACCGACTAAAAAAGAAAGGGGACAGAGGCGAGTCGAAAGAAGAGGGGGCGCCTTGCTCCCTTCTTAGAAAAAAAAGGGAGAAAGGAAAAAGGAGGAGGTTATTTTTTCTTCGTTTTTTTCACTGCGTTCTTTTGTGAATTCTTTTGTGAATTCTTTTGTGAATTTATTTGTGGACTGTTCTGCGGATGGGACGGTGTATGCGTTCCTTTAAAATGGGTCAGGGAATAGGCAACGCGTTCCTCAAGAGAAGCCGGAGCGCTTGATGCGTGTTTTTTCTCAATGTGACGAAGGCGAGGCAATAAACCACACCCATTTGCAATTTGAATCGCAAGGCCAGGACGTGCGTTAAGTTCAAGCACCATTGGACCTTTGTCTTTATCGAGTACTAAATCGGCCCCGACATAACCCAGCCCTGTCATTTCCCATGCACTCGCAGCAATGCGTAAAAGCTCTTCCCAATGAGGGACTCTCAATTCATGCAAGGCCCGTCCTGTGTCTGGGTGTTGCTGTGCGGGTAAATTAAATTGCACCGCGCGCAGGGCTTTTCCGTTTGAAATATCAATGCCAACCCCCACCGCACCTTGGTGTAAATTGGCTTTACCGTCAGAGGCTGCGGTTGACAGACGCATCATGGCCATCACGGGATAGCCTTGAAAGACGATCACCCGAATATCAGGAACCCCTTCAAAACTGAAACCATCAAAGACGTTATCAAATTGAATTAAATTCTCAACGAGGGCCACATCATTTTTACCCCCAAGAGAAAAGAGTCCTGCCAAAATGTTGGTGATGTGGCGTTCGACTTCACTTTTAGGAATTTCAGCCCCTGAGGGCTTTTTATACAAACCGTTCTTGTGAGACGTGATGACCAATATGCCTTTCCCGCCCGATCCTTGTGCGGGTTTTATCACAAAACCAGGCCATTTTTTGACCATTTCATGGATAAAAGGGACATTGTGTTGTTCTGAAATGACACCAATCAGTTCAGGAACCGCCGCACCTGCTGCTTGCGCGATTTGTTTTGTTTTGAGCTTATTGTCGACCAACGGGAATAAATGACGGCGGTTATATCGGCCAATGTAGCTGATATTTCGCTGGTTCATTCCCATGATCCCTATCGCTTTTAACTTGGAAGGGCTGGTAAATTTGCTAAGCCAAGATGCGATCATGTTAAGCGTCCTTCACCAAAGGTTTAAAGCGTTTTAGTTCGCTTAATCTGTATCCTGTGTAATTGCCCAGCATTAAAATAATGGCCAAAATAATCAGCTGAATACCGATGAAATTGAAAGTCAAATGACGAATAAAATCATTGGTCATTGCAAGATAAACCAACACCGCTGTCAGTAAAGAGCCCCCACCTTGCACGATCACTTGTTTTGCCCCTTCTTCTTCCCAAAGAATGGACATCCGCTCAATCGTCCAAGAAAGAATGATCATCGGGAAAAACGTGATGGTCAGCCCTTCAATTAAGCCAATTTTAAAGGCCACAACGGTGAAGACGGAAATGATCAAAATAACCGTGATGATCACCGCCGAGATACGGGCGACCAACAATAAATTCAGTCTTGAAAGGTAGCTTCGGATCACAAGACCCGTGCCGACAATCAAAAGAAAACCAATGATCCCAGGAAGCAATTGAGTTTGCACAAAAGCAACCGCTATCAAGACAGGCATAAAGGTGCCTGACGTTTTTAAACCGACCAGGACGCGCAACATCACAACAATCAAAGCGCCGATGGGAATGAGCAAAATGGTTTTAAACATGGCTTGCTCTTCAATCGGTAAACTGTGAATCGAGAAGTTCAGCAAGCTTTCGGCTTGAATTTTCTTATTGGTGGCTTGTTGTGGACTGATGTCTTGAGAAATAATGGAAAAACTGACCACACTGTTGGTCCCGCCATTGACTTCAAGAAGGGGCGTTCCTTTTTCGTTCCAAATTAACAGGTTTTCTTCTGAATTGACGAGCGAGGCGTCAAGGTCAAAAATTTTCCAGTTTTTCCCGTTCCAAATTTCGACCATAGGAATGATCCCTTGGCGACGGCGACCGTCTTCCAAACGCAAGGCACCGACAACGCGAGCGTGTATTCCTTCCATAGACAACATGGTGACGATGGCGTCAGCGCGAGACATTTCTTTTGTCAGTAGGGCTGTATTTTGGTTATCGAGATCGGTGAATTGCTTGATCAATTCCCTTGTTAAGGTGGCGTGATCGGCTGAACGCTCACGGGCTTGAGAAAGCAAGGTTTGTGCTGCAATCATCAGTGGACCATCTAAAGCGACTGGGGCGATGGCCTGTTGGGGAGGTGCGTGGTTATATTTGGAATTGGGGTCAACCAGCATTTGGTTTTTAAAATACAAAATTTGACGGCCTTGCACGGCGCGCTTTGTCCATTCGGCTTGTCGGTTATTCTCTGTTTCTACCAAGGTAAACCCATAACTGGGTGAGCTGGTATTTTCATTGATGAGCGTGAAGCCTTTTTGCGTATCAGGGGCCGCCAGAGAGACCTTCACCGGCAATCCGCTGGCTTCAAATTCAACGCGGGCTTCCACTTCCCAGACCTGATGTTTTTGCCCCATAGTCCAAGGCACACCATACACTTGGTGACGATATACAGTGAGGGAAAAGCCGATAACAATTAAAAGGCTTATTAATAAATACAAGGGCATTCGTGACGTCATAAGATCCTCTTGGAGTCGAAATTGTTGTTATCGGTCATTCGGTTATTCGGTTTTTAAGGTTATTTTTTTTTTGCCAGGATATTCGGGATAAATGTAAGATTTACTGACATCTACAATGGCGATATCTCGGAAGAATTCGCGGCCTAACAGCACGGGGAATTCCATATAAGAGCGATCGGCCAAAGTAAATTCTGTTTTCTCATAGAATGGCCCTAGGCGGATGCGAAGCTCAACCACGGCGCGACGATCCAGCGTGTCTGTTGAGGCTTGGCGGATTTTAACCCAACGGGTTAAAGGGGCTTCAATGATGTTTTCTTTGCTTCTTTCTTGTTCGTTTTCTTGTTGGAGTGGTAAGTTGTCCGTGAGGAGTTGAAAACGCACCCACTTTTTACCATCGCGTTCAAATTCTTGTACATTGGCGGCGTTCAACGAAGAGGTGGTCGCCCCTGTATCAATACGGGTTTTGAAATTTTTTCCAAGAGAATCAACCCAAAGCCATTCGACTTCGCCTAAAACGGGTTTGCCTTTTTCTTCATGTACGAAAACTTCTTTTTCGACATAAACAACGCGCGGTTCAGGTGGCGGTGCTGGCGTAGGCGTTTTTTTCTTTTCAAGTAAAGAAACAGACGAGGTGATTTTCTTTATTTCTTTTTGCAGCGCTTGGATCTGTGTTTGTTGAGACTTGTCGTTTTTCTTGAGAACGCCATTGAGGTCCACAACATTCGTTTTGAGTTTATGAATGGCGTTGATCGTTTCTTTGTGTTGGCCATTCGAGGTGATAGCACAACCTGAAACAACAAAAGAGAGAAACAGCAGCCCGCAGTGCTTGAGCATAGATAGCGCCTTTTAAAAAAGAATCGGGAGGCTATGTTAGCCTGAATTAAGGGACGCGAAAAGCGTCCTATGTCATTAATTAGTCAGGATTGACCGCAATTAATGTTGCGCGTTTGGGCGCAGGATACCCCTCGATCGTTTTATCCGCATGATGAGTATCTAGATAGTCAGACAATGAATGGTGTTTCATCCATTTTGTTGAGCGTTGTTCTTCGACGGTGGTGATGCATTCATCGACGATCCGCACCTGTACAAAGCCCGTTTTTTCTAACCACCCTTTTAGGGCTTTGGCGGAGGGGAAAAAGTACACATTGTGCATTTGCGCATACCGATGAGAGGGCACCAGTACGGTGTTTTCATCGCCGTCAATCACCAAGGTTTCTAATACCAGTTCACCACCTTTAACTAATTGATTCTTTAATTGAATAAGGTGATCTAAGGGCGATCTTCTGTGGTAAAAAACCCCCATGCTAAAGACCGTATCAAAGGCCGCCAGTGCAGGCAGTTCTTCAATGCCTAAAGGCAACAAATGTGCGCGAGGATCTTGTCCCATTAAGCGTTGGATGGCCTGAAATTGCACTAAAAATAAAGCGCAAGGATCGATGCCCACTGTCAATGCAGCCTCTTCTCCCAGCATGCGCCAAAGGTGGTAGCCATTTCCGCAGCCAACATCCAAGACAAAACGGCCTTTCAAGGGAGAAATGTGTGGCAAAATGCGGTCCCATTTCCAGTCAGAGCGCCACTCCGTATCAATGTGGATCCCATGAAGGGTGTAAGGGCCTTTTCGCCAAGGATGAAAGGACTGTAACAGGCTCTCTAACTTGGCGCGTTCTCCTTCACAAAGAGGGGGCTCTGATGCAAGAGAGACCGCGTTTTTTAAGTCTTTTTGGGTGGGCGTTTGTGTGGGAAGTTTTTTTAGAACCCGTACCCATTTGGGTAAATCACCATGAGGGCGCTGTTGCCACTCAAAAAGTTGTTGGGGCAAGGTATGCAGCCAAGGATGAAGGCGGTTTTTTGCAATCATTTGATAAAAATCGGAAAAATCGAACATGGTCAGGATATTTTCAGTGGATATGATGACAATACCTTGCGAAAAAAAGCGGCGTAAGGCACATGGATGTAAGAGAGCGTATGTTTTTCTCTCATTCGGTTTCTAGTCTTTTATTGCAAACATAGAGCCAAAGTTAAAGCATTGAAACCAAAGTGAAACATGCGAAAATCCACACCCTCGTAAGCGGGCGCAGTGGCACTCAAGGCTGTCGGGCTTCATGACGTTTTCAAGGGCGCTTCTTTTTTGGCTGATTTCAAGTTCGCTGTACCCGTTGGCCCGTTTAAAGTCGTGGTGTAGATCAATCAAGAGGGTGTTGGTGACAGGATCTTCGAATGTATATTTTTCAGACAAAATTAAAATGCCGCCCGGCTTTAAGCCGTCATAAATTTTTTGAAGCAAGACTGTACGGTCTTCTGGACTTAAAAATTGCAAAGTGAAATTCAATACCACCATAGAGGCGTTTTCAATGCAAACATGGCGAATGTCTTTTTCAATGATGTGAACGTCGGTCTCTGAACGGTACGCGCTGAGGTGTAATTTACAGCGTTCAATCATGGCGGATGAATTGTCGACGGCAATGATTTTGCAGTTTTTTGCTTTAATGTGACGACGCATGGACAAGGTCGCCGCCCCCAAAGAGCAGCCAAGATCGTACAAGGTCGAATCGTTTGTGGCAAAACGTTCAGTAAGAAGGCCGATGGCAGAAATAATATTGTTATACCCTGGCACGGAACGCCTGATCATATCAGGGAACACTTCGGCGACGTTTGCGTCAAAAGTAAAATCCCCCATTTTTTCGATGGGGGTTGAAAAAAGCGTGTCGAAATGGGTCATTATTGTGCCTTACAACGAGGTTATGTTGATTGATCTTTTCTGCGTCGTGCATTTTTACCCCTCATCTTTAATCTATTGGGGGGACGCTTTCTAAGGTCAATTACAGAGTGCATCAATGCTTAAGGGCTGTTTGTCCTTGCCGTCCTGCGGCCTTTTTCAAGATCTTGGGTGCAGATAGGTGGCGATTATAAATAATTTTTTTAATCTTGTCTTTATCTCTCATCAATTGAGTGGGGTGATTTTTGCCGAACTTAAAATGGCCTTGAAAATACACAAAGCCACTCTTTATATCGATTGAAAAAGAACAGGGAAGAGGGGGGCTTTTCGATTTTTGCATTAAAAATGAGAGGGGATTGGGAGGAAAGGGAAAGCGCCCAAAGGTTTTATTTAAAGTCCTGCATCTTCAACTGACTTGGGTATATAATGCGGAGATTTTTTTAATTTTTAGATGTTGCAAACGACAGGTTTGCAGCCAAATTTACACGTCTTCATTGCCCGTTATGTTTGTGTTATTTCGACGCAAATGGCAGGGAAGGCGCTGAACGGGAATGTTTATGCGCACGCATTATTGTGGTCACTTGAACCAAGCCCATGCAGGGCAAACTGTAGAGCTTTGTGGTTGGGTTAGCCGTCGCCGTGATTTGGGTGGGCTGATTTTTATTGATTTGCGTGACAGAGAAGGCCTACTTCAGGTTGTGGTTGACCCGGATACAAAAGACGTCTTTGAGAAGGCGTCTCTTTTACGCAATGAATTTTGTATCAAAATAACAGGTGAAGTTCGCTTACGGCCTGAGCATCAAATCAACAAAGACATGGGGACGGGGGAAGTGGAGCTTTTAGCCCGAGGGCTTGAGATCATTAACCGTGCCGCCCCTTTGCCCTTGGATTTTAATCAAAATAATTCAGAAGAGCAGCGTTTAAAATTCCGTTATTTGGACTTGCGTCGCCCTCAAATGAGCGATCGCATCAAGCTGCGTGCAAAAGCCTCAAGCTTTGTTCGACGTTTCCTTGATGAAAATGGTTTTTTAGACATAGAAACCCCGGTCCTGACAAAAGCAACCCCTGAAGGGGCGCGCGATTATTTGGTGCCGAGCCGTGTGCATAAAGGCAGTTTTTACGCTCTCCCTCAATCACCTCAGCTTTTTAAACAACTTCTCATGATGTCGGGCTTTGACCGATATTATCAAATTGTAAAATGCTTTCGTGATGAAGATTTACGGGCAGATAGGCAGCCTGAATTTACTCAAATTGACATCGAAACCTCTTTTATGTCCGCAGAGCAAGTGCGCAGCGTAACCGAAAAAATGGTGCGTGAGATGTGGCAAAGCTTGCTGGACGTCGATTTAGGGGATTTCCCTACATTGACCTTTGCAGAGGCGATACGCCGATTTGGCTCTGACAAACCTGATTTACGCAATCCCTTAGAGCTTGTGGATGTGGCCGATCTTTTTAAAGAGATTGAATTCAAAGTCTTTTCAGGCCCCGCCCATGATCCGAAAGGCCGTGTTGCGCTCATCTGTGTACCGGGTGGCGCTGCGCTTTCTCGTAAACAAATGGATGAGTACGCGCAATTTGTCACTATTTACGGCGCCAAAGGGTTGGCCTGGATGAAGGTCAATGATGCGAGTCAAGGTCTTGAAGGCGTTCAGTCTCCTGTTGCGAAGTTTTTAGATGACGCTTTAGTTCGCGCCCTTTTAGCGCGTTCAAAGGCTGCCTCGGGTGATCTTCTTTTCTTTGGGGCGGACACCCAAAAAGTGGTGACAGACGCTCTGGGTGCATTGCGTTTGAAGCTGGGCACGGACATGAATTTGACGGACACCCAAGCCTGGGCGCCTCTTTGGGTGGTGGATTTCCCGATGTTTGAAGAAGACGATGAAGGCCATCTTCAGGCCATGCATCATCCGTTCACGTCCCCTTTGAACATGACACCAGAGGCCTTAAAAGCCCATCCTGCCTCTGCCATTTCAAATGCGTATGACATGGTTTTAAATGGCTATGAAGTCGGCGGCGGCTCTGTGCGTATTCACCATGGTGAGATGCAAGAGGCGGTGTTTGATCTTTTAGGAATAGAGCCTCAAGAGCAACAAGAAAAATTTGGCTTTTTGCTGGAAGCCCTCAAATACGGTACGCCTCCTCATGCAGGGTTGGCTTTTGGTTTAGATCGTTTGGTCATGCTTTTATGTGGCACAGACAACATTCGTGATGTGATCGCGTTTCCAAAAACCACGGCAGCGGCCTGTTTGTTGACCGATGCGCCAAGCCAAGCCAACAGCCTTGCGTTACAAGATTTGGCGATTGCAGTGACGGCCTTGGCGAAAGAAAAAAACTAAACAGAGATCTTTATTGAAGATTGAAAGAGGCGAGCTGGGACGGCTCCCGCGTCGCCTTCTTTTACGGGAAGAAGGGTTTTCCTTCATCGTGATTTAAAACGAAAGCAGGCCAGATTGTCAGGCCTGCTTTGTTTTTTTAGACCATTTAAGGAGCCATACATGGCAGGGCACAGTAAATTTGCGAACATAAAACACCGTAAAGCGGCGCAAGACGCCAAGCGCGGTAAAATCTTTACCAAACTCATTCGTGAAATTGTGGTGGCAGCAAAAGAAGGCGGCGCGGAAGCGGAAAACAATCCCCGTCTTCGCGCCGCAATGGACAAAGCCTTGTCCAATAACATGACCCGTGACACCGTCAACCGCGCCGTGACGCGCGGCGCAGGCGGTGAAGGGGATGAAAACATGGAAACCGTGGTGTATGAAGGGTATGGTCCTGCAGGGACAGCCGTCATGGTGGAATGTTTGACGGACAATCGCAATCGCACCGTATCAGGGGTGCGCCATGCCTTTTCAAAATCCGGTGGAAATTTAGGCACAGACGGCAGTGTCAGTTATTTATTCACTAAAAAGGGGGTGATTTCTTATGCCTCTGGCTTAGAAGAAGACACTGTGATGGCGGTGGCGATTGAAGCGGGGGCGGAAGATCTTGAAACGCATTTAGACGGCAGCATGGATGTCTTTACCTCTCCTGACGATTTTGGCGCTGTCAAGGACGCACTGGATGCGGCCGGTTTTGTGGCCGAGCACGCTGAAGTGGGTTTGATTCCTTCAACAAAAGCAGAGCTTGATCTCGATTCAGCCCCCAAACTGCTTCGTTTGATTGATGCACTTGAAGATTTGGATGATGTGCAAGAAATTTATCACAATGGTGATATTTCAGACGATGTTGCAAGTGCTTTGGAATAAATAACGTGGCGATTATTTTAGGGATAGATCCGGGCTCACGGATCACAGGGTATGGCTTGATCCGCCAACAAGGACGCACATTAGAATACCTTGGAAGCGGATGTATCAGAACCGAGTCTGATGATCTTGCGGGGAAACTGGGGCAGATTTTTGCTGGTGTGAGTGAAGTGATATTGCAATTTCAACCCGATACCTTTGCCATAGAACAAGTTTTTATGGCTAAAAATGCCGACTCCGCCTTGAAACTCGGACAAGCGCGTGGAAGTGCCATCGTGGCGGCCGTCAATTCAAAATTACCTGTTTTTGAATATGCGGCGCGGTCTATCAAACAAGCCGTGGTTGGAAAGGGCGGAGCGGATAAAAAACAAGTGCAGCACATGGTGGTCCACATGCTGAAATTGGCCGCGACCCCCCAAGCGGATGCGGCCGATGCCTTGGCCGTGGCCATTTGTCATGCACACACCAACCATACGCTGGTGGCCTTGGCTGGAAAAGCCACCCGAGCCCGTGGTGGGCGGTATTTTTAGTTGGAATAAAAAAGGGGTAATCTCAGATTAATTTGTCCAGATTAAGGTGATTAATTGGGACACCCATGATTAGATTAATTT